>JAZNUD010000015.1:0-17463 GCA_045592085.1 Acutalibacteraceae bacterium | reverse complement strand
ACTGCACCTACATATATCGAAATGGAAACACGTCATCCCAAACTCCTCGAGCAGGGTAAGAAACCCATCGAAGAAGGCAGATGGGAATATATCGGCGCAATGTGGGTTGAGCCCGACTGTAACCTCGTTTCGGGTGAATCCTTTGTCCGTCAGCTTCTTCACGGCGTAAGATATGCCGAAAAGACCTTCGGCATCACTCCCAAAACCTGCTGGGTACCCGACGTTTTCGGTAACGGCTATGCAATGCCCCAGATTCTCAAGAAGGCAGGCGTTGAATATTTCGTAACTCATAAAATGGGTATCTGGAATGACACAAACCCCTGGCAGTATAATACTTTCTGGTGGGAAGGCCCCGACGGCTCAAAGATTTTCTCAATCGTTCCTCCCACTCATTTCATCGGTACTGTTGAGGCTGACTCACTCAAGATGAACTGGAAGAAATATACCGACAAGGCAACAATCGGCGAATCAATGTACTGCTACGGCTGGGGTGACGGCGGCGGCGGTGTTGATACCGAAATGCTTGAATATGCAAAGCGTTACAAGAGCTTCCCCGGTCTGCCCGAAACCGTTCCCAGCAAGATTGAAGATTCACTTGCAAGAATGAAGGCGAAGGCAACCGACACCAACATTCCCACATGGAAAGACGAGCTTTATCTTGAAGAGCACAGAGGTGTTCACACAACAAAGGCTCTCCTCAAGAAGCTCAACAGATACAGCGAGAATCTCTACCGTCAGGCAGAAATTTTTGCATCAATCGCAATGAAATACGGCTATGAGTATCCTCTTGAAAAGCTCAACGAAGGCTGGCAGATGATTCTCACAAACCAGTTCCACGATTCGCTTCCCGGCTCACACATCACAGAGGTATTCGGTGACCTTTGCGATATCTATAAGGATATCATCGCAATCGGTGAAGAGGTACGTGACGGTGCTCTCAATGCAATTGCAGGCAACGTTAGCGGCGAAGCAAAATACGGCAAGCCCTTCGCACTCTTCAATTCGCTCGGCACACCCGCAACCTCAAAGGTTGAGCTTCCCTATAAGGACGTTGAAATCTACGATGCAGACGGCAATAAGGTTCCCGTTCAGGCTTATACAAAGCTCGACGGCACAAAGGTTCTTGTTTTCGTTGCAAAGGACGTTCCTGCAGTAGGCTATAAAGTATACTACACAAAGGAAGCTGCCGTTGCCGAAGCAAAGGCGGTTGAATGCGCAGATATCGAAAATGCAAACTTCAGCCTGAAGTTTGACGCTTCCGCAGAGCTTGTTTCAATCTTTGATAAGAAGAATAACCGTGAAATCCTTGAAGGCAAGGGTAACGTATTCCGCATTTACGAAGACCTTCCCGGCAAGTACGATGCATGGGATATCGTTGCAACCTATACTGACCGTGAATTCGAAACCGAGGCAGGCAAGGTTGAAAGTGTTGTCTGCGGTGACGTATTCACCTGCGTAACAATCACAAAGAAGATTATGAAGTCAACGCTCAGACAGAATATCATCATCTACAACGAGCTTGACAGAATCGATTTCGATACCTTTATCAGCTGGCACGAGCAGGAGAAGCTTCTCAAGGTCGGCTTCGACGTTGATATCAAGGCACAGAAGTTCACAAGAGATATCGCTTACGCCACAATCGAAAGCTCCAACTACCGCCACAATCCCTATGATAAGGCGAAGTTTGAGGTTTCCGCACATAACTTTATCGATATGTCGGAGGACGGCTACGGTCTCTCAATCATCAACGATTGCAAATACGGTTATGAGGTTAACGAGCAGAGAATGATTATCACTCTTCTCAAGGCTCCGATGAATCCCGACCCGCAGTCAGACAGAGGCGACCATTACTTCACTTATTCTCTCTATCCGCACGCAGGCGGCTGGAAGGATGCAGAGACTCTTGTAAGAGGTCTCGAATTCAATAACCCGATGCTTCCCGTTGAAATTGCAGAGGATGCAAAGGGTGCAGAGAGCGAATCCTTTATCAGCGTTGACGGCAGAAACGTTACTCTTGAAGCGGTCAAGAAGTGTGAAGATGAGGATGCTTATATCGTTCGCTTCGTTGAAAAATCAGGCAGAAGAACAACCGTTAACGTTGAATTCTTCGCTGAAATCGCAAGCGTTGCAGAATGTAACCTTCTTGAGCGTGAGGACGTTGCAGTTGATATTGCAAGCGGCAAGGCAATGAGCTTCGAAATCAAGCCCTTCGAAATCAAGTGCTATAAAGTTAAGGTTAAATAATTAAATCATAAACAGAAAAGAGTCCTTCGGAGCATTGCTTCGGAGGACTTTTCAGCTTGATTGACAGAATAAATCGGTTATGTTATATTTTTCTGTAGAATATATTTGCGAGGTGATTGAATGCCGCTTAAAATAATCCGTCAGGATATAACGAAAATTGAATGTGACGCAATTGTCAACCCTACAAATACCCGTCTTTGTCCCGACGGAGGCACGGATTTGGCGATTCACAAGGCGGCAGGGCAGGAACTGAAAAAGGCCTGTGAGATTCTCGGGGGCTGCGAGGTCGGTAAGGCGAAAGTCACCCCCGCATTCAATCTTCCCTGCAAATTCGTAATCCATACCGTCGGTCCCGATAATTATGAGCTTGATACAGCGGTGAAAATGCTTGAATCCTGCTTTAAAGAGAGCCTTTTTCTCGCAAAGGAAAACGGCTGTGAATCCGTTGCAATTCCTTTGATTTCTTCAGGCACGTACGGCTTTCCGAAAGAGGTCGTGCTCAGAATTGCAACGGGAGTTATTACTGATTTTCTCTTTGAAAACGAGATGCTTGTTTACCTTGTCGTTTTCGATAAAACTTCATTCGGAATCAGCAAAAGAATCTTTTCAGACGTAAAAAGCTATATTGATGATAAATACGCATCGGAGCGTGGTCTGAAGGAAAGATTATTCAGAAACCGACGTTCATCGGCGGCAAAAAGAACGGATATCATCGAAGAGGACACCTGCGGTGAATGCGAATCGGTTTGCGAAGCGGCTGTGCCGATGCCGTGTGCAAATATTTCAATTGAGGATATTGACGACCTGATACGCGATATGGACAAGAGCTTTGCCGAAATGCTTTTCTGGCATATCGACCGAAAGGGTATGACTGACGTTGAATGCTATAAAAAAGCAAACATCGACCGCAAGCTTTTCTCAAAAATCAGAAGCGATAAGAATTATAAGCCGAGCAAACAGACGGTCATCGCTTTTGCAATTTCTCTTGAGCTTAATCTTTCCGAAACCGAGGATTTGCTCAAGAAAGCAGGCTTTGCTCTTTCGGACAGCAACAAATTCGATATTATCGTCGAGTATTTTATAGTGAACGGTGTATATGATATTTTCAGAATAAACGAGGCTCTGTTTGCGTTTGACCAGAGTCTGTTAGGAGCGTAATTATGGTTAAATTTATCTGTTATCCCAAATGCACTACATGTCAGAAAGCGAAAAAATGGCTTGAAGATAACGGCGTTGAGTATGAAATCCGTGATATAAAGGTCGATAATCCGACTCTTGACGAGCTTAAAAAGTGGTATGCCTTAAGTGGTCTGCCGCTGAAAAAGTTTTTCAATACAAGCGGACTCCTTTATAAATCAATGGCTCTCAAGGATAAAATTCCGTCAATGAGTGAGAACGAGATGCTTTCTCTTCTCGCAACGGACGGTATGCTTGTCAAAAGACCGCTTCTTGTTTCGGATGATTTCGTGCTTGTCGGATTCAAGGAAGCCGAGTGGAAGGCGAAGCTCTGATTTGTCGCTTGCCATGCGACCAAAAGAATAAAACAAATCGCTATAATGTGGTTGTAAGGTTGAGAAACCCAGCAGCCACATTAATTTTTTTTGGAGGTATGTCAAATGAAAAACAATATTACGGAGCTTGTATTTATTCTTGACAGAAGCGGCTCGATGCACGGTCTTGAGAAGGATACAATCGGCGGATTCAATTCAATGATTGATAAGCAGAAGAATCAGGAGGGCGAATGCTACGTTTCAACGGTGCTTTTCGATGATAAATCGGAGGTTATCCACGACAGAGTGAAGCTTTCCGAAATCAGCCCGATGACAGATTCCGATTACACCGTCGGCGGCTGTACGGCGCTTATCGATGCACTCGGCGGAGCAATTCACCATATCGGCAACATTCATAAGTACGCAAGACCCGAGGACGTGCCCGAGCATACAATGTTCATCATCACAACCGACGGAATGGAAAACGCAAGTCACATATATACAAGTGACAGAGTCAGGAGGATGATTGAAAGGCAGAAAGAAAAATACGGTTGGGAATTCCTTTTCATCGGTGCCAATATCGACGCCGTTGAGACCGCCGCAAGATACGGCATCGGCGCAGACAGAGCCGTCAATTACAATGCTGACAGTGAGGGTACAGGCGTTGTTTATGCATCTGTTGCGAGGGCCGTGTGCTCTGTCAGAGCAAAAGCATCCCTTGATGAAAGCTGGAGCGAAGCAATCAACGAGGATTACAGACGCAGAAGCAGAAAATAAAAAAAGAAATGCTTGTACGGGAATCAGCCGTACAAGCATTTTTTATCATTGTTTGAAATTTTCAATATCCTGCGCAGTCGGCATTGATGCATCCGCACCCATTCTGCCAACGGCAATGCAGCCTGCCTTGTTGCCGATATCGCAGGCAGAATAAATATCGCCGCTTCGGATGAATTCGAGTGCCATCGCCGCCGTAAAGCAATCTCCTGCGGCGGTTGTATCAATGACTTCTCCTTTATATGCAGGAAGAATACGTAGCGTTTTGCCGTCGAAAACGGAGCAGCCTCTTTCACCCAGCTTGATAACAACGAATTTTGCTTTGCTTCTGTCCGCAAGGATTTCAGATGCTTTAAGAATATCTTCGTTGCTTTCAGGGTAAATTCCCGTAAGAGCCTCTGTTTCTGTTTCGTTGGGAGAAATTACCGTTGCACCCTGCATCTTTTCAAGAGCAAACTGCTTTGCAGGTCCGCAATCGATAACTGTTGTTATCCCTTTTTCGATTGCTCTGTTGACTGCGGCAATAACGGTTTCTTCCCTTGTTTCAAACTGTACGAGCAGAAGGTCGAGGTCATCCGTTATGCAATCAGCGGCGTATGAGGGGATAATTTCGGCGTGTGCACCTTCGTAAACGATGATGCGGTTTTTGCCCTCGGCATCAAGAATGATTGCGGCAAGACCCGTCTGTGAGCCGTCGGTTGAAACGCAGGAAACGTCAACGCCGTTTTTGCTCAGATTATCAATAAGCCTTCTGCCGTTTTCGTCATCTGCAACCTTGCCTATCATTTTTGTCTTTGATCCGAGACGGGCAAGGCCGATTGCCTGATTCGCACCCTTTCCGCCGTTTGCGTGTCCGTAGCCGATACCCGTCAGGCTTTCGCCTGAAAGCGGAACTCTTTCAGTGCGGAGAATCAAATCGGCGTTGATGCTGCCGACAACCGCCGCTTTTATGTTACGGTACATTGTTTATTCCTCCGTGAGCATTCTGCGGAAATCCTCCGCTGCCTGCTTAATGGTTTTGTCCTTCATAAAAAGGCTGCTTGTGCCGAGCACGAAGATATCGGCGCCGTTTTTGCAGAGCATTCTGCCGTTTTCGGGGCTGATGTTTCCGTCAACCTCGATGGGGATATCAGCGTGACCCCATTCGTCAAGGAGCTTGCGCATCCTTGCGGTTTTACGGTCTGCGCCTGCAAAGATTTTCTGACCTGCAAAGCCGGGATTGACCGTCATAACGAGGGCCATATCAATGCTGTCGGCAAGGAATTCGATGCTTTCGGGAGGTGTCTGCGGATTGATTGCAATGCCTGCCTTGCATCCGAGAGCACGGATTTGTGTGAGCGTTCGGTGGATATGCACGTCGGATTCATAATGCACGCAGACGATATCGTCTTTACCGAGCTTCATTCTGTCGATGAAATCCGAGGGATGATTCACCATCATATGGATATCAAGCGGAATATCGGTAACGGATTTTATTGAGTTTATCAGGTCGAAGCCGAGAGTTATATTCGGCACGAAGCTGCCGTCCATAATGTCAATATGCAGATAATCAATCTCTGCTTCTTCGAGCTTTTTTATTGATTCGCCGAGATTTATCAGGTCGGCACACATAAGCGATGCCGATAAAAGCTTTTTCATATTTGTCACTCCGTTGGTGTTATCTGCATTTTTCAACGGCTTCATTCGCCATCTGCGGATAATCCGTCATAATGCAGTCTGCGCCGTTTTGCGTGAGGGTTATAACCTCATCTTCGCTGTTGATTGTCCAATACTGCACCGCAATATTGTTCATATGCGCATAGTTGAGCATTTCTCTTGTGCCGAGGTTTATCAGGTTATCGAATGCGCTTGAGCCATAAGGAATCTGAAGCGCAACGTATGAGGGCCTGACGTCAGAAAGCTCCCAATCCATTCTGAAATAGAAGTAGAACTGAACGGCTTCGATTGCGTCTGCGGTGCGTGAGATTTCAGGATAATTCTTCTTCATATAACCTGAAACGTCGGGTGCAAAGGTTGACCAGATAACTCTGCTCTGAAGGTTACGCTCCGTGATTATATCATAAAGCCTGTCAACCGCTTTTTTGCCGTTTGAGCCGATGCTTTTGATTTCGATAACGTAGTTATATTCCTTATCTTTGCAGTTTGCCTCGATATAATCGATAACTGTGTCGCAGGTGACAACCCTGAGGTTATAGGGAATATCGTCACCGCGCAGACCTCTGTAAGGATAATCGCCGTTACCCTTGAAGTTTTCGCCCATATTGAGCACCTGCGCCTCTTCAAGAGTAAGAGATGAGGCGTAAACGTTCTTTTTGCCGAATGCTTCAACTGCATTCGTGGTGCCGTCGTAGGTGAGGTCGTGAAGCAGAATCAGCTCTCCGTCGGCGGTAATCTGAACGTCGAATTCAAGGGTGTCAACGTTGATTGTATCCTGATTTGCGATGATATTTTCAAACGCCATAAGAGTATTCTGCGGAGCAAGACCCGCACCCGAGCGGTGAGCCGAGATGTCGGGGTCGAGATACTCTGTGATATAAGGATTATCCGAATCGGGATAAGTTTCAACGGGAGTGTCGGGGCTGCCGCTGTTGCCCATTGTGAGAAGAATCGGAATGAGCATTGCCGCCGCAACAAAACCGTTGACGATGTTTTTGAGAGTCAGAAGAAATGCCGCCATAATGCTCTCCTTTCAGTTATCAGTCACCGAGGAGACCGTAATATCTGCCCATCCAGTAGGGGAGAAGGTAGATATAAGGCATCTGTGCTCTCATACCGTTTGCACCTGCAGTGCCGGGCAGAGTTGCCGTGCGGTTGACGATTTTGCTGTTGATATCAACGAATCTTTCGGCACCCGAATCGCAGACAAGCTGATTGCCGTCGTAATGCGAAAGAACTCGTGCCGAGTATTCAAGAGCATATTTGAGCTGGGGAGGAACACCGACCTCTTCCTGCTCCGTATCCCATACAAGGTCTTTTCTGTAGCTGTTATAAACAGGCCATCTGACGAGGTCGAGATTCATTTCTGAAAGCGATTTTGCTGCGAATTCAAGGTCACAGCTATTATCGGTGAGTGCGCCGTAAATGATGTTGAACAGAGGTGAGCGTTCAGGTCTTTCGTATTCCCAATGGTGGGTAAGACCCATTTTGAAGATTTCCTTTTCAGCTTCGCTGTCCGTATAAACGATGAGAGGATAGATGTTGATGAAGTCAAGCTGGTCGTCAATGTGAGCAACGTGAGCGTCCTCATATTTATACTGGATGCAGTTCATTGCATAGTGATGCTTCTTGATGAGCATTTTGTAAACTTCGTTATATTTTTCCTCGCCCGTAACGTGATAGGTTGTTTTGAGGAAGGAGAGGATTTCGAGGGAGTTTGTGCCTCTTTCGTAGAACCATCTGTCATCGTTGTTGAGCAGGTCGGGCTCCCAGTTTGCCCAGGTTGTGGGTACGCCGTCAACGTCGCAGAGATGGAAATTGTTTTCGATGATGTGGTCGGTGATTGCTTTGACAACCGATGCAATCTTTTTCTTTTCTTTTTTGTCGGCAACAAGGTCATAGTAAAGACCGTATGCGAAATAATGACCCGTCATTTCGTCGCTGGAGGTTTCTCCGAGCCATTCCATATCGGGATTGCCTTCGCAGAAATGCCATTCCTCTCTGTTGCCCGTGCCGAAATCTTCCTCATAGGAGTGTCTGGTTGCCCTTGCGGTGAAGCCTGATTTGCCCGTAACTTCGGTGAGTAAAATCAGAGCTTCAACTGCTTTTTTGGCGTTTGCCTTCGCCTTTTCATCGCCCGTTACGGCATAGCGGAAGCACTGGCTTGCGCAGTAAACGCCCGTGAAAAGACCGTCGTTATCTGATGCGGGAAGCCAGCCCGAATCCATATCTCCGTATTTGCGAAGCTTTCTTGAAACCTGATAGCCTTCGTTTCTCGTGAAATATTTTTCGTCGTATGCATCAAAATGAGCGGCTTTTTCTTCAAGGGTCATATATTTGTTTGTGATGATGCTGATGCCCTCGGGAGTAACGGCGGCAATCGTTCCGTTATCGGAAACGGTAATCTTCGTAACCGTGGGATGCATAAGCCATACGCCGTATGAGAAATATGAAATCTTGCCCTCGATGAGTGTGATGATGCCCGTATTGGTTGCAAAGTATTTCTTGCCGTCGGCGGCAAAGAACATATCGTTGAAGGAGCCGTCGGGTACGGAATAGAAATCGTTGCCGTTGAACCAATAATTTCTGCCGTCATAGATGTTGAGTCCTTCGTCGGAGCCTACCCAGAGATGGCCGAGACCGTCGATTGCGGCGCAGTTGATTTTCTGGCTGAGAACACCCGTTGTGTCGGGGATAAGCTCTGCCCAGTGGCGGCGCTTGCCCTTCATTGAAAGCAGACCCTCAACCTTTGAACCGATATAAACCGTTTCGCCGTATTTTGATTTGTTATCGAGTGCGGCAAGGCAGACGGTATCCTCGGGGAGAGAAACAATTGCCTTGAATTCACCGTTTTCTTCAAGATAGAGGTTGTTTTCGGTAATCAGCCAGAATGAGCCGTCAAGAGCAACGGAAACGTCCTTGACAGGTGAATCGAATTCGGCAATTTTCTTTGCCTTGCCTTTTTTGATTTCGGCAAGAGAGTTGCCGATTGCGGCGTAGAGCTTACCGTTTACGGTGAAAAGAGCTGAAGCCTTGATTGAAAGCTTCTTTGTTTTGCCGTCGGCATATTCGATGATGCAGTCGGGCTGTGCGATATAAAGATTTTCGCCCTCAAAAGCGATTGATGAAACGCTGTCAAGGTCAATGCCGTTTTCGGCGGTGATGAATTTTTTGTCGTACTGTTTGAATTCACCGAAGTGAAGTGTATTCTTTTTCATTCTTGTTTCTCCTTAATTTTATACGAGAGGAATTTCCATAGGTACGCCGCCCTGAACTGCGGATTCGTGAGCAATGATACCGGGCAGGCTCATGTTGATTGCAAAGTCAACGTCAAGAACGGGTTTCTTACCTTCGACAAGGCAGTTGATGAAATCCTTGACCATCTTTGCGTCTGCACCGCCGTGACCGCTTGAATCCTCACCCTCATAGCAGGTTGTAACGGGAATAACCATTTTGGAGTTTGCGCTGAAGGTGCCGGGAATGCTGTGGAGACTTGCAAGTGACGGAGCGTTGTCAACAACCTTTGTTCTGTCGGTTTCGATTGTGCCTCTTGTGCCGCAGATACGGTAGTTGTGGTCGTAGCTTGTGTATGCACCGAAGCTGACAAGCAGTCTGATAACAGCACCCTTTGCGGTCTTGAAAAGAGCAACGCCCGTTTCCTTGCGTTCGGGTGTGTAGGGGTCATAGTGAACGTCTGCTTCAAGGCAGGTAACGCTTGTTACCTTGTCATCCATAACGTAAAGCAGGGGTCCGAGCTCGTGGGTGAGATATCTGATGGCGGGCTGATATGTTCTCCAGTGACCCTCGGGATAGTATGTGGGTGAGAATTCATCGGGGTTGAGTGCGTGGAGATATTCTGCTTCGGCATATGCGATTTCGCCGAAAAGACCGTCCTGATTCATTTTTCTCCAGGTCTCGATGAATGCCCAGTAGCAGCAGTTTTCGGCTGCCATATACGTAAGCTCGGGGTGAGCAAGGCAGGCTGCCTTGAGCTCCTTGGCTTCTTCAATCGAATTAACCGAGGGAATTTCGCAAAGAACGTGCTTGCCTGCTTCAAAAGCCTTGATAACAATCGGAACGTGGTAAACAGCTTCCGTTGCAACGATTACTGCATCGATATCCGATTTGAGGAATTCATCGTAATCGCTGAACTGAATGAGATTCGGGTCATTCAGCACCTCGGCAAGCTCCTCATAGCCTGATTTAAGAATTGCGGGATTGTGGTCGCAAACGGAAACGAGCTTTGCATTTTTGACGCCCTTGAGGCATCTTGCAACTGCGGTACCTCTGCCGAGACCGACAACACCGACCTTGATAAGTTTTTCGCTCATAGTCAAATTCTCCTTAAATTTGAAATATACAGATATTATTATATATTATAAGTCAGCGTTTGTCACCATTTAATTGAAATATTGCTTATAAATTTTGCCTCTGTATTGAAAAATAAATATTTCTGTTTTATAATTAACTTTATTATTCGGCAGAAAGGAGAGGTTGCTGTGGGTAAAATTCATAATATCGGCATTCTTGCTCACGTTGACTCGGGCAAAACCACGCTGACAGAGCAGCTTCTCTATCTTACGGGAGCAATCCGCCGTGCAGGAAGCGTTGACAGCGGCACAACCGCAACAGACAGCCTTTCTATTGAAAAGCAGAGAGGTATTTCCGTGCGCACCGCAACGGCATCAACTGCTTGGAAGAATGTAACAATCAATATCATCGACACTCCCGGTCACGTTGACTTTGCAGGCGAGGTTGAAAGAGCTTTGTATGCTCTCGACTATGCGGTTGTGGTGGTTTCGGCGGTTGAGGGTGTGCGTGCCCATACTGAAGCCATCCTGAATTCGCTTGACTGCGCAAAGCTGCCCTGCGTGATATTTATAAACAAAACCGACAGGGCAGGCTCGGACATTGCTTCGGTTATGAATGAGCTCAGGCAGGTAACCTCACGCTCGTGTCTTTTGCTTTCAGACGTTGAAAATGAAGGGGAGGAGAATTCCTCTGTTTCGCAAATATGCGGCGAAGCCT
Organism: Acutalibacteraceae bacterium; assembly: GCA_045592085.1. Lineage (GTDB taxonomy): Bacteria > Bacillota > Clostridia > Oscillospirales > Acutalibacteraceae > CAG-177. The sequence goes on along the minus strand of JAZNUD010000015.1, from coordinate 6,271 downwards.
TTGCAAAAGCTTCAACCGAAGCACTCGCTGATATCTGCGAAGAAGCGGAGGAGGCTTTCCTTTGTGACGAAATACTCTCCGAAAAAAGAGCCTCGGAGCTTATCAGGGAATACGTTTCGTCTTGCAGACTTGCTCCCGTGCTTTGCGGAAGTGCCAAGCATTCCGTCGGCATCAGAGAGCTTGCGGATTTTCTCGTTGAATATATGCCCTCGTCAGAGCGCAGGGCAACCGATTCACTTTGCGGAGTTGTGTTCAAAATCGAGCACGATAAGGCACTCGGCAAGGTATCTCATATCAGACTTTTCGGCGGAGAAATTGCAAACCGTGATGAAATCGAGCTTCTTCCTCCGCAGAGTGCAACGAAGAATGATTCTTCAGGTGACGAAAATGCCGCAGTTGAAATTGAAGATAAGCCCGTAATCAAAGAAAAGGTTTCGCAGATAAAGAGATTTTCGGGTGCGAAATATACGGATTCGGGTATCGTCAGGGGCGGAGATATTGCCGCCGTCTGCGGTCTGCCGAGTGCAAAAACGGGCTTCTTTGTCGGCTCGCTTGCAGTGAGTGAAAATGCGAAGCTCGTTAATCCCTTCCTTCGCGTCAAGGTCATACCCGATGACGGCGATTTGATGAAGCTTCCGTCTCTTGCGGCGGCTCTGGGTGAATTATCCGATGAAGAGCCGTATATCGATGCGAAATGGGAAAACGGTCAGAAGGAAATAACAATCAGCACAACGGGCAAGATTCAGCTTGAGGTTATCGATACACTTCTCAGGGAGCGTTACGGACTTGAAGCAAGCTTCTCAAGCCCGACGGTCATCTATAAAGAAACACCTGCCTCAAAAGGTCTTGCAAGGGCAAGCTACACGATGCCCAAGCCCTGCTGGGCGGTTGTTGAGTTTCTCTTTGAGCCGATGCCGAGGGGCTACGGCGTAAGCTATCACGGCAGATTGCCCTCGAATCAGTGCTTTTACAGATATCAGTCGCATATCAGGACCTCGTTCAATTCCTGCCTTGAGCAGGGGCTTTACGGCTGGGAGGTAACGGATTTCAGGTGTACGCTTGTCGGCGGCGAGCATCATACGATTCATACTCATCCGCTTGACTTCTTCGTATGTACTCCCATGGCGTTTATGAACGGCCTTTCACAGCTCGGCTCAACGGTTCTTGAGCCGTTGCTTAAAATCAGAATAACTGCGCCTGCGGAGCTTTCGGGCAAGATGCTTTCCGAAACCATTCGTATGGGAGGTGAATGCGATTCTCCCGTTATCCGTTCGCAGACGGTGACTCTTGAGGCAATTGTGCCCGTTGCAACGTCAATGGATTTCCCTGCAAGGCTTGCGGTGCTTTCGTCGGGCAAGGCAGTGCTCAGTCAGTCATTTTACGGTTACCGCGAATGCCGTGACGGTCTTGAGCATATTAACCCGAGAAGGGGAGTCAATCCGCTTGACCGTTCAAAATGGATTCTCTTTGCAAGAGGCGCATATCAGCTTGATTAAAAAACGTTACAATTTTTTTGTAACGTTTTTGCGCTTTTTGAATCTAATCAATGAAAGGGCGGTGAAAACGTGACGGATTTCGAAAAGATTTATACTGAAAATAAGGATTTTATATACAAATACCTACTGAAACTTTGCGGAAACAGCTCGGTTGCGGAGGAGCTTACTCAGGAAACCTTTTTCAGAGCATATATGAATTTCAAGAATCTCCGCAACAAAGCAAAAGCTCCTGTATGGCTTTGTCAGATTGCGAAAAACACCTATTTTGCGTGGTATAACGAGCAGAAAAAGCAAAGCTCATTTGAAGAAAACAATGATGTGAAGGATGATTTCAGTATCGAGAGCTTTTTCGAGAAAAAGGAGCTTACGGAAAAAGCATTTGAATGCCTGCACTCACTTGAAGAGCCCTATAAAGAAGTCTTTATGCTTTCGGTTTTCGGTCAGCTTTCGCTGAAGGAAATCAGCAGGCTGTTCGGCAAAAGCGAAAGCTGGGCGAGAGTCACGTTTTACCGTGCAAAGCAAAAATTAGCCGAAAGGATGAGGTGAAATATGAATTGCAATATTATCAGGGATCTGATTCCCCTTTACATTGATGAATGCTGCTCGGAGGAAGCTGCACTTGAGGTGGAAAAGCATCTTGAAAACTGCACGCACTGCAAGGCTGTTTTTGAAGAAATGAGCACGCCGCCGGCAACCGAAACCGTTTCCGTCCCCGAGAAGCCTCTGACGAGAATCAACGATTGGAAGGCATCCGTTATGCAATCTGCGTTGTTTCTGTTATCTTTTTTAGTTATAACCGTCGGTGTTGCACTGGAATCGCAGACGCCGTCGGGCTTCTCCAACGGTTTTTGGGGCATTAATTTTGTGTGCCCTGCAACGGGATTTATGTTTTCTCTTCCCAACTGGTATTTCATAAAGTTTTATAAGGATAAAAAAAGCTTTTCCCGATGGACGTGCGCCATAACGTTTGTTTTGATCCTTGCGGCAACAACGTGGACGTTGTTCCATTATGAATATTTTGTGCTCGACAGCGGTTTCGTTGAATTTTTGAAATCCTGCTTTGCACTGGGCAAGTTTATGCTTTTTATTTATCCTTATCACGGAATTTTCACCGCTGTTCTTGTTCTGCTTTCGAAGATTTTATCTTCAAAATATGCAGACTTTCTGGGCAAGGAATAAACGGTGATATATATGAAAAACAAGCAAAGCGCTATTGTTTATTTTCTTGCGGTTATAAACGGATTTTATCCCTTGCTGTGTCTGATTTCGTATTTGTTCGGCTATTCAGTTTATCTGTCTTTTTCCGTTGTGTATACGCTCTGGCTTGCGGTAATATTTATTTATTCAAATTATTTCATAAAGAAAAATGAAGAAGCAGAATTTTCAAAATCCGCACGGATATGCGCCGCATTTTTGCCCCTGATAACCGCCGTCAATCTTGGAGTTTACGTTTTCAAATACGGATCTCTCCCGATTGCTTTGATTATGGGTGTATGTCTGATTTTTGCTGCCGTTATTGCGGAAAAGGTGCTTGAAAGCAACAAAGGCAAGGTGCTTTCCGTTGTTTCATCAAGCTTTATTTGTCTGATTGTTGTCGTGCTTTCTTTCTTCGCCGTTTCCTCATCATATCTCTTTACCAAAAGAGTTGAAAAGTTTATTCTTTCGCCTGACAGAACGTATTATGCAGAGGTCATTAACGTTGATCAGGGTGCGCTGGGCGGCGATACCGTTGTTTACGTTCACAGAAGCAGAGGGATGAATCTCTTTTTTCTTTCGTTTAATAAAATTCCTCAGAAGGTTTATATCGGTGAATGGGGTGAATACAAAACTATGCAGATTGAATGGAAAAACGAGAATTGCCTGCTTATTAATTCCGAAGAATATAATATTGAGATATAATTGAAGTTGATTGGTATTGCATTGACAATGCCAATCAACTTTGTTAATATTTTAGCGGGTGATATATATGAAAGAATTACATCTTGTTTGCAACGCTCATCTTGACCCCGTCTGGCTCTGGCAGAAGCCTGAAGGTATCGCTGAGGCGATTTCAACTTTCCGTGTTGCGGCAGATTTCTGCGAGGAAAACGACGGTTTTGTTTTTAATCATAATGAGTCTGTGCTTTATGAATGGGTTGAGGAAAACGAGCCCGAGCTTTTTGTGAGAATTCAGAAGCTCGTTAAAGAAGGCAAATGGCGCATTATGGGCGGCTGGTATCTTCAGCCCGATTGCGTTATGCCCTGCGGTGAATCCTTTATCCGTCAGATTGAAACGGGTCTCGCCTATTTTAAGGAAAAATTCGGTGTGCGACCCTTTACCGCAATCAACTTCGACCCCTTCGGACACACGAGAGGTCTTGTTCAGATACTCAAAAAATGCGGCTATGAATCCTATGTTTTTATGCGTCCGTCAGGCTTTGACTGCGAGCACGATTTCATCTGGGAGGGCTTTGATTCAAGCAGAATTATTGCCCACAAAATGAATATGGGTTATAACTCGGGCAAGGGCAAAATCGGAGAAAAGCTTAATCGTGCGCTTGAACGGGAATACGGCGATAACGGAATCAATATGATGTTCTGGGGCATCGGAAACCACGGCGGCGGCCCTTCAAGAGAGGATTTGCACACGATTTCTGAATTTATGAAAGCAAATCCCGAAAAGGGTATCGTTCATTCGTGGTGTGAAAAATATTTTGACCGCATCGATAAATCAAAGCTGAAAACGGTCAGCGAATCACTCAACTATACAATGGTTGGCTGCTATACGACGATGGTGCGCATCAAGCAGGCGCACAGACGCCTCGAAAACGACCTTGCCGTGTGCGAAAAAATGCTTGCTCTGAGCGGAGTTGAGTATGATAAAAGCGAGCTTGAAAAAGCCGTCAAGGCATTGCTTTTCTGCGAATTCCACGATATTCTGCCGGGAACAAGCGTCAGAGCGGCGGAGGAAGATTGCCTGAGGCTTTTATCCTACGGCAGAGAAATTGCAGAAAAATACAAAACAAAGGCATTTTTTGCTCTTTGCAAGGGTCAGCCCAAGGCAAAAGAGGGCGAAATTCCCGTTCTTGTTTTCAATCCGCATCCCTATAAGATTGTCTGCGAGGTTGAGGTTGAATTCCAGCTTCAGGATCAAAACTGGAACGAAAACGAGGTCACAATCGTCACCGTCAGGGACAGCAAGGGCAATTATCTTCCTGCACAGAATGAAAAAGAAGCGTGCACCTTCAGCCTTGACTGGCGAAAGAAGGTTTGCTTCAGAGCGGAGCTTGAACCTATGAGCATCAACCGCTTCGATTGCGGTCTCCACGTTAAGAATTATCCGATGCGAAAGATTGCACCCTGTCCCGAAACAGATGAGCATTTTGTCTTTGATAACGGCACGATGCAGGTGCTTATCAGCAAAAAGACGGGTCTTATTGATAAATACTGCGTGGACGGTGTTGATATGCTCAGACACGACAGCGCCAAGATAACCGTTTATAACGACAACGAGGACCCGTGGGGAATGCGTACCGACGGCTTCAATGACAGAATTGGTGAATTCACCCTGCTCAACACCGAAAAAGCCAATGCTTTCAACGGTTATCCCGAGGAAACTCTTGAAAACGTAAGGGTTATTGAAAACGGTGACGTGCGCCTTAAAATTCAGGCGATTTTCGGCTATGAAGATTCATTTGCCGTTGTTACATATACAATTCCCAAAAACGGAAATTACGTTGATATTAAAATCAGAATGCTTTCAAACAACAGCAGCCGATTCTATAAGCTGACGTTTGATACGGTGCTTGAGGCTCCCGAATTCAGGGGTCAGACGGCATTCGGTACCGAAACTCTGCGCACAAACGGCAACGAAGCGGTTTATCAGAAATGGTGCGGAGTCTTTGAAAACGATAAATCTTTTGCAGTTATCAACAAAGGTACTTACGGCGGAAGTGTAAATGGAAATACTCTCAACATTTCCCTTTTGAGAACACCTGTCAACTCGGCGCATCCCATCGGCGACAGACCTCTTGCTTACGGCGACCGTTCACACGACAGAGTCGATATCGGTGAGCGTGAATTTGATTTCAGACTGACTGCCGATACGGAATTCATCGATATGCAGGCAGAGATTTTTAATCAACCCGAAATTGCGCTTTCATTCTTCCCCTCAGGTGCAGGCGAAAAGAAAGAATCAAGGGCCGAAATCACCAATCCCGACGTTATTCTTTCAAGATTCTGCAATGATACAGACGGCTTGAAAATCCGCCTTTATAACTCGGCGGATAAACAGTCCGAAACTGATTTCAGAATTGAAAATAACGTGTTCTCAATTCAGTTCGGAGCGTTTGAGATTAAAACCTTCAGCTATTCAAACGGTAAGCTGACAGAAACAGATATGATATAAAAAATAACCCCAAGGCGGAAATGCCTTGGGGTTTTGTGCTGGTTGTTATAATCAGATAAGTGAATTGTAAAGAGCTGTGATTTCTTCAACGCTTGTGTCTCTGGGGTTACCGGGACGGCAAGCATCGTCAAATGCGCTCTGTGCAAGGAAGGGGATATCCTCTGCATTTACGATTTCCTTGAGGTCAGCGGGGATGCCGACGTCGATTGAAAGCTGCTTAACGGCTTCGATAGCTGCCTTGCGTGCATCTTCGAGGCTCATAGCATCTGTGCCTTCAACGCCCATTGCCTTTGCGATATCTCTGTATTTTTCACCTGTTGCAGGTGCGTTATATTCCATAACTGTGGGAAGGATAATTGCGTTTGCAACGCCGTGAGGTGTATCGTAG
>JAZNUD010000014.1:0-6147 GCA_045592085.1 Acutalibacteraceae bacterium | reverse complement strand
ACATAATTCACAATACAGCTCTCAAGTACGGTAAGGTTGCTACATTCATGCCCAAGCCCGTATATGGTGAAGCAGGCAACGGTATGCACGTTCATATGCTCTTACTCAAGGACGGCGAGCCTGTATTCTCTGATGATAATGGTTATTCCCACCTGAGTGAAACAGCTCATTACTTCATGGGTGGTCTGTTAAAGCACATTTCTTCTCTCTGCGCAATCACAAACCCCAGCACAAACTCCTTCAAGAGACTTGTTCCCGGCTTTGAGGCACCCGTTACCGTCGGTTACGCAACATCAAACCGCAGTGCCGTTATCCGTATTCCCGCATACGCAAAGAGCCCCGACAAGAGAAGATTCGAGCTTCGTAACCCCGACGCAACCTGCAACCCCTATTTCTGCTATGCAGCAATTCTTATGGCAGGTCTTGACGGTGTTATCAACAAGATTGACCCCCACGCAAACGGCTGGGGTCCCTACGACTTCAACCTCTTCCATCTTTCCGATGAAGAAAAGGCAAAGCTCACTCAGCTTCCCACATCTCTCCCCGATGCTCTTGACGCTCTTGAGGCTGACAACGATTTCCTCACAGCAGGCGGAGTATTCCCCGCAGAGCTCATTGCAAACTTCATCAAGACAAAGCGTGCAGAATGCGCAGAGCTTGCAAAGATTCCCACCCCCGCAGAGTTTGACAGATACTATAACCTTTAATAAAAAGCTTATCCCCCACTCCTCGGAGCGGGGGATTTTTTCATTCTTCAAGTACTTTATGGAAATTTTTGAGCTGTTCCTCGGTGGGTTTATAGTCCGTATGCGAGCAGCAGGGAATATTCGGCGCACTGCCGTCGGAACCGTAGAAGGGAGTCTGTCTGTCATTCTCATATTCCTTACGGCATTCCTCAAGCCTGAAATCGGGAATGTCGTATGCCGCACCGCCGTTGAGTACGGAGCGATGGGCAAGAATCGCAACAGATGACATTGCAACGGCAGAATAAATATCATAGGGATGCTCGGGCTGTCTGCCCTCTCTGATACAGTCAAGGAACATTCTCGCAACGATATAATCGCCGCCTCCGTGACCGCTGTTTTCGATAAACTCTTCGTCTGAATCGTGCCACTCCGGGTCATAGCAATTGCATTCCTCCATACCCTCGGGGATCGTCCAATTACTGTAACGGAGCATAATCTTTTCTCCCATACCCCGGATATTCTCAATCTGACCGTTTGCGCCGCAAATACGGTAGGCGTTGTGATGTGCACCGTACGCCGCACAGCCCGTTACCCTGAAAACGGAGCCGTCATCATTTTGGGTTGTGACAATTGCGGCTCTGTCGGCAACCATTCTTGCGCTCGCCTTTTCATACATCGGCTCAAAGGTCGCCATTGCACTCACCCTTTTGGGTGTAGCACCCGTCGCCCACATAATCGGGGCAAGAGAATGGGTGATATAATATGCTCTCGGCAGATAGTTTCTCCAATGCTTTTCAAAATAAATGCAGGATTTCAGAAAGCTCGAATCATCGGGGTCAACGGGGTGGTTATACTCACCCTCGGCATAAAGAAGCCTGCCGAGCGTGCCGCCTTCACAGATTCTTTTCATTTCACGGTTGAACTTCATCTGCGGATAATTCTCTGCAAGCATATAGATTGAATTGCTTTTTTCAAACGCTCTGACAAGCTCAACGCCCTCCGCCATCGTTCCGTTGCTGATGCACTCGGAGAAAACGTGAATTCCCTTTTCAAAGCATTTTATCGCATAGGGTGCGTGCTCGTGGAAGAAGTTTGCAAGCACAACCGCATCCATATCCTGCTCAATGAATTCATCGAAATTTTCATAAACGGGAATATCCATATTGTATTCTTTAAGTGAATTTTCGGCTCTTTCGGGTCTGTTTTCACAAAGAGCAACGATTTCGCAGCCGAGCAGCCTGAAGTTTGCGGCAAGATTAAGTCCCCTGCCTGCGCCCATAATACCGATTCTGATTCGTTTCATTGCTGTTCCTCCCTTGCAAGGATTATGCTTTCAGTTTAACAAATAAATGTTAATAATACAATAATAAACGTCAAAAAAATCCCTCCCGTTTTCAGGGAGGGATAAACGATTTTACATCTTATCCATAATCTCGCCGAGAGTCATATCGGGATTCTCGACGCCGAGCATAAGAGCCTTTTCCGTACCGCGGTGAAGTGCTTCAGCCTCTTCAACGGTGACGTACTTCGTTCTGTGCATACAGGTGAGCTTGAGGCAGCCTGTAGCGGCATCCTTCATTGCGAAGCTGTAGATAACCATAATGTATCTGCCGAGAGAATAGCCCTCAAACTGATAATCCCAGTTACTCATTGTGTTTGCTTCAAGCGGGAACCAGGAGAACATCATTGTTGATGCGCCTGCGGCTGCAGAATAGTTGAACATCTCTCTCTGGAGCTTGCGGTACTCGAGATAGGGGTAGTCCATATGCTTATATGCCCAGAACTGAACCTCACTCATCTTCTTGAGAGCATCTCTGAAAGTAGTGTCCTCGGGAAGAGTAACTCTCCAGGGCAGCGGAACTGCAAGGTTACCGCCTGCACGCTTTTCTGCAAGCGTACGTCTTCTGGGGCAGAGAACAATGAAATATGTATCGTTATGTCTGTTATTGATTTTTGAAACGTGAAGGCGCATTGCAAGCTGGACAAGGCATTCGCCGCCAACGCCGTTTGCCTGCATAAACTCGAAAATCTTCTGGCTGTCTTCGTAGGGAATGCTGTATTTCGTAAGCTCTGCTTTATCGTTGATGGGGTCGAAAAGTGAAGGAGCCTTGATGCCGGGGTCCTTTTTCTTTGCACGCTCTGCCTCAAGATGTCTGGGACCTTCAACGCCGAGATAAAGAGGCTCGCCGTCCTTTGACATAAACTCTCTGTATGCGTCTTCCTCTTTCTTGAGGTTTTCGGGATTCGCAACATATGCAAGCTCTCTCTTGATGATATCCTCAAACTTGCCGAGAGGCTTGGGCATATCGGCACCGTTTTTCAGATGGTCATAAACCTTGAGAAGGTCTGCGAAGAAAATGAATACGGCGGCGTTATCCATAACAAGATGGTGAACGTTGAGAAAAATACCCCTTCTGCCGTCAGCCATACGGAAAAACTTGATTCTGAAGGTTTCGTCCTTGAGCATTCTTATGGGCTTCTGTGCATCGGCGGTAAGAGTTGCCTGACGCTCCTCATCTGTGTTGAAATCAAGAACGGGAATGTTTTCAACTCTGTATTCATCAAGGAAATACTGCTTGATTTTTCCCTTTTCCTTGAAGAAACGGAGACGAAGACAGTCGTTTCTTTCGATTTCGATGTTGAAAGCCTTTTCCATAACGGCAAAATCAACGTCGTTTTTGAACATCATTGTTTCGGGAATCTGTGTAACCTGCTTGTGGAAAAAGCTGTGCTTGAGCATAAACTGAATCATATCCTGCGCAGGTGTGAGGTCATATGACGTTTTAACAATAGGTTTTTTCAATGTAATTTCCCTCCGATTTACACTTTAATTTACTCAATAACTTACAAACGTTTCCTGAATCCGTCTAATTTTATCACCCGATTTTTTGATAAACAATGTGCAAATTTTGTTATTTGTACGAAAATTCAACACTGAGGGTGTTTTGTCTGTATAATTCAGGGGTGTTTTTTCGTCATCTCCGCTCGTTGATTTTATTATAAATTAATGTTATAATAGAATATATCGTTGCAAGGAGGTACCGTTTATGAAAAAGAAAACCCTTGTCCGCATTATATCCGTTATTCTCTCGGTGATAATTGCCGTTTCATCGGGTCTGACTGCTTTTGCAGCAAGCCTGATTTCCGACAGTACGAGAGAGAAGGCAATTGATATCGCAAATCAGATTGAATCCGAAGGCATCGTCCTGCTCAAAAACGAGGACAACGCCCTGCCTCTGAAAACAAAGAAGGTAAACGTTTTCGGTGCGGCATCCTGCTCAATTGCCCTTGCAGGTGCGGCAGGCTCGGGTGCGGTCCGCTCATCGGAAACGGTAGGCTTTTACGACGCCCTTGAAAACGCAGGCATTGAATATAACAAATCGCTTTATAACACCTATGCCAACGCAACGGGTACAAGGCTTGATTTAGGCTTAATAAGCTACGTCATCACCGTGCTCAAGCAATTCTTCGGCGGCGGTCAGAAGGAAATGCCGATAAGCAAAATCAGCGAAGCCGCAATGGCTCAGGCAAAGGAATATTCGCAGACGGCAATCATTGTTATCGGCAGAGTCGGCACCGAAATGAAGGACCTGAGCGTTGAAAAGCTCAATCTCACCGCCGATGAATCCGAGATGATTGAAAGAGTATGCACCGAATTCCCCGAGGTCATCGTTGTTTTCAACATTTCCAATATTACCGATATGTCCTGGCTTGAAGACTACGACAGCATCAAGGCGGCTATGATTATGTGGCTTCCCGGTGAGGTCGGAACAAACAGCGTCGGCAAGGTGCTTACGGGTGAGGTTAACCCCTCAGGCAAGCTCGTTGATACGGTTTCCTACGATATCGAGGACCACCCTGCATCGGAGAATTTCGGAAACTATATGTATAAAGGCATTTTCGGAATTCCGAAATATTTCGTTAATTACAACGAAGGCATCTACGTCGGTTACAGATATTTTGAAACCTTCGCACCCGAAAAAGTGCAGTACCCCTTCGGCTTCGGTCTCTCCTACACAACCTTTGACTGGGAGGTCAAAGATTTTGATGCCGATGAAAACGAAATATCCGTAAAGGTCAGCGTCACAAATACGGGCAACGTTGCAGGCAAGGACGTTGTTCAGGTTTATTTCTCTGCGCCCTATTATGAGGGCGGAATTGAAAAGAGCGCAATCGAGCTTGCCGCCTACGCAAAGACGAAGGAGCTTGCTCCCGGTAAGAGCGAAACCCTTGAAATCAGCTTTGACACAGAGGATATGGCATCCTATGACTCGGTTAACGAGGAAGCATGGGTGCTTGATAAGGGCGAATATAGAATTCACGTTGCGCACGACGTAAGAACCTTTGAGGAAAGCTTCAGCTACACCGTTAACGAGAAGGTTGTTTACAAAACGGACAGCAATTCAGGCAACGAGGTTAAAAATCTTTTCGGCTTTGCGGAAGGTGACCTGACTTATCTTTCACGCTCTGATGAAGAAGGCACCTACCCCGCTCCTCCGACAAACTATAAGGCAACCGCCGAGGTCAAAAACAGCGACCAACGCCCTGCCCCCGAAACCGAAGGCGAAGCACCCAAAACGGGCGTTAAATACGATAAAACAATCACACTGCAGGACGTTGCAAAGGACGAAAGTCTCTGGGACGCATTTCTCGACCAGCTTACCGTTGACGAAATGATTACCCTTATCACCGACTGCGGCTACGAAACCGAAGCTATCGAAAAGCTCGGCATTCCCGCCACTTCGGATAACGACGGCCCCTCCTGCATCAAAGGCGAAGGCGGTCTGCTCTACAGCCAGTGCGGTCTTGCATTCCCCGTTGCAACGGTGCTTGCCTGCACATGGAATGATGAGCTCGCAGAGGAATTCGGTGAAATCATCGGCGAAGAAGGCAATCAGCTCGGCACGCACGTCTGGTACGCTCCCGGCTGCAATATTCACCGCAGTCCTCAGGGCGGCAGAAACAACGAATATTATTCCGAGGACCCGTTGATTTCGGGTAAGATGTCCGCCGCCGTCACAAGAGGCGTGCAGTCAAAGGGAATCGTTGTTACCGTCAAGCATTTCGCTGCCAACGAGCAGGAAACCAACAGACAGTCAAACGGTCTTTACACCTGGCTGAGCGAGCAATCATTGCGTGAAATTTATCTTGAGCCGTTTGAAATCTCCGTCAAGGAAGGCGGAGCAAAGGGCATCATGTCCGCTTATAACCGAATCGGCGATCAATGGTGCGGCGGAAGCAAGGCTCTCATCACCGATCTGCTCAGAAACGAATGGGGCTTTGACGGCTTCGTTATCACCGATGCAAGCATCGATCTGACGGGCGAAGGCTATCTCGATCCCGTTCTTGCGGTCTATGCAAGAAACAGCGGCATTCTGACAATGCTCTATGTCATTTCCGCTCCCGTCACCCGTCTTTCCCTCAGACTCGCATACAACAAGGATCCCATCGGCATGGGTAA
>JAZNUD010000013.1:0-33098 GCA_045592085.1 Acutalibacteraceae bacterium | reverse complement strand
CATGGCGTAAGCCAGTAAGACCCCTCATGGACTATGAGGTTGATAGGTTGCATGTGTAAGCGTGGTGACACGTTCAGCTTGGCAATACTAATAGGTCGAGGGCTTGACCATATCATTTCTCTGCTATTCTCTTCTAATCTTTGTTCAGTTTTCAGGGTGTGTTCGAAACAATTTGAATTCAACCGTCTCAATAGAGGCGGTTTTTTTGTTGTCTATTTATATTCTATATGATATAATTTTATTGAGGTGATAATTTGAAATTGTTTGATATAGTTTATGAAGATTCAGGTTTTGATCTTTCTCTTTTCGGTAAGTATATTTATAAAGGAAAGCCTGATAAGGGTTATATAATTATTAAATTTGATGTTTCTGAATTAGATGACATTATTTCTATATATCGTAAATCCTTTAAATTAATTGATACTCGTCCTGATTTACTTGATTTTCAGTATTTTTTTGCTTCTGATGGATTTATTTACAGAAATGAAGATGAATGTTTGATCAGGACTAACAAACTTGGATTATTTTTGTCCTTAAGAACACTTATGTTTATCAAGTCAAGAATTCGCAAGGTTAATAAAGCAAAGAAAATGATAGCTGTAAGTAAAAAGCGCTTTGGTGATTCTGATCTTATATATAAACGAAGCGTTTCAGCATATAAGCCGTTTGAATATTATAATGAGGATAATGATATTGTTTTTAACGCCCGACTTAAGCGTTCAGAATCCGATAATCAACCTCTTGTTCTTTTTATGGCAGGAGGCGGTTGTCTTGGTTACGATAATTTTAAACCTTTATATGAATATTTTACTCATATTCACAGGCAACTGAAAAAATATGATTGTTCCGTTCTTATTCCTCAGTCACCTTGTTCATCTAACTTTATTAATCCCACTATTTCGGATTACATTGCCGCTGTTAGAGATTTGGCAGAAAAAGTTGCAGATGTGGTTAAAGCTGATAAAAGACGTATTTATATTATAGGAACATCGTATGGCGGTTGGTGTACCTGGAATATGGTTTATAATTCACCTGATTTCTTTGCCTGCGGCATTCCCGTTATGGGTTCTCTTCTTGGCGGAGTTGATCTTACTGATGTAGATTTTGAGCGTTTTCGCTCAACACCGCTTTGGGTTGCTCATTCATCGGATGATGATAACGTTCCGATTAATTCTGATGATTACTGTGTTGAACAATTGAAAGAAATTGGCATTGACGTAAAATATACCCGTTGGGATAAATACGGTCATAAAATGTGTAACAAGTTTTATAAGTCAGAGCCTTGGGCTGAATGGATGTTTGACCAAATAAAGCAATAAGAAAGCCGCCCCGTACTGTTTTGTACGAGGCGGTTATTTATTTATGTGATTATTTAACTGTTACTGTGCCATCCATAGCAACGGAGATTTCCATACCGTCTTTGACGTAATCGAGGAATTCGTCACCGAGGCAGTCGATAACCGTCATGGATTCTTCTGCCCAAACAGCACCGAGAACTGCACCTGCACAAGCGAGGGAGTCGATATGCTCGGAGAAAAGCATACATTTGGGGTTTCTCTTCATAACGGTTGCGCAGTAGAGAACCATACCGCCTGTGGTTGAGCCGATTGTCTGGGGAAGGCAAAGAGCCTTGCCGCCCATACCTTTGCCGTAAATGTCAGCATTGTTCTGGTCGCCGCATTTTGTTTCTTTATCACCGAGCAGGTCACCGAACTGAAGTGCGCTCTGGAATGAGGCAAGAGTATTGAAACCGCCGTGAGAAACAAGAGCTTCAGCAGTGCATTCGCCTGCAACGATGGGTCTGCCTTTAAACTGTTTCATTTTATTTTGCCTCCTTTGATGTGATTATACGAAGAATCTCATCGCTTCTGTAGTAACGAGAGGTTGTGTATGTTCTGAGCTTGTTTGAGTTTGTGATAACGGGCATTGACTTGCAGAGAGGATTGTTCATATACATAAGGGGACAGATGTAGCTGAGAACAACGCCTGTTTCTTTAAGTCTTGCAGCATAGGGAGTCTTTTCAAATTCTTCGATAACGCCGGGGGCTGCTGTGAATACTGTTTTAACGGAAACCTTCTTGAGACCGTTCTTCTTGAGACCGTCAACAACCTTATCGGTCCACTCAATGAGCTGAGCGTGTGAAAGGTGAGGGCAGCCAACAAAGCAAAGCTTGGGTTTTGCTTCCTTGTTTTTCCACATAACGGGGTAATTTGCCTGAACTCTTTCAAGCTCTGCATCGTCGATAACGTAAACCTGTGCGCCATCTGCGATGAGAGATTCACCCTGCTCAACTGCTTCGGGAGTGAGATTTTCAATGTGATAGAGACCGACAGCACCGTTTGAAGCTGTTGCAGCACCGAAATCCTTGAGGTAAGCCTTTGTGTCACCGTCAAGCTCTGTGCCGATCCACGTATCAAGACCCTTAACAAAGGGAACGTCTTCCATAACCTTCATACCGATTGCTGAGCCGAGAATCTGTGCTTCAGGCTTCTTGGTTGTCTTAACCTCAACGATCCAGGTTGCTTTTCTGCCTTCGTCGGTGAGAAGTCCGAAATAGGGGACCTTGCCGAGGATTGAGCCGAAGAGCTCAATGATACCGGAGTTTCTGTTGCAGCGAGCTCCGAGAACTGAGTTTGCGTAAACAACAGCTGATGATTCAGCCCATGAAAGAATGTCACCCTTCTTGGGTACATTGCCTACTTCATCCATATAGCAAGTGCAGGTGTATGCTTTGTCATCAATAAGACCGAGCTTTGAAAGCTGTCCGTCGTACATATCCTGCATACTGTACATAAATTTGTTGAAAATAAGCTTCTGGAGGGGATTGGCAGGTACTTTGGGGTCAATGGGTTTGGGGTCAACGGAGAATTTCTGTGTTGAAACAGCACCGCCTTCGATAAGCTGTGCCATAAGCTCGTAAACGGGCTTCATAACCTTGAGACCGAAGCTTGTTACGAGGTGACCCTTGTCGCACGTAACGGGAACCATCTTGGTTGCGTCAAATGCGTCGCCGTAAAGAACGAGAGTTTTCATGACTTTTGCCATTGTTTCACCCTTGGAGCCGTTGAGAATGTCAAGCTCTTCCTGAGTGAGATTCATCTTATAATCCATTGTTGAGGTCGTCCTTTCTTAACAGATTGTGAAATATCGGTTTGTTTTACCGATTTATTTACCATTATATATTAACATTATATATATCTAAATTCAACAATTATTTTGAAAAGATTTATATAAATTTTATATTCGGAGTATATTTCGGATGATATAAAAAGACCGACGGTGATTAGCCGTCGGTCCGATGGTTATTATTTGTCGGATGAAATTTCCTTTACGCTTGCAACGAGACCTGCAAGAGACTGGATTTCGCTGGGAATGATGAGCTTTGTTGCCTGACCGTTTGAAGCGGCGATGAATGCTTCAAGACCTTTGAGTGTGATATAGCCCTGACCGGGAGTGGCGCTGTTGATAAGCTCAATTGCTTTTGCACGGGCTTCTTCAACCTTGAGGATAGCTTCAGCTTCACCTTCAGCTTCTCTGATTTTTGATTCTCTGATGGCTTCGGCGGCAAGGATTGCGCTCTGCTTTTCTGCTTCGGCTGAAAGGATAAGGCTTTCTTTGTTACCTTCAGCAACAAGGATTTTTGCAGCCTTTTCACCTTCAGCAGTAAGAATAGCTTCTCTGCGCTGACGCTCTGCTTTCATCTGCTTTTCCATTGCATCCTGAATCTCTCTGGGAGGAAGGATGTTTTTGAGTTCAACTCTGTTAACCTTGATGCCCCAGGGGTCGGTTGCTTCGTCAAGGATACCTCTGATTTTTGCGTTGATAACGTCACGGGAGGTGAGAGTATTATCGAGCTCCATTTCACCGATGATGTTACGGAGTGTTGTTGCAGTGAGATTTTCGATTGCTGAAAGAGGTCTCTCAACGCCGTAAGCAAAGAGCTTGGGGTCTGTAATCTGGAAGAAAACGACGGTATCAATCTGCATTGTAACGTTATCTTTGGTGATAACGGGCTGGGGAGGGAAGTCAACAATCTGTTCCTTGAGAGAAACTTGTTTTGCTATCTTCTCGATGAAAGGGATTTTGAAATGCAGACCGGTCTGCCAGGTTGTGCTGTAGGTACCGAGTCTTTCGATAACGTAGGCCTTGGACTGAGGAACGATCTTGATGTTGAGTGCAAGAATGATTACAACGATCAATGCAAGCGGTATAAGTACGAATTCCATAATTTTACCTCCGATTTAAATTTATTCAACGATGAGCTTTACACCGTCGATTTTTATAACTTTGACTGTGTTGCCGGATTCGACGGTTTCGCCTGACTTGGTGCGTGCGCTCCATTCGATTCCGTTAACCTTCACCGCGCCTTTTCCTGCAATGTTATCGATTTTTTCGGTAACAATTGCGATTTCACCGATGCATCTGTCGGCATTTGTCGGCTGTAATTTTTGTTTTGTCAGTTTTTTGACAAACGGTCTTGTTGCGATTAGGACAACAGCGGAAACCGCAACAAATACTGTCCACTGAAGCCACACCTCAGCACCGAGCATTTCGGCAATCAGAGCAGCAACAGAGCCGACGGCAAACCAGATTGTGAGCAGCTGAGCGGTGAGAGCTTCAATAACAACGAAAGCAATCAGCGCTACTATCCAGAATGCGAGCATATACTGTTCCATATTTCTCCCTCCTATGAACTTTTGCATATATCCTATGCTCAATTATATATTAACATTTCTTTTTTCAGAATACAATATTTTTTACCGAATTTACAAACAGTACATAAATTTCAGAATATATTTTCACCCGATGCTGTCTCGGACTTATTTAAAATATCGAGCAACGTAATAATTTCAAGACAATTTTTCTTTACGGATTCTTCGTTCTCTGCCGATTCAAGTGATGAAAAAAGCTTATCGATTTCATTGACTGTTTCGTGCTTTGTGACGTATTTCAGAAATGTTTTTACGGGTTGCCAATCCGCGACGGTTTCAGTGATATTACTTTTGTCGGGGTGATGATACAGATTCTCTGCTGAATTGCTTATTCCAGATATGCTTTTGTCGATATAATATGAACTGACAAATGAAACGGAAACGGCGAAAAAAAGCATTACAGAAGCAATGATAACTCTTTTCATTTTTGATTATCCCTTCTGATAATTTCGGATTTCTTTTTGCCGTTGACCGTCATCAGTAACACGTCTTTGATTTTCAAGTGTTTTTTACCGATTATTCTCTCTGTTTCGGTCTTATTTATTCCTGCTTCTTTTGCCGCATTTTCGTTGTAATTTCCGTCACATATTACCGCAAACGGCATTCCGTTATCCTCGGGATTAAGATTCAGGTCTGCGGCAGTGGCGTTTCTGTTTTGCGGAGTCAGCAACACGCTGATTTTACCGTTTGTTTCAAAGATTGCGTATGAGACTTGTGAAATTTCAAAAACGTCCTTTTGTCGCAATGCACTTAACAAATCGTTAATTGAAATTCTCAGCTTTTTCAGGGCTTTAACGTCTATTACACCGTTTCGGATTATAATGACGGGATGCCCCTGCATAATTGTTCGTATTTTATGGAATTTAAGGCTCAGCGCAGAAGTGAGAATTTCAAAGGATACAAGAACGAAAAGAGCTACAATTGCGTTTAGCATCGGGATGGAATTATCCTGCATCGGAAGCGATGCAACCTCCGAAATCAGCATTGTTATGACCAACTCCGACGGCTGAAGCTCACCGATTTGTCTTTTGCCCATAAGTCTGATAAGAAATATTGCAACTGCGTAAAGGATAACCGCTCTTATTAACGAAATAACCATTGTAAACCGTCTTTCTTCTTTGTAGTAATCTTTTATTGACTAAGTTAAAAATACTGTGTATAATCAATTTTATCGGGGAGGGGAAAATATGCGATATTATCTCGGAATGGATATCGGAGGTACAAAATGCGCCGTTGTTATCTGTGGAGAAACAAGTTCGGCGATTATTGACAAAATCAGATTTGACACCGATAAAGAACGCGGCTGGAGTGCAGTTGTCGCAGAACTGGTATCGTCTGCAAAAGAAATTCTTTCAAGAAACGGGATTGATTCCAATGACGTTATTTCCTGCGGAATAAGCTGCGGAGGGCCTCTTGACAGTGAAAAGGGCATTATTTATTCTCCGCCCAATCTTCCCGACTGGGATCGTGTTCCGCTTACTGAAATTATCAGCAAAGAACTTGGAATTCCCTGCAAGGTTTGCAACGATGCGGATGCTTGTGCAATTGCCGAATGGCAATTCGGCGCAGGCAAAGGCACACGCAATATGATTTTTCTGACTTTCGGCACAGGTATGGGTGCAGGGCTTATTCTTGGCGGTAAACTTTATACGGGCGCGAACGGTATGGCAGGCGAGGTCGGTCATATCAGGCTTGAACCCGACGGTCCCGTAGGATACGGTAAAGCAGGTTCTTTTGAAGGCTTCTGCTCAGGCGGCGGCATAGCCGATATGGCAAAGAAAATGCTTTCCATTTATAACGGTATTACCTCGATTCCGAAGGATAACGTAACCGCACAGACAATCGCCGAAGCCGCATTTAACGGTGATAAGCTTGCGAATGCGATTTACAGAAAATGCGGTGAAAAGCTCGGATATGCTCTTTCGATTCTGATTGATATACTTAATCCCGAGATGATTGTAATAGGCAGCATTTTTGAACGTTCGGGAGAGCTCATGAAAGAAGCAATGTACGAGGTCATTAATAAAGAAGCACTGTATATTTCTGCCGGAGCCTGCAGAATTGTTCCTGCAATGCTCGGCGATAATATCGGTGATTACGCCGCACTCGGTGTTGCAAAAATGCTTGCGGAGGAAATAAAATGAGTGATATTTTAAATTCTCTGATTGAGAGGTTTCCTGCTCTTTCGGAGTGCAGAAACGATATACTTTCGGCTTATAATCTGATGGTTGATTGCTATGATAACGGCGGAAAGCTTCTTTGCTGCGGCAACGGCGGAAGCTCCGCAGATTGTGACCATCTTGTCGGTGAGCTGATGAAGGGTTTTCTTAAAAAAAGACCTCTTTCCGATTCTGAAAAAGAAAAGTTTTCCTCTGAAAAACTTGCATCGGGAATTCAGAAGGGACTGCCTGCAATTTCTCTTTGTGCTCATTCTGCGCTTATGACAGCCTTTTCAAATGATGAAGCTCCCGAATTTGTTTTTGCCCAGCAGGTTTATACGTATGCAAAGAAGAATGATATTCTTGTTGCGTTCAGTACCTCAGGTAATTCGGAAAACGTTGTTTATGCAGCTCAGGCGGCAAAAGCTGCAGGTGTTGCGACTGTTGCAATTACCGGTAAGAATGAAAGTGAATTAAGCAAATTGTGCGATATCTGCATTCGTATTCCCGAAACAGAGACGTTCAGAATTCAGGAATTGACTCTACCTGTTTATCATTGCCTTGCGGCTATGGTTGAAGATAATTATTTTGATATATAACGGAGGTATTTAATATGAGTATTCCCAGAGCAGAGCATCCGAATCCCCAGCTTGAAAGAAAAAATTGGCTTAACCTTAACGGCGAATGGGATTTTGAGTTTGATTTCGGCAACAGCAAGCTTGCCGCAGGTATTCTTGAAAAGAAAGAATGGGATAAAAAAATAATCGTTCCTTTCTGCCCCGAAAGCAAGCTTTCGGGAATTCAGCATACCGATTTTATTCCTGCCGTATGGTACCGTAAAAACGTTGAAATCACTGCCGAAAATCTCAAGGGCAGGGTGTTCATTAATTTCGGTGCGGTTGACTATGAGACAACCGTTTATATTAACGGCAAGAAAGCAGGATATCATAAAGGCGGTTATTCTTCATTCCGTTTTGATATTACCGAATTTCTTGTTGAAGGTGAAAATACTGTCGTTGTTAACGCTGTTGATGACGTCAGAAATCCGCTTGTGCCCAGAGGAAAGCAGTGCGAAGAACTTAAATCACGAGGCTGTGATTATACGAGAACAACGGGTATCTGGCAGACGGTATGGCTCGAATATACTCCTGCACAGTATATAAAGAATTTCAGACTCTATCCCGATGCGGAAAACGCATCTGTCACCGTTTCTGCTAACGTTGAAGGTGACGGCGAGTTTGTAGCCGAAGCATTTTATGAGGGCAAGTCCGTCGGTATTATGAAGAAAAAGGCAACCGATTCGGTTTGCGGCGAAATCTCTCTTTCGGAAACCCATCTCTGGGAGCCCGGTTGCGGCAGACTTTACGATCTCAAGCTTTCGTTCAACGGTGATGAGATATCAAGCTATTTCGGTCTTCGCTCCGTTAAGCTTGACGATTATAAATTCCTTATCAACGGCAAATCCGTTTTCCAGAGACTTGTTCTTGATCAGGGCTTCTACCGTGACGGCATATATACTGCACCCACGGAAGCCGATCTCATCAAGGATATCGAGATTTCCTATGCAGTCGGCTTTAACGGCGCAAGACTTCATCAGAAGGTTTTCGAGCCGAGATTCCTCTATCACTGTGACAGACTCGGATATCTCGTATGGGGTGAATACGGCAACTGGGGACTCGATTGGTCGAATCCCTTCGCACTCGAAGCAATGCTTCCCGAGTGGTGTGAATGCATTGAAAGAGATTTCAACCATCCTGCAATCATTGGCTGGTGTCCCTTCAATGAAACGTGGGATATTAACGGCAGAAAGCAGTTTGACGGCATTCTGAGAACGATTTACCGAGTTACGAAGCATATGGATAACACAAGACCCTGCATTGATACAAGCGGTAATTTCCACGTTGAAACCGATATTTACGATGTTCACGATTATGAGCAGGACTTTGAAATATTCAAGACTAATTATGACAAGCTGATGACCGAGGGAATTCTTTATGAAAGATTCCCCGACAGACAGATGTATTCGGGTAAGGGCTGCGCTTGGGTCAGCGAATACGGCGGACTTCAGTGGTCAGAGGGTGACCGTGACGATGCCTGGGGCTACGGCAACGCACCAAAAACGTTTGAAGAATTTGTTGAGCGTTATAAGGGTCTTACGGATGCGCTTCTTGATAACTACAGAATGTTCGGTTTCTGCTATACACAGCTTTACGATATTGAGCAGGAACAGAACGGTCTTTATTATTATGACCGCACACCCAAGTTTGACTGCGAGATTTTCAAAGCCATAAATTCAAGAAAAGCCGCAATTGAAGATTAAAAAAACAGAGCTTCTTCACATTTTTGTGAGGAAGCTCTGTTATGCTTATAAAATTATATCAACCGTTTTGTAAATGTTGTTACCGTTTTGCAGAGTGATGCTCATTGTATCATCCTGCCATTCAACCGAGTAGTCGCCGCCGCTTATTGCACGGTAACCGTCATCGGTGGAGAAGCCCTCTTTATATCTCACAAACAGAGGGTTTACACGCTCGTAAAAAACAACTCCTCCGCCCATCAGAAAAGACCATTCTTCGGCAATAACGGTATGTTTATTATCGGGAGAAGTGAATTCGTAGTATCTGCTGTTGCTATGATCAAAACTCGACGTGAGAGCAATGCCGCATAATATGCAAATGCATAAAATTCTGATAACCGTACTGATAATCAAATGCTTTTCGTTTTTTAATATGATTGCCGTAATACCTGTAATTAAAAGAAAAACACAAGCAAGGATGGCAAGAATGATGGCAAGGATACTGCCTTCGGTTTCTGCGAAAAGGAATTCAAAGTCCGTATATTTTTCAATCAGAAATATGCTGATTGCAGGCAAAGCGAAGATTACCGACAAAACAGCAGATATATTTTTTATCTTTTTCATTTTCATCACCGTTTAAATATTACCATAGACGGAAGATGATTTTGTTAATTTAAAATTAAATTTTTATTAAAATTAAGATAATGCATAAACTTAAAAGTTGTTTGCAGTATGCAGTATATCATTTTTAAGCATATATATAAAATGGGTGATTTATGTGAGATACAGGCGATTTTATCGGCGAAAAAATCCTGCGGCGTACATAATAATTTGCATGATGCTGATTTTTCTTATATCGGTTTTGCTTATTGATGCCAAAATAAGACCTGCAGTTTATGAATTGGCTGTTATCGAGGCATATTCGATTTCATCCGAAAGAGTAAATAAGGCAGTGGAAAAAATTCTTTCGGAGAATGCTCCGTCATATTCGGATATAGTGACCGTCAATTACGGCAGTAACAATAATATAACGGGAATCACAACGGATATTGTCAGAATGAATATATTTAAATCACAAGTGACGAATGCGATTGATAAAGAATTCGATTCTCAGGCGAAAACCGAAATTCCCGTTTCACTTGGTACTGCGAGCGGAATTGTTCTTTTTTCAGGGCTTGGACCTCACGTTGATATTGACGTTGGCTTTGTATCATCAACAAAAACGGATTTTGAAAACGTGTTTGAGAGTGCTGGTCTGAATCAGACTCAGCACAGTGTTATGCTAAACGTCGAAACAACCGTTATTCTCAATCTTGCAGGCAGACGGATTCCGAAAACCGTTGAAACCTCATTCTGTGTGGCGCAGACGGTAATCGTTGGCTCAGTGCCTGAAATTATGGTTGATAAATAATTATTCTGCAATTGATTTTAGCGTGATTTGTGATATAATATTACTATCAATATTTAAGGAAGTAGAATTATGACTTTTGAATCTGCAAAGGCAAGAGCCGAAGAGCTTCGTGCTCAGCTTAATTATCACAGCCATAAGTATTACGTTGAGGATAGCCCCGAAATAGGGGATTATGAATATGATATGCTTCAGAGGGAGCTTGTTGAGATAGAAAAACAGTTTCCCGAGTTGATTACTCCTGATTCACCGACCCAGCGTGTCGGCGGCAGTGCCGCAGGTATGTTTGAGCCCGTAACTCATACCGTTCCGCTTGAAAGCTTGCAGGACGCATTCAGCTTTGAAGAGGTTGAAGCGTTTGATGCAAGGGTAAGAGAGATTTTTCCTGACGTGCAGTATATTGTCGAGCCGAAGATTGACGGACTTTCCGTTGCGCTTGAATATGAAAACGGCGTTTTTGTCAGAGGCTCAACAAGAGGTGACGGTATTGTCGGCGAGGATGTTACCGCAAATTTAAGAACGGTCAATTCAATTCCTTTGAGACTAAAGACCGATATTGAGCAGATTGAGGTCAGAGGCGAGGTATATATGCCCAAAAAGGTTTTTGCTTCACTTGTTGAGGAGCAGGAACTGAACGGCGAAAAAACCTTCAAGAATCCGAGAAATGCCGCTGCAGGCTCGCTCCGTCAGAAGAATCCCGTTATAACCGCATCAAGAAAACTCGATATTTTCGTTTTCAATATTCAGAGATACAGCGGCGATGAAATAACGGCTCACAAGCAGTCACTTGATTTCCTTAAGACGCTTGGTTTCAAAACGGTACCTTTTTATAATAAATTCAACAGTATTACCGAGGTTATTTCGGAGCTTAAGAGAATCGGTGAAATCCGTTCATCACTCCCGTTTGATATTGACGGTGCGGTTATCAAGGTTGATTCCTTTGCACAGAGGGCAGAAATCGGAAGCACTGCAAAATTCCCGAGATGGGCGCTCGCTTATAAATATCCGCCTGAAGAAAAAGAAACAACTCTTATCGACGTTGAGGTTGCCGTCGGCAGGACGGGTGTGCTTACTCCCACCGCAGTTTTTGAGCCCGTACTCGTTGCAGGCTCAACCGTTTCAAGAGCAACCCTTCATAATCAGGATTTCATTGATGAGAAGGATATCCGTCTCGGTGACAGGGTAGTTATCCGCAAAGCAGGTGACATTATTCCCGAGGTTATCAGAGTCGTCAGCCATAAAGAGGGCAGCGAAAGATTCGTTTTGCCCGATGTTTGTCCCTCCTGCGGAGCGAAGGTTATCCGTGAAGAGGATGAGGCGGCCGTCAGATGCGTCAATCCCGAATGTCCGGCACAGCTTCTGCGTAATCTCATTCATTTCTGTTCAAGAGATGCAATGGATATTGAGGGTATGGGCGATGCTGTACTTGAAAAGCTTGTCTCAAGCGGAATGCTGACAAAGGCAAGTGAAATCTACACCCTCGGCAAGCAGGATTTTATGACTCTTGAAGGCTTCAAGGATAAATCCTCGCAGAATCTTGTTGATGCCATTGAAAAATCCAAGAGCAATGACCTTTCAAAGCTCGTGTTTGCTCTCGGAATCCGTCACGTGGGACAGAAAGCAGGCAAAATCCTTGCCGATTATTTTGGCAGTATGGATGCTTTGATGTCAGCTTCTGTTGAAGAATTGACCGCAATAGAAGGCTTCGGCGGTATTATGGCACAGAGCGTTGCCGATTTCTTTGCACTTGAGCAGACGAAAAACGAAATCGCCGCACTCGCACTTTACGGTGTGAATATGGTTTCTCAGAAAGAAAAAATCGATAACAGATTTGAGGGTAAAACCTTTGTTCTAACGGGTACACTGCCTACTCTTTCAAGAAACGAAGCAAGTGAGCTTATTGAAAAATACGGCGGCAAAACCGCTTCATCGGTTTCAAAAAAGACCAGCTACGTCCTTGCGGGCGAAGAGGCAGGCAGTAAGCTTGTCAAAGCGCAGACTCTCGGCATAACGATTATCAGTGAAGAAGAATTCAGAGAGATGATAAAATGAGTTTAAGATATTCAAAAGACCATTGCTGGATAAAGAAAAAAGATGACGGCATACTTGTGGGCATAAGTGATTATGCCTGCAAGCAGATATGCAAAAGCTTTGTGCTGAATTTTCCTGAGGAAGATGAAGAATTCAGGGCAGGGGACGTTATCTGCGACATTGAGTCCTGCAAATATTTTGAGATTGTTTCACCTGTAAAAGGTAAAATTTCAAAGGTTAACGAAGCTCTTCTTGACGATGTTTCGCAGTTACTTACCGACCCATATGAATGCTGGCTGTTTGAAATGACAGACGTTGCATTCACACAGCCTCTTATGTCAGGCGCTGAATATGCGGAATATCTTGTAACACTTGATTGATTTATAAAATAATTCTTGCTTTTTTTATTTTATTATGATAGAATACATAGGATATATTAAACGCAGTGATCGGGAGAGTAGGCATCCGATTCTCATTCAAGAGAAAATCCGCCGTCGGCTGGAAGCGGATTATGAGATAAGTTGCTGAAGTTCACCCGTTAGCGGCAGGGCTGAAAATTTTCAGTAGGCTCTGACGGTTAACCGCCGTTAAAGGTCAGAGTGTCCGATGTTATATCGGAAATGCAGGGTGGTACCGCGGAAATTATTCGTCCCTCGTTGTCTTTCGGCAACGGGGGATTTTAATTTGTAAATTATGAAAGGATTGATATAAATGTTCGAAAAACCCGCAGAATTAAAAAAGCTGTTTGAAGAAAAGCTTGCAGGCGTAACTGCAAGCGCTGATATTGAACAGCTCAGAATCGAATTTCTCGGCAAAAAGGGCTCGGTTGCCGCTCTTATGCAGGAGCTTCGCAACATCCCTAATGACCAGAAAAAGGAAGCAGGTCAGGCAATCAACGAAACAAAGCAGTTCATTGAAAATGCTATTGCCGAAAAGCTTGAGGAGCTTAAAAAGCTTGAGGAGCAGAAGCTCATCGACGCTTGCGAAAGCTATGATGAATCAATGCCCACCGATAACGATATCGGCTCTTATCACCCCATCACTCTTGTACGCAGAGAGGTTGAGAATATCTTCCTGAGCATGGGCTTTTCCATCGAGGATTATTCCGAAATCACCGATGACTATAACTGTTTCGAGGCTCTCAATATCCCCAAGCATCACCCTGCAAGAGATATGCAGGATACCTATTATCTGAGCACGGGTCAGCTTCTTAAGACTCACACTTCTGCTGCTCAGAATACAATTCTCAGAAAATACAAGGCTTCTCTTGAAAGCGGTAATCCCATCAGAGCCATTTTCCCCGGCAGATGCTTCAGAAACGAAAAAATCGATGCCTGCCACGAAAACACCTTCTTCCAGATGGAAGGTATTATGGTTGATAAGGATATTTCGATTTCCAACCTTATCTACTTTATGAAAACAATGCTTTCTGAAGTTTTCCAGAGAGATATCACCGTCAGACTCCGTCCCGGTTTCTTCCCCTTCGTTGAACCCGGCTTCGAGCTTGATATTCAGTGCTCAATCTGCGGCGGTAAGGGTTGCCCCTCCTGCAAGGATTCAGGCTGGCTTGAGCTTTGCCCCTGCGGTATGATTCATCCCAACGTACTCACTGCAGCAGGAATCGATCCCGAAAAGTATATCGGCTTTGCTTTCGGTCTCGGTATGACCAGACTTGCAATGATGAGATACGGCGTCAAGGATATCCGCGTGTTCAACAGCGGTAACCTCAAGGCACTCTCACAGTTTACCGAAAAATCCTTCACAAAGCCCGAAGAAAGCAAGGAGGCATAACCGATGTTTGTATCAATTAACTGGATTAAAGATTACGTTGACCTCAGCGGTCTTGATATTAAAAAGCTTATCAACAGCTTCACTCTTGCAACGGCAGAGGTAGAGGACATCATCGTTAAGGGCGAAGACGTACAGAACGTTGTTGTCGGTGAAATTCTTTCTGTTGAAGATCATCCCAATTCAAAGAAGCTTCACCTTCTCAAGGTTGATGCAGGCTCAAAGGTTTGCAATATTGTATGCGGCGCTCCCAACGTTGCTGTCGGTCAGAAGGTGGCTCTTGCACTTGCAGGCGGCAGAGTATGCGGCGGCAAAATCAGCATCGCTACAGTTGCCGGCTATGAATCCGAGGGTATGTGCTGCTCCGAAAAGGAACTCGGTCTCAGCGATGATAACAGCGGCATTATGGAGCTTGACAAGAGCCTTGTCAACGGTACTGATATCAAAGATATTTTTCCGATTGACGATATTATATTTGAAGTTGATAACAAATCACTCACAAACCGTCCCGACCTCTGGGGTCATTACGGTATCGCCCGTGAATTTGCTGCTCTTGCAGGCAGAGAGCTCAAGCCTCTCAAGCTTGGTGACCTTTCATATGACGGCGATGAAGAAATCAGCGTAACCGTCGGAAGAGAGGACCTCGTTTACAGATACTCCTGCATCAAGATGGATAATATCACAAAGAACAAGAGCCCTCTTGATATGAGAATCCGTCTTTACTATTGCGGTATGAGAGGAATCAATCTTCTCGCTGACGTTACTAACTACATTATGCTTGAAATCGGTCAGCCTACTCATGCATTCGATGCTTCAACAATGCAGAATATCGTTGTTACAACGCCTAAGGAGAAGATGAATTTCAAGACCCTTGACGGTGTCGAAAGAGTTATTGATGAAGATACTCTTATGATCTGGAACGGTGAAACTCCCACAGGTATTGCAGGTATTATGGGCGGTCTTGAATCCGAAATCGTTGATAATACAAGTGCAGTTGTTCTTGAAAGCGCTAACTTTGACGGCGTTTCAATCCGCAAGTCATCTTCAAGACTCGGTCACAGAACGGATGCGAGTGCAAGATATGAAAAGATGCTTGACCCCGAGCTTACGCTTGCTGCTGTCGGCAGATTTGTTGAGCTTGTAAAGAGCATCGACCCTGAAGCAAAGGTTGCGTCAAAGCTTACCGATGCTTACGTCAGAAAGTATCCCGAAATCAGTCTTTCCTTTGATAAGAAATACGTTGACCGTTATACAGGCATTGATATCAGTGACGAGCAGATTATGAGAACTCTCACTCTTCTCGGCTTCGGTGTAGAATATGCTGACGGTAATTACACCGTCAAGGTTCCCTCCTGGAGAGCAACAAAGGACGTTACCATCAAGGCTGATATCATCGAAGAAATCACCAGAATTTACGGTTACGATAACTTTGAAATCACTACAACACGCAGTCCTCTCAAGCCCGTTCCCAATGATTACAGCAGACTTGAGGATGCCGAAATTCAGGATCTCCTTGTAAAGAGATACTTTATGCACGAGGTCCATTCCTATGTTTGGTGTGACGGCAGAAAGTATAAGAAGCTCGGCATCGACGTTCAGGATAACGTCAGAGTGCTCAATATCGAAAACTCCGATAACGGCGTTCTTCGTAATTCAATGCTTCCCACACTTCTCGTTATGGCAAGCGAAAACAAGGATTTCGGCGATAAATACGGAATTTTTGAAATCGGCAGAGTTGTAGCAGGCACAAAGGAAGACGGCACCTGCAACGAAAGAAAGCATCTCGGCATTGTCCTTTACGATAAGGGCGGCGACGAAAAGGCTCTTTATTTCAGAGCTGTTGAAATGATCAACACTGTTGTTGACGTTATCAAGAAGAAAAAGGCAAAGTTTGCAAAGATTGCTCCCGAGCAGAATTGGCAGCATCCCAAGAATACCGCCGAAATTACTGTTGACGGCGTAAGAATCGGCGTTCTTTGTGCAATGCATCCCTCAAACAGAGTTAAGCTTGACAAAACCGCTGCAGCCGTATGCGTTGAATTCGATATGAATGCATTCAACGAAATTGCAGCAAACGGTATTTCATTCCGTGAGCCCAGCACCCAGCAGTCAACCTACTACGATATTTCGCTTGTTCTTGCTGACGGTATCAAATATTCCGATATTGCCGCTTCATGGGAAAAGCTCGCTCTCGATGAGCTTCAGAGCGCAAAGGTTATTGATACCTATGAGAAAGACGGTATCAAGAGCGTGACGGTACGCCTTGTTTTTGCCGCTATGGACAGAACTCTTGAGATGGAACAGGTTCAGGGCTGGATTGACACAATTCTCGCAAATCTTGCCGAAATCGGCGTAACCCTCAGAGCTTAAATCAAAAAATTTTTAACAACTGATTAATTTTTTCGAAAAAGCATTGTTTTATTTTAAAAG
This sequence comes from Acutalibacteraceae bacterium, assembly GCA_045592085.1. Lineage (GTDB taxonomy): Bacteria > Bacillota > Clostridia > Oscillospirales > Acutalibacteraceae > CAG-177. Next base: position 16,273 of record JAZNUD010000013.1, on the reverse strand, counting down.
GTGTTATATAATAAACGGGTATGGAGGTGACCGCAATGACTGATAAAACAATAACATTTTCAATCAAGGATGAAAACGAGACCGAGATGAGGAAGAATCTTCTGGCGGTTTATGAGGCTTTGAACGAAAAGGGCTATAATTCCATCAGCCAGATTGTCGGCTACATTCTTTCAGAAGACCCGACATATATCACTACTCATAACAATGCACGCAGCCTTGTCAGAAGGCTTGACAGAGACGAGCTTCTTCAGGCAATGGTCAAGTGTTATCTCGGAATAAAATAATTTGGAGGATAAGTCCCGATGGCTAAGAAACACAGCTTCCTTATGTATAAGGGCAAGCCGCTTGTCAGAAACGGCAAAACCTTATATTACGGATATATGAGCGACCCTTACGTTGTTATTATGCAGATAACCAGCACAAGGGAAGTAAAAGGCCTTGAGGTTGCGGACAGAGTTGTTGTTCAGCTTGTCAACACAGACCCCAACGTCAGAATGAAAGATAAGATTGTCAAGAAAGCGGAACGCAGAGGTATCTATAATGCAATGGATATCGGATGCATCTGGCTTGAAAGAGAATTAAAAGAAGCAAACGCATAAAAAATTAACACCGTCGGTTGATTCCGACGGTGTATTTTTGTTCTTATTCGTATTTGGCTCTTTCGCCGCCGATATATTTCGGTCTTGTTCTTGCGGCGCTGAGCCTTGCCTCACCAATCGTGTTGTTTTCGAGACGAAGGGGGACAGCAACTCTTTTAAGATGCATTCCGATAAGAGTGGTGCCGATATCAATACCTGCGTCAGCTCTGATTTCTTCAACGGCAACGGGATTTGTCATTGATTTGTAAGCGGCAGTTGCAAATGAGCCGCCTGCTCTGGGATGGGGAACAACGCATACAATCTCAAGACCGAGCATATCAGCCTTTTCTTTTTCTATGATTATAGCTCTGTTAAGATGCTCGCAGCATTGAGCGGCAATGAAGATATTCTTTTCAGAAAATACCGAGCTGAGTCCGTTGTATATTTCGGTCGCAACATCAAGTGTACCGCTTGTGCCGATTCTTTCGCCGATAACCTCGCTTGTTGAGCATCCGATAACAGCTACATTACCGCTTTTGAGTGATGCTTTTTCAATAAGCTCTTCTGCGGCGGCTTTGGATTGTTCAAAAATCGTCATTATATTCATCCTTTGCAGTTATATTTTCAGTTTTATTTTACCGATTGCGGTTGAAATTATTACCGATGAAACCACGGCAACAAATCCTTGCATCAGATTCGGTAATATGCTTGCCGCTGCCGATAAGCCGTAACCTAAAATTAATGCTTCATAGGCAAAATATCCTGCTGCCATTATAATTTCGGCAATTATTGCAGTGATAATCCGTGAAACTATTGCTAATTTCTCTCCCATAGCTTTGCACAGAGCTATAAACAGATAATAAACCGCAATTGCCATAATCGCTTTGATTATAAAGGTTGCAGGAGCATACTGTGCATAGCCTGCGAGAATATCCGCAAGCGCAGAGCCGAGTCCCGAAGCAATCGCGCCGTAAAATCCACCGAGCATATATCCCGAAATAATCACAAAACAGTCACCGAGGTTTACGTATCCGCCCGTTGCAGGAATCGGAATTTGCACAACAAAGGTCGAAACACAGATTATTGCCGAGAATAATGCGGTAAAGATTATTTTTCGCATCTTTTCAAATTTCATTCTTATCCTTCCTTTCCTAAAAACAAGTATAGACCGATTTGATATTTATTTCAAGTGTAGAATTGCATAAATATGATAACATTCTATTGAAAAAAAACTGTGTGTGTGATATAAATTAATTATATTATTCAAGGAGGTTACCATGAATTTTACTGCTTATCACAAAGATCTGAACAGCCTTCATATCGGCTGTGAAAAGCCCCGTGCCTATTTTATTCCTTATCACGATGAAGCAACCGCACTTGCAGGCTGCAGAAGAAAATCCGAATTTTACACCGATCTCTGCGGTGAATGGAATTTCAGATTCTATAATTCCTTTGAGGATTTGGAGGACGATTTCCTTTCACTCGGTTTTAACGATAAATTAACTGTTCCGATGTGCTGGCAGAACGCTCTCGGAAAGGGTTATGACGTTCCGCTTTACAGTAATCTTTTCTATGCATTTCCTCTTGATCCGCCGTTTGTGCCTGAAGAAAATCCCTGCGGCCTTTATAACCGCAGGATTGATATTTCAAAGAAAGACGGTAAAAGATATTACATTAACTTTGAAGGCGTATCTTCTTGCTTCTATCTGTTTGTAAACGGAACGTTTGCCGCATACAGCCAGGTAAGCCATAACACAAGCGAGGTTGATATTACCGATTTAATCAACGACGGCGAGAACACAATCGACGTTCTTGTTGTCAAATGGTGCGACGGCTCATATCTTGAGGACCAGGATATGTTCCGCCTTTCAGGAATTTTCAGAGAGGTTTATATTCTTGAGAGAAATGAAAAGCATCTTAAGGATATCTATATTAAGCCCGTTGTTTCGGCTGACCTTAAAACTGCAACGGTAACAAGCGAAATTGATGCTGATTGTGACGTTGAATTCAAACTCATTGCACCTGACGGAAACATTATCATGCAGGGTAACGGTGTTGATTTTACCGTTGATAATCCTATTCTCTGGTCAAGCGAAAAGCCTGTACTTTATACTTTGATTCTCAACTGCGGCGGAGAGATTCTGATTTTCAGAATCGGCTTCAAGCGTCTCGAATTCAGAGGCAACGTTGCTTATCTCAACAATCAGCCCGTCAAGCTCTTCGGTATTAACCGCCACGATTCAAATCCCGAAACGGGCTATTATTGTGACTTTGCATTTATGGAAAGAGACGTTCAGATTATTAAGCAGGGTAACTGCAACTGCGTAAGAACGTCACATTATCCCAATGACCCCAGATTCCTCGATTTGTGCGACGAATACGGTCTGATGGTTGTTGATGAAGCAGATATCGAAACTCACGGTATGGGCTTTGAATACCGCGATACGTGGGATTGGATGCGTTGGTCAAAGCTTTCAACCGATGATGAATGGGAAGCCGCTTACGTTGACAGAGCAGAGCGTCTTTTCGAGAGAGACAAAAACCACGCAAGTATTATTATGTGGTCACTCGGTAATGAATCGGGCTGCGGCAAGAATCACAGAGCAATGCGAAACTATATCAAAAGCCGTTGCCCTGATGCGATTGTTCACTATGAAAACTCCCATCTCGAATTCAAAGCAGTTCCCGTCGGTGAAAACTTCAGCGATATTTCCGATGTTGAGAGCCGTATGTACGCAGAGCTTGATTATACCGAGAAATACGCAACCAACGTAGGCTCCAAAAAGCCTTTCTATTTCTGTGAATTCAGCTGCTCAATGTCAACGGGCAACATTCACGCTCATTGCGACCTTTTCAGAAAGTATCCCGCTATCTGGGGCGGTTGCTTCTGGGAGCTTACCGACCACGGTGTAAAGACGGATAAGGGCTACCGTTACGGCGGCGATTTCGGTGATTATCCGCATAACAGTGTTTGCTGCATTGACGGTGTAATTTTCCCCGACAGAACGTTCAGACCTGGCTTCTATGATATGAAGAGAGCATATCAGGAGTTTGAAGCTGACTATGCAAACGGTGAAATTTCCGTTTTTAACCGCAGATATTTCGAGTCACTCGACGATATGTATATCCTTTGGAAGCTTGAGGTTAACGGCAAGGCCGTTCTTGAAGGCAGAATTGACGATACCGATATTGCTCCGCAGAGCACAAGAATTTATAAACTCTTTGATTCCGTTGAGGATAACGAGCGCTGCTATCTGACACTTACATTCCATTATAAGAATGCAAACAAATGGGCGGATGCCGATTATGAAACGGGCTTCGAGCAGTTTGATTTGTCGGCAGAAAAAGAAGCCGAAGATGTAGAAACGACTGCGCCCGAATATACAGAAACCTCAAGATATATCAATATATCCGCAGGTAACGTTGAGTATGTTTTTGATAAACCTTACGGCAGAATTACATCAGCCAAGGTTGACGGTAATGAGCTTTTTGCAGAGCCCGTCAGAATCGAAACCTGGGCTGCTCACGGCTACAATCAGCTTGGTGATGCCGATGACAGACGCAGCGCAGAGATTCATAATGCTGTTCAGAAAACATATTCGACAGAGGTTAAAGCCGATGCTTCAAAACTTTCTGTTGAGTGCAAGGTTTCACTCGGCGGACCTGCGGTTGTTCCGATTATCAACGGCACAATAACTTATAATTTCTTCAATGACGGTAAGGTTGAGATTGCATTCAGCGGTGAATTCCGTGAGCTTCTCAAAGAAATGAATATGCGTCTGCCCAGATTCGGCTTCAGATTCGCTCTTAAGGGCGGATTTGAGGATATGACTTATTTCGGCAAGGGTCCCGTTGAAACCTACTGTGACCGCCACAGAGGCGCAAGATTCGGTATGTTTGAGACAACCGTAACCGATAACTTTGTTCATTATATCAGACCCATTGAAAACGGCTCTCATTTTGCAACGTCTTACGGTAAGGTGAGTGACGGCAAGAATGCAATTGAGTTTTCTCCCATCGGCGATTCATTCTGTTTCAACGCATCGCATTTCACTCCCAAGATGCTTGAGGAAACAAAACACGATGATGAGCTTGTACCGAGCGCAAACACATACGTTTATCTTGATTATAAGATTGATTCAAGAAGCGGCAGGGGAATATACGAAACCCTTGAGCCCGAGCGTATCTGGGACTTTGAACCGTTTGAATTTGCAGTTGAGTTTAAAATCAAATAATTGAATCCATAAGAAAACCGACCCTTTGCAATACGCATCGGGTCGGTTGTTTATTTTTTGGTTGGATACGGTTTTCTTTCGTCGGTTAAATCCATAAGAAAATCAAGGCTTGTATTGTAAAAACGGGCGAGAATCATCAGGTTTTCAGTAGTCGGCATCAAATCGCCGTTCTCATATTTTGATATCATACTTTGGGGAATTCCTGTTTCCATCTGCACCTTTAACTGTGTATAGTCATTTATAACTCTTATTAATTTAATGTTTTTCATAGCACACCTCTTATATTCAATTTAATCATAAAATATGCTTGACATTTATAATTCTTTTGAATATAATATTCACAAGGTGAATTGTTGTGCTCAGAAAACGACTTCTTTTAGCATTAATTTCATTTGTTAGTATATCAATTGGTCTTATTATATATTTAACACTGAGAGAAAATACATACATTCATTTATTTGTCGGTGAAACTTTTTCTGATAAATTATATATAGAACATTCTAAAACTAATCCATTTATTATTTTTATTAAATACTATTTTGTAGATTTTTTGTGGTGCTTGTCTTTGCTGTTTGCTTTGGCATCAATTTCATTTTCTTTTTCAAAAAAGTTGATTATTGCAATTTCAATTGTTTCATTTGTTTTGGGAGTTTTATTTGAAATCCTGCAATATTATTGTCTTGTTAACGGTACGTTTGACGTTGCAGATATTGTTATGTATTTGATTGCTTCCATAGTTGGTTCAGCAATTAATATAGAATTATTAAAGGAGTAAAAAATTATGAAAAAACCACTTTCCGTAGTTCTTTCTGTTCTTCTTATTGTTTCGTTTGCATTTTTTGCAATTGCAAGCAGTTCATCTGACGGAGAAACTTCAACTCAGGCTGCTGGTGAAGCAGAAAAAGGTACTGCAGAAAACAATGTAGGCAATTATTCAATTGAAATTAAGAGTGCAAGACTTACAAAAAACTGGGAAGGTAAACCATCTGTTGTTGTTACCTACGGCTTTACAAATAATGATGATGATCCAGCTTCATTTATGGTTGCATTTCAAGACAATGCTTATCAAAATGGTGTAGGTCTTGAAAAAGCTTATATGCTTGATGACAACGACCCCTATGATGAGGCTAATCAGTCAAAAGAAATTAAAAAGGGAGCTTCACTTGATGTTGAAGTAGCTTATATTCTTAATGACACAGAAACGGATGTTGAAGTTGAAGTCGAAGAATGGCTTGGTCTTTCTGACGATAAGGTAACAAGAACTTTTTCAATCAAATAATTTGTTAAAAAAAGGGTGTACCGATGAGGTACACCCTTTTTTCATACAAAAAATCCCCGACATATAAAATCGGGGATTAAAATCATTAAATCATTCTGAATCAGTTGATAAAACTTCTTCTGTATTTTCGGTATCACTTACAGTATCTTCTTCGGGTGTATTTGATACAATTATGTTTTCGGCAGCATCTTCTGAAACAGTATTATTCTCCTGAACAGTCTCATCGTTCTGAGCAACGGCAACGGGGTCTGAAGGCTTATTTTCATTAATCCAAATCATCGCAAAACAGCAAAGGCTGAGCAATCCGAAGCCAATTAAGAAAATGCCGCAAGCAGATTTTATTACGTCAGCAATTGAATCGAGATTTGATGCAACCGTACGTGCTGCGATTGCAGCCTCTGCGGCGTTGTTATTTACGTAAGTATAAAAATCAGCACCGAATTTTGTGAGACCCGAATCATACAAAACAGAACTGTTAGCGTGAGATGTGTCACCGCCGAAAGCACCGATTATAATCATAAACCCTGATAATGCAATCAGTACACTTATAATCATAGCGGCAAGTGAGATGTTCTTTTTAGTTAATGCTTTTTTCATATTTATATACTCCTTTATATAATATTATCCGAATGTAACAAAATCTGTTAAAAATCAGCCGAGCCCGTTGTCCTGGGATATGGGATTACGTCTCTGATATTTGAAATACCCGTAAGGTACATAACAAGTCTTTCAAATCCGAGACCGAAGCCGCTGTGTTTGACACCGCCGTATCTGCGAAGGTCCAGATACCAATCATAATCCTCGGGGTCAAGACCGAGCTCCTTTATTCTTGCTTCAAGAACGTCAAGCCTTTCTTCTCTCTGGCTGCCGCCGATGATTTCACCGATGCCCATTACAAGGCAATCGCAGGCGGCTACGGTTTTTTCGTCATCATTGAGACGCATATAAAAAGCCTTGATTTCCTTGGGATAATCCGTTACGAATACAGGCTTTTTGAAGATTCTTTCAGTAAGGCATCGTTCGTGTTCCGTCTGCAAGTCACAGCCCCAGCTTACTTTATATTCAAATTCATCGTTGAATTCCGAAAGCATTTCAACCGCATCGGTGTAACTGACTCTGCCGAAATCGGCATTCGCAACCGCAGTGAGTCTTTCAATAAGACCCTTGTCGATAAACTTGTTGAGGAATTCGAGCTCCTGGGAGCAGTTATCGAGAACGTACTGAATGACGAATTTAATCATCGCTTCGGCAACATCCATATTATCCGAAAGCTCTGCAAAAGCCATTTCGGGCTCAATCATCCAGAATTCTGCCGCATGGCGCTGTGTATAGGACTTTTCGGCACGGAAGGTCGGACCGAAGGTATAAATCTTACCGAATGCCAAAGCCATTGTTTCACCCTGAAGCTGACCCGATACGGTCAGATAAGCAGGCTTCTGAAAAAAGTCCTGCGAAAAATCGGTCTTACCGTCATCGGTTTTCGGCACGTTGTCAAGGTCAAGTGTCGTCACCTTGAACATTTCTCCTGCACCCTCGCAGTCACTACAGGAAATCAGGGGAGTATGGGCATAAACAAAGCCCTGCTCCGTAAAGAATTTGTGAATCGCATATGCTGCAACCGAACGCACTCTGAAAACAGCGTTGAACGTGTTTGTTCTCGGTCTCAGGTGAGCGATTGTGCGCAGATATTCGAGCGAATGTCTCTTTTTTTGCAGAGGATAATCGGGAGTAGAGAGCGCTTCAATCATTATTTCGTCTGCGTTTATTTCAAACGGCTGGTTTGCATTCGGAGTAAGAATCAGTTTGCCCGTTACTCTCACTGCCGCACCGACGTTGAGCTTTGCGATTTCTTTATAATTATTGATTTTATCTGCTTCAAAAACAATCTGAACGCCTTTGAAACAGCTTCCGTCATTGATTTCTATGAAACCGACAGCCTTTGAATCTCTTAAAGTTTTGATCCATCCGCAGACGGTGACCGATTGGTCGCCGTATTTTTCTGCAGATTCGTAAAGGCGTTTGATTTCAATTCTTTCCATGGGAATTCCTCCGATTAAAACTAAAGTTATACGGTTATTCTGCCGAGATTTTCGGCAATTATTTTGTCGTTGATTCCTTCAACAAACGCAAGCTCGGTAATATCTCTGAATTTACCGTTGTTTTCCCGATAGTCAATAATTGCCTGAGCCTTGACTTCGCCGATTGATTTAAGTGACATCAATTCTTCTTTCGAGGCAGTGTTGATATTGATTTTTGATAGAAACGTCTTCGATTCTGTCATTGATTCAGATATCGTTGACGCAACAGTAATCGTTGTTGTTTCGACAGCCTTTGTAGGTTTCTTATATTCCGTTATTGTATAGGCCTCAATACTGTTAAAACGGGGTGCGTCGAAGAACGAAATAAGAAACATTGTTCCCGTTATAATCAATGCAGCAGAAAGAAGAATCAGCGTGTGTTTTCTGCCGTCATTCATCAGAAGTTGGTTCCGTTCCAGCCCCAGTGCTCGGCTTCTTCGTATTTAACGTATATATTCGCCCGGTTAATTCCGAGTTCTTCGTTGATGATTTCTGAAATCGCGGCGGTCAGGCGTTCATATGCCGCATCGGAGGTTGAGCCGAAAAGGCTTACTTCAACGTAAGCGTATTCTTCGGTGCATTCTCCCTTGAAATACATTTTCATATTATCCTCAAAAGCAAGCATAAGCCATGCTTCCGATTTGCCCGGGATTAGGGCGATTGCCTCACCGAGCTTCTTTTTGAGGCTGTCTCTTGCAGCATCTGAAATAGTGTTGCTGACAGTTGTTCTGATATAAGGCATAATATTTCCTCCTGAAAAATTAGTTTACTCTTGTGAAGCTTCTCGCTTCAACCGTTACACCGAGGATTTCATAGTTTTCGTCGGTGTAGTTAACATATATAAGCGAGCCGGTATCGTATTCCGTGCAGAATATTCCGTCTGCAACGGCATAATGGTCTGTCATTCTGGCATCACGCAGGTCATTGAGTACGGAATCAGCCTTCTGATAATATTCTGCTGCTGAATTGACGGTTGTGTCGTAATAAAATTTGTCTGTTTCTGCATTATCGCTTATCGGCTCATAGCTCCAGGCGAAATGAGGACAGGCACCGTATTCGACGTATTTGAGCATAGTCTCTTCTGTGTTGTTTTGTGTGTTTATCGGCTCACCCGTATAATCGACAATTCCGTGAAGCACAAGAGGAACAAACGGTACGGAAACATACGCTCCGCTTTTTGAAGCGCTGACTTCAAGCGGCATATTAATAATCGAATCAACGGTTTTGAGCATATAAAAATTGCCGTTGACCGCCATTGTTGATTTGCCCGTTGAAAGGGGAGCGATAAAGGTTGAAATCGTCGATGCAGCGTCCTGGCGGTTTAAGCCGTCTTTTGTGAAATCCGAATAGAGCACTGATGCCGCATCGTTGATGCAGTAACCCGAAAAATCAATCGTCTCTGTTTCCGAAATCAACGCTGAAATGGTGTTTTTTATGCTGTTTGCTTTTTTCAGCAATCGGCTTTCGGGCGTTGAGTCGAAATATTCCGACGTGAATGATGAAGGAGTAAACATTGCTTCATTTCTGAAAATATCTCTGATCGCATCATCGGAATCCACGTTATTTCCGCTTAACAGGTTGACGTCAAAATAGACGTTCATTTTCTGTTTTGAAGTATATTCTATAAGCTCTGAAAGACCTTTTTCACCGCCCGATTCACTATTTAGTCGGGTTGAAGATGAAACGGATGAATCGGGACCGCCGTTGAAAACTCCCGTATATCTTACGTTGATGTTGTTTATACCCTTACTTTTCATATGAGTCAGCATATCGGTTGCCTGCTCAAATGTTGTGAGAGGTACAACAGCATTAAAGAGTCCCGAGTCGGTGGTGACAGATGCTCCTAAGGTAAGGAAAAACGGGAGATAATCACTTGCTTCAACGTTTTTTGTTGAAAGCACGGAATTGCGGATTAACTGCTCCCGACAAGCGGAAGCAAGACCCGGATAGGTTGCGTTAATTCCGGTCAGGAATCTGTAGCAGAGGGAAATCTCATCATTATAGGATTTTTCAGAAATATAAAGCTTTTCATCTTTATACTGAATCGGAGTGATGTTGAATGAGGGATATACACGGTTATATTCAGTGAGTGAAGTTGCCTTTTCAGCTTTGACTTTTGCAATTGCATCTGCTTTTTCAATCAGTGAAACAAACGCCGTTTTACCGTGCTTGATTCCGAATGCGGGTATAATTGCATCTCCCGTAGCTTCTGTTTCCGATGAAGGGTCATTGCCGTAAACATTAAATGAAACGGATTCAAAGGATTCATCGTAGATTGAGGTTTTGATAATTGCTCCGCATCCGTCGGGCACAAGAAGAAAATCATCCTCAAGGCTGTCATTGTATGCTCCGAAGGTGTTGAATAAATCAATGCTTTCGATAATTGCATCGGGATTCTTTGTCAGATTTTCGTGAGTGCAGTTGACAAGCATACTGCCGTCCTTGAGGGTGACGGAAATAACGAGTCTGAAACCGATATCGTTTTTGGAAAATTCCTTTTTATCCGCCGTTTGTTTATCGGGAAACAAGTCATAGGTAAACTTAACGCCGTTTTCGATTTTTTCATATGATGATTTATTGTAGAAAAGCGAATTATCCTGCGTGTTAAGATAATAAATATCACTTCCGCCGAGGATTTTTAGCGTAGCCATACTTGCGTCGCTGACAAGCTCTTCACCCGTTGCAACGGAATCGAGAAGCGGCAGAGCACTCCAGAATCTGTTGTTTCCCGTTTCAAAAATACCGAAGGAAACAGTTTTGGGGTCAACAAAAAGCTCAATAAGACCCGACGAGGCGACCTTTTCGGTAAAAGCAGACTGCGATGCGGAATAATGAATCTCAGGTTTGTCTGCCTTGTTGACGATTGTGTTAATGTTTTCAACCGAGCGGATGACCTTTATCTGCGTAGGAGTATATAAAGCGGAAACAGTTATCGCACCGATTACGCTTGCGAGAATCAGGACTATTGAAAGGATTCTTATTAACTTTTTGATTTTCAGCTTTTTAGTCATAATAGCTTGAGTCCTTAGCAATTTCAAATGTGAAGCTTACGCCGTTTTCGATGTTTTGCACACCGCAGGAGCATCTGTGGTTTGTTACGATACCTTTGACGATTGAGAGTCCGAGACCGAATCGGTTTTCGCTTCGTTTATGCGACTTATCGGCTCTGTAGAAGCTGTCCCATAACTCTGGAATGTCTTCATCGGCAATGTGGTCACCCGTGTTGAAAACGGTTATTTCAAATCTGTCTGTTTTTTCAGTGCAGAAGATTTCGATAATTTTTTCTTTTGAGCAATGTGAAATGGCATTTGTAACAAAGTTTTTGAGAACGATTTCAATTTTATCTGCTTCGCCGTAGCACATTGTCGGATTGGGTATTTTATTACGGACTGTGATTCCGTTTGCTTCAAACTGAAGGGAAAGATGGGTAAGGAGCGAATTTGCAACGTCTCCGAGATTGAAATAATCGGGGTTGAAGGGCTGAGTGCCGCTTTCGATTTTTGAAAGTTCAAGAAGCTCGACAACAAGCCCGTTCATTTTATAGCTTTCTTCTTTTATTATGTTGCAATATTCCTTGATTACTTCGGGGTCGGTGCTGATACCTTCGCAAAGTCCCTCGGCATAACCCGAAATAATGGCAATCGGAGTTTTAAGCTCGTGTGAAACGTTATTGATAAACGATTTTCTGGCATTGTCAAGTGCGTGTCTGTGCTCAATATCTCTTTCAAGCTGTTCGTTTTTGATTTTAAGGTCGGCAAGTGTTTCGTCAAGAGTATCCGAAAGAGTATTAATGCTTTTTCCGAGCTGACCGATTTCATCACTGCCGTAGTCGCCGCAACGTCTTTCAAAATTCAGTGCAGCCATATCCTTTGTTATATCGTTCATTTCAACAAGCGGTTTTGTGAATTTGGCAACAAGGATATAGAGCAGAATCGAAATGAACACAAAAAGCAAAATAAACAGAGCGAGAAAAACGGACCGGGACACCGTAACAATGTTTTCAACGTCGGCAACGGAAGAATATATATGAAGAGTTTCGCCCGTTTCAAGCTGTGTTGTATAGACAAAATACGATGCGTCGGCGGCAATCATTTTTCTGATTTCGAAGCCTTCACGATTAACGGTAAAATTATAGCTGTCATCTTTTGATGTGTTTGAATATTGAGAGTTTGAATTACCCGAGGAAGGAAAGTGTTCGGTGCCCTGAACAGAGCCTCTTGATGACATATAATAAACCGTGCCGTCCGGATTGAGAATTTCAAAGTCAATATTATTATTCAGAGCTATCGAATAAAGCTCAAAATAATAAGTAACGGTTCCGGGGATACTCTTTTTAATCTGATCGGCGGCATTGCTATGCTGTCTGTATGTCTGTCCTGAAAGAACGTAAAAAAGAGCAGGGGAAGTGACAACGGTCATAATACCGAAAAACAGAATAAGAACAAGCAGAATTGCAACAAAAAGCTTGAAGCGTATTTTGCTGAATCTAGCATTCAGAACAGGCTTTTTCAAACGTTGTTCACCTCAATTTTATATCCTACACCGTAAACTGTTTTAAGGTGTTTTTCGCCCCATGCACCAAGCTTCGTTCTGAGTCTTGCAACGTGAGAGTCAACCGTCCTCGGGTCTCCCGTAAAATCAATGCCCCAGATGTCGTCGAGGAGCTTGTCTCTTGAATAAATTCTGCCCGTATGCGACGCAAGCTTAACAAGAATGTTATATTCCTTGATGGTGAGATCAATATTGGCTCCGTCAACGGTGACGGTATGAGCAGGAATATCGATGATAAGTGAATTAATGGAAATAAGATCATTGCCCGAAGCAGTGGAGGATGCACTTCTCTTAAGAAGAGCCTCAACTCTTTTCATAAGAATTGAAGGACTGAAGGGCTTTGTGACAAAATCATCTGCACCTGATTCAAACGACATAAGCTCATCGAATTCCTGGCTTCTTGCCGTGAGCATAAGGATGGGCACAGAGCTGATTTCTCTGATTCTTTTGCAAACCTCCCAGCCGTCTGCTTCAGGCATCATAATATCACAGATTACAAGACTTATATTCTGCTCGGATTTGAATTTTTCTATGGCATCAAGACCGTTAACCGCTTCAACGGGTTCATAACCTGAATTGCGGAGAAAGTCGCTGACAAGACGTCTGATGAGAGCCTCGTCATCTGCAATCATAATTTTACGCATAAAGACACCGCTTTCAAAAAATATATATTAATAATAACATATTATAAAGTCATAAATCAAGCATTGAGTATATTTTTTTAAAAAGCCTTTATTTGCCCGATATATGTTGATGAAATTACATAAAAAAAAGACAATTAATAAGAAGAAAATATCGGATTGTAAAAAAATGAAAATTTTTTAAGATAACTATTGTGCATTCAATATTTTTTCTGTATAATACTATGGTATTTAGTTTGGGTCAAAATGACCTTTTGAAAGGTGTGGTGAAAATGCTCGGCAAATATGTCAGAGTAAGGGTTACAAACCCTATCCGCTCCGTAAACAGACAATTCGGATTTGTCTATCAGCTTAACTTTGGTGCCATTGAAGGTAAGAAACGCTATGACAGCGTTTCTTCAGGCGCGTATATTATGGGAATCAATCATCCCGTCAGGACGTTTGACGGCAGGGTAATTGCCGCAATTAAACGTGCCGACGGAAGTCCCACAGTATACGTGGTTGCGCCGAAGAGTATGAGGTTTATTTCCTATCAGATTGAAGATGCGATTTCGTTTGCGGAAAAAGGCAGAGATTATAAGCTTGAATGCCTTTATGAGCGCTCCTGCGGCGCAGTTGTTTATCGTTATATAAACGATGAGGTGCGTTATCTTTTGATCAAAAACAGAAGAAGCACACATTGGGGCTTCCCCAAGGGTCACGTTGAAAAGGGTGAAACCTTTGAACAGACTGCAATCCGTGAGGTGCTTGAGGAGACGGGAATACATATCCAGATTCTTCCTCAGTTTGCATCGAAATCAGAATATACGATTCAGGGCAGGGTTGAGAAATCCGTTACGATATTCCTCGCCAAAACAAAGGATACGCAGACGATTATTCAGCGTGAAGAAATTGAGGATTATATCTGGCTCAGCTATGAAAAAGCGCTTGATACGCTTCGATTCATCAATGACCGCAATATTCTTCAGAGTGCTCACGATTTCCTTGTAAACAACAATATTATCGAATGAGGTAATGATATGGTTGAAAACATAGTCAATTCAATGGTTGGCTTTTTTAAGGACACTATCCCGAGTGAGTTGATTGTTTTTGTCATTTCTCTTTTTCCGATTCTTGAACTAAGAGGCGGAATGATTGCCGCTAAGCTTCTTGATGTTGAATTTGTTAAAGCATTTTTCATTTGTTACGTCGGCAATATTCTTCCGCTTCCCTTCATACTTCTTTTTATCAGAAAAATTTTTCAGTTTCTCAAGCGTTTTGAAAAAATCGGAAAAATGATCGAGAAGCTTGAAATCCGTTCTATGAGGAAAAGCGAAAGTGTCAAAAAATACAGATTATGGGGTCTTTTTGCTTTTGTTGCAATTCCTCTTCCCGGCACAGGCGGCTGGACAGGCTCTCTTATCGCCGCTCTTCTTGATATGAGAATCAGTCACTCGTTTCCCGTAATCGCGGTTGGTGTCCTTGTTGCCAATATCATAATGTCGATTTTTTCCTACGGACTTCTCGGTGCACTTGGCTTATAAAAAACGGAAAGCACAGCTTTATCGGCTGTGCTTTTATTTATGCCTTGACTACATTTTGAATTGCTGATACAATACTCTAAAAAATATGTCGAAAGTCAGATGTTATGAAACGGATTTTAACTGTTGCTATTTCAATATTATTATTGACGGTTACTGTTGTTGTTTCTGCCGCTGTAAAAATTGACGGCTACGATGACGGTCTGGAATGGCAATTTTATGAAACAGACGTTGAGATTACCGGTAAACACGGTAACAACGTTAATTATGCAGCGATGAAACACAGGTATCTCAACGAATATGAGGTGTATGTATTCTTGTTCCTTTCCGATGATTCGTCAGAAACGATGGATAATGCAGGTTTTATTCTTGATATATCGGATGAGCTGACGCTGACCGTTACGAAAAGCGGTGCACAGATTAAGGGCGATACAAGCAAATATTCGGTAGAAAGCAAAATGGCTTTTGTTGATGATATTGCCGCAAGCTGTGAAATTGTTATCGGTTTTAAACGCGGAGTGCCTGATAAATTCAGCGCATCTGTCAGTTTTATCGACGGGCAGGGGACGAATTCGTATTTTTATCCGGTCAATATTACATCAGGTGCCGAGCCCGTCACTCAGCCTGATACTACAAAGCCGATAAAAACAACTAAACCCGAAAAAACAACCAAGCCAAGGACAACGAAGAATAAAGTTTCAACAACCAAGTCTGAAAAGAGCACATCTGTGAAAGCAAACCTTCAGACAACGAAGGCAAAAAAGGAAAATAAAACAGTAGTTTATTTTTATGAAAAAGAAGTTGTTGTTTCACAAGTTGTAATTACCGAGCCCGTTCAGACGGTGATTGTAACCGAAACGGTTGCTCAAAGTGAAAAGGAAACCGAAGCTCCAACCCGTCAGTCGGATTTAACAACGGGATTTGTTGTGCAGAGAGTTATTGTGGCTGCAGGCATATTGTTGTTGATTGTCGGCGGAGCAATTGCAGGAATGAGCATCAAGAAGTCAAAATCCGAAAATAATAACCCGAGTGATAACGAATCCAATGAAGAATAGTAAAAGCGGCTTGAAAAAACAAGCCGCTTTATTGGTGCACCTGACAGGGCTTGAACCTGCACATCGAAGATACCAGATCCTAAATCTGGCGCGTCTGCCAATTCCGCCACAGGTGCATTACCACCGTTGATATTATCATTTTAAGGTTGTTTTGTCAAGAAAATTAAAACACAGATTAAATAACACAGATGAAAATATAAAAATAATTTAAAAAAAGACTTGATTTTTCCGGTACACTCATATATAATATACAAGCATTTGATTTGCAGATACGGAGAGTTGTCCGAGCTGGTCGAAGGAGCACGATTGGAAATCGTGTAACGGGCTATAACCTGT
>JAZNUD010000012.1:0-5672 GCA_045592085.1 Acutalibacteraceae bacterium | reverse complement strand
CGAAGAACGTCCGCACCGTAAAGATCAACAACGTCGTTGGGGTCTACTACATTACCCTTACTCTTACTCATCTTGCCACCGTCAGGTCCTAAGATAAGTCCCTGAGC
This sequence comes from Acutalibacteraceae bacterium, assembly GCA_045592085.1. Taxonomy (GTDB): domain Bacteria; phylum Bacillota; class Clostridia; order Oscillospirales; family Acutalibacteraceae; genus CAG-177. The sequence goes on along the minus strand of JAZNUD010000012.1, from coordinate 5,565 downwards.
TGTTCTCTTAGCATAAGGCTCGGAGAACGGAACTTCGCCGAGATCATAGAGGAATTTATGCCAGAATCTTGAATAGATAAGGTGTCTTGTAACGTGCTCCATACCGCCGTTATACCAGTCAACGGGCATCCAGTATTTCAGCTTTTCGCTGTCTGCAAAGCGCTCATTGTTGTTGGGGTCGATATAGCGCAGGAAGTACCATGATGAGCCTGCCCACTGAGGCATTGTGTCGGTTTCTCTCTTTGCAGGCTTGCCGCACTTGGGACAGGTGCAGTTTACGAAAGAATCAATCTTCGCAAGGGGACTCTCGCCGTCTGTGCCGGGCTCGAAATTATCAACCTTGGGAAGCTTGAGAGGAAGCTCGCTGTAGGGAACGGGAACGATTCCGCAATCGGGGCAGTGAACGATGGGAATGGGCTCACCCCAATATCTCTGGCGGTTGAATGCCCAGTCATTCATCTTATACTGAACGCCCTTTTCACCGATGCCCTTTTCTGCAACGAATTCAGCCATCTTTTCGATGGAATCCTTCTTGTTTGTGAAGCCGTTGAGGAAACCTGAGTTAACCATTTCCCCGTCGCCCGTATAAGCTTCAACGTCCATATCGCCGCCCTTGATGACTTCGATGATGTCGATACCGAACTTCTTTGCAAATTCATAGTCTCTCTGGTCGTGTGCGGGAACAGCCATAATTGCGCCCGTACCGTAGCCCATCATAACGTAGTCGGAAATATAAATCGGGATTTCCTTGCCGTTGACGGGGTTGGTTGCGGTGAAGCCTTCAAGCTTAACGCCCGTCTTATCCTTGACGAGCTGCGTTCTCTCGAAAGCGGATTTCTTGCTGCACATCTCTCTGTAAGCCTCAACGTCAGCCATATTGCCTATCATCGAAGCGTACTTATCAATAAGAGGATGCTCGGGAGCCATTACCATAAAGGTAACGCCGAAGAGAGTGTCAGGTCTGGTTGTGTAAATCTTGAGAAGCTCCTCTGTGCCGTTAACCGCAAAGTTAACGAAAGCACCCGTTGATTTACCTATCCAGTTTTCCTGCTGGAGCTTTATGTTGGGAAGATAGTCAACCTCCTTGAGACCTTCAAGGAGCTTATCTGCATATTCTGTGATGCGGAGATACCATACGTCCTTTGACTTCTGAACGATATCGCTGTGGCAGATATCGCACTTGCCGCCCTGTGAGTCCTCGTTTGAGAGAACAACCTTACAGCTGGGGCAATAGTTGATAAGAGTTTTGTCTCTGAAAACGAGACCCTTATCAAACATCTTGAGGAAAATCCACTGTGTCCATCTGTAGTAATCCTCCTGAGTTGTGTCAACAACCTTTGACCAGTCAAAAGAGAAGCCTACTCTGCGGAGCTGACTTGTGAACTTCTCGATATTGTTATCGGTAACCACTCTGGGGTGGAGACCTGTTTTGATAGCATAGTTTTCAGTGGGAAGACCGAATGCATCGAAGCCGATGGGGAAAAGAACGTTATAGCCCTCAAGCCTTCTCTTTCTTGAAACAACCTCAAGACCGCTGTAAGCCTTGATGTGACCTACGTGCATACCCGCGCCGCTCGGGTAAGGGAATTCAACAAGAGCATAGAATTTTCTCTTGGAATGGTCCTCTGTGCACTCAAAGGTCTTTTCTCTGTCCCATATATCCTGCCACTTTTTTTCTACGCTTTTAAAATCATACTGAGCCATTTTGCCTGACTTCCTTTCTAATTCAACCATAATATTTTAGCGAAGAGCTAAGGGAACGCTCCGCCTTAGACCGATTTATATATAAAAGGGTGTGGGCAACGCCCACCCGAAACTATTCACTCTTCACTATTCATTTTTCACTTAATTAATCTTCCGTGATTACGTCACTCAGGTCAACGGTGCTCGCATCCGCCCAGAGACGCTCAAGATTATAGTATTCTCTGTTATCCTGAGTGAAAATGTGAACAAGCACAGTGCCGTAATCAAGAAGAATCCAGCCCGTCGCTCTGCCCTCGATATGCTCGGGGTCGATTCCGAGACGGGTCTTTATTTCATACTCAACGTCATCTGCAAGGGATTTTGCGTGGGTGTTCGAAGTGCCCGATGCGATGATGAAATAGTCCGAAACAATTGTAACCTCTTCGGTTTTGATTGCCGTGATATCGACGGCCTTCTTTTCGTCAAGAACTTTTGCTATTTCTTTAACAAGTACGTTTGATTCCATTTATTTATCCTGCCCTTTCTTGAAATGCAGAAGCATATCATTATAGCATTCCACGGTTGCGGGGTGAATAAGCATATCGCTTGCCGCAAGTTTTCCGATAGTATAGCGTGTTGTATAAAGCATTGCGTGCTCGAGGCTTATATCAGCTAACCTGCGTACAACGTCAACGTCTTTGTATTCTCTGTCAGCAGATATAAAATCCGCAACATAGACTATTTTTTCAAGCAGGGTCATTCCTGCCTTGCCCGTCGTATGCCATCTGACCGCACCGAGAATCTCTTCATCGGTGATAATCGAGTTGCTTCGCAGGAAGCTTTCGCCCGAAATCTGATGCCACACTTTGGGATTGTTGAGCTCAACCTCCGTCAGGTTATCCATACAGAGGAGATGCTCGTTTGCGGGCGCATTTTTCATAACGTCGTGCAGAAGCCCTGCAATACGAGCCTTGCCGACGTCCGCGCCGTATTTTTCAGCAAGAGCAGCCGCACATTCGCTCACGCACTCGCTGTGGTTAAGCCTGTAATCATCAAGCTTTTCTTTAAGGAGCTTTCTGTATTCCGAAAGTCCGTCGTCATAAAGGCCGTTTTCTTTGATATACTCCGAAACCGCCGGGTCAATCAGCTCCGGCTTTTCGCCTCTGCGCAGCTCCGTTGAGCTGACCTCAAGAGGCTCGGCGGTAACAAAAACAAATCTGCTTCTCTGCTCGGGAGTGTATCCGTTCCAATCAGGCTCGAAGCCGTTTTCCCTTGATGCGGCACAGATTACCGCAAGAGAAAGTATCTCCTCCCAGCAATACCACTGCTGAAAGGTCTCAAGCATATCGGAGCCGATAATGAAAAACAGCTCGTCATCGGGAAATCTCTTTTTCAGCTCCCTGAGCGTATCAACCGTATAGCTTTTGCCGCTTCGCTTCAATTCAATATCCGAAACCTCGCAATTCAGCTCGGCAAACGCAAGGCGGCACATTTCAAGCCTCTGCTCCCCCGTTGCAAGCTTGCCTGCAAGCTTATGCGGCGGTATGCACGAAGGAATGACTATCAGCTTTTCGAGACCGATTGCCTCTGCAACCGTTTTGAGCAAACGGGTATGGCCTTTGTGAGGAGGATTGAACGTACCTCCGAAAATACCGATTTTTATAAAAACCGCTCCTTATTTGATGTTTACCATCTTATGCATAACGTGTGACGTTGCAAAGAAAAGACCAACGCACTCAAGCAGGCTCATAATGATTCCGTTAAGATTGAAGGGCAGTGTATCCTTTGCAAAAATATATCCGCCGGGTTTAATAATTCCGAAGCCCACCGAGCCGTCCGACTTGAACTGAAGAATGAACTCGAAGAAATTCGAAGGAACCGTTGAAAGCCAGGCAAGGAAACCTGAAAGAACGAAGAAAATGATAACCGCAAAAATCATCGAATGCTTCTGGAAAACTCTGATATGAGCAAGAGAAATTGAAAAATAGATTGCGGAAACAAACGAAAGCATCATTGCAAAAAACTGAATGACATAATACAGTGCATATGAAAAAATCTGTGCTTTTGACGGAAAATTCATAAACTGCATAAGCATCATTTCCATCATATCAACCTTTTCTTCACCGAGAATAACCTTCTCACCGTAGGAAACGAGAAAAATTGAGGTGAAAATAAATACTACGTAGCTGACAATCATCCAGCCGCCGTAAACGATGAGCTTTGAGCCGAGAAGCTGATTGCTCGATACGGGGAGAGTAAAGCTCAGATAACCCTGAGGACTGAAAAGCGATTTGTTGAAATCGTAAACAACAAAAAAGAAGGTTACGAAAATCATAAGGAATGCAACAAGAAGCGCCACAATAAGTGCAATGTTGCTTGCATTTATGAGCTTGGTAACAAACTCGGTCTTTTCAACGCCGACTTTATTGACGATTGCACCCACGGCAAAAAATGCCAGAACAGCAACCTCAAAAATATAGCAAAGGCTGATTACTCTTGCGCTTGCAAGAAAATCGTTTTTAAGAAGCTTGCCAAACTTATTCTTAGGCTTAGAAATTCCAGTCAACGCTGAACACCTCCTTGAACAGATCATTAATGGTTTTGCCGTCCTTTGTAAGATTCTCAACGGAATCCTGAATGCGGATCTGACCCTGACGGATCATAAGGATTGAATCGAAGATTTCCTCAACGTCCTGAATAAGGTGGGTGGACATAAGGATTGTTGAGCCCTCGGGACGGTTTTTGAGAATGGTTTCAAGAATGAAATCTCTTGCTGCGGGGTCAACGCCGCCCATAGGCTCGTCAAGAATATAGAGCCTTGCATTACGGCACATAACAAGAAGGAGCTGGAGCTTTTCCTGCTGACCCTTTGACATAGTCTTGACCTTCTGCTTATGGTTAAGCTGGAAAACGTCCATCATATGCATTGCCTTTGCCTTATCGAAATCATCATAGAAATCGGCGATATAGTTTACGGCATCATCGGCAACCATCCACGTGGGAAGATATGTTTTTTCGGGAAGGAACGCAACGTTTGCCTTGCTTAACTTGCCGGGCTTCTGACCGTCAATAAGCACCTCACCGCTGTAGTCATTGATAAGACCGGTGAGAATTTTGATAAGAGAGGTTTTTCCGCAGCCGTTGGGACCGAGCAGGCCGATAATCTGACCCTCTTCAAGGCCGAAGGAAATACCGTTGAGCACCTGATTGGTGCCGTAGGATTTGCTGAGATTTTTTACGGTAATAATTTCAGACACTTCAATGCCTCCTGTGAAAATAATTTGAAAATTAAATATAATTGTCCATAATCGGATGTATTATATCACTTTTTATTATAAAATAAAAGACCAATTTTGCGAAATTTTTGATATATGTTAAATATTTTGTGAACAAAAGAGAAAAAGCGGACCGCCGAAGCGATCCGCCGATGAAATTTTCAAATTATTTGTAGAGAGGGCCGTATGTGCCGCAGGCTCTGAAGTCTGCGCCTTCGAGGTCCTTTGTGCCGAATGCACCCCAGCAAGCGGGACGGAAAATCTTTTCGTCGGGAACGTTGTGGAGAGCAACGGGAATGCGGAGCATTGATGCCATTGTGATGATATCAGCACCGATGTGGCCGTATGAAATAGCGCCGTGGTTTGCGCCCCAGTTATTCATAAGGTCGTATGCGCTCTTGAATGCGCCTTCGCCTGTGCATCTGGGTGCGAACCATGTGCAGGGCCATGTGTAGTCTGTTCTCTTCCAGATAATATCTGAAACTTCGTCGGGAAGTGCAACAGTCCAGCCTTCAACAATCTGAAGAACGGGGCCGAGACCCTTGACGAGGTTAAGACGGATCATTGTTGCAGGCATTTCAGCTCTTGTAAGGAAGCGTGATGAATA
>JAZNUD010000011.1:0-34930 GCA_045592085.1 Acutalibacteraceae bacterium | reverse complement strand
CACGAAAAAACCTATGATATTGATGAGCTGATGCGCCACAATATGCATATTCATACCACATTTTCGGGCTGCGCAAAGCCTGAAATGACCGCCGCAAACATAGTTGAGACTGCTGAAAAATGCGGTCTTGAAATTATTGCGCTGACGGACCATAATTATTTTCCTGACAGAAAGAATGCCGTTGCCGTTCAAAGGCTTGAGCTTCTCCGTCAGCTTGAAGAAATTGATTATAACATCAAGGTCTACGTCGGTGCGGAGCTTTCCGCATACGGTCCGGGCAAATTTGCCGACGATATCGAATGTGATAACTCTCTTGATTTCCGTCTTTACACAACCAATCATTTTCACGTCGGCTACTGGGAGCATCCCGAGGAAACCACACCCAGAGCTTATGCCGAGTTTATGCTTGCGATAATGAACAGCGTTATCGACAGCGGCAGGGCGGATTGTTTTGCGCATCCGTTTATGGCTGGGTATATCCACGCTTTTCCCGATAAGCACGACGTCACAAGAGCGTTCACCGATAACGAAATCGGCGATATTATGGAAAAGGCGAATAAAGCGGAAATTGCGTGGGAGCTGAATACTCCTGCAGTGCTCGGTGACCCCGAATTCTTCCACAGATATTTTCAGATTGGCAAAGAGGTCGGCGTTGTTTTCAATATCGGCACCGATGCTCATTTGCTTGAAAGAATTGACCCCAAGCAGTTTGCCGCAAGATATAAAGAAATTCTCTATTGAGGTGAATATAATGTTTTTTGATTTTGTCGATAAAGTAAAATACGAAGGCCCGAAGAGCAAGAATCCCTTTGCATTCAGATTCTATGACCCCGAAAAGCTCGTTATGGGCAAGCCTATGAAGGAGCATCTTCCCTTTGCAATGGCATGGTGGCATAATCTCGGTGCTGCAGGTACGGATATGTTCGGCAGAGACACCGCCGATAAGTCCTTCGGCGCTGAAAAGGCAACAATGGCTCACGCAAAGGCAAAGGTAGACGCAGGCTTTGAGTTTATGCAGAAGCTCGGCGTTGAGTATTTCTGCTTCCACGACGTTGACCTCGTTCCCGAAGCAGAGGATATCAACGAAACAAACCGCCGCCTCGATGAGATTACCGATTATATTCTCGAAAAGATGCAGGCAACGGGCATCAAGTGTCTCTGGGGCACTGCAAATATGTTCTCTAATCCCAGATTTATGAACGGTGCAGGCTCAACAAACAGCGCAGAGGTTTATTGTTTTGCGGCTGCACAGATTAAAAAAGCTCTCGACCTTACCGTTAAGCTCGGCGGCAAGGGCTACGTTTTCTGGGGCGGCAGAGAGGGCTACGAAACTCTTCTCAACACAGACGTAAAGTTTGAGCAGGAAAACATTGCCAGACTTATGAAAATGGCTGTTACATACGGCAGAAGCATCGGCTTTGAGGGTGATTTTTATATTGAGCCCAAGCCGAAGGAGCCGATGAAGCATCAGTATGATTTCGATGCCGCAACCGCAATCGGATTCCTGCGTCAGTACGGTCTTGACAAGGATTTCAAGATGAATATTGAAGCTAACCACGCTCTTCTTGCAGGTCATACTTTCGAGCACGAGCTTCGCATTTCCGCAATCAACGGTATGCTCGGCTCAATCGACGCTAATCAGGGCGACCCCGTGCTCGGCTGGGATACCGACGAATTCCCGTTTGATGCATATTCAGCAACGATGTGTATGTATGAGGTGCTTATGGCAGGCGGTCTCGGCAACGGCGGTCTCAATTTTGATGCCAAAAACCGCAGACCCAGCAACACCGCAGAAGATATGGTACAGGCATTCATCCTCGGTATGGACACCTTTGCAATCGGTCTTATGAAGGCCGCCGCTATTATCGAGGAAGGAACTCTCGATAATTTCAAGAAGGAAAGATATTCGAGCTTTGAAAGCGGAATCGGCAAGAAGATTGTTGACGGCGAAGCAACCCTTGAGGAACTGAGCGCATATGCCTGCTCTCTCGGCAAGTGCTCCGACCCCGGCTCGGGCAAGCAGGAATTCATCCAGTCTGCGGTCAACGCAATTATGTTTGGTGAATAATATGAAATACGTTATCGGTATTGACCTGGGCACATCCGCAACCAAAACCGTTTTGTTTGATATAAACGGCGGTATCGTTGCAAGTGCAAGCAGGGAATATGATTTGATTCAGCCTCATAACGGCTGGGCAGAGCAGAATCCGCAGGATTGGTACGATGCCGCAATCGAAACGCTGAAAAAGGTTGTTTCCGAAAGCGGTGTTGATGCCTGCGATATCGTTTCTCTCGGCATTTCGGGTCAGATGCACGGTCTTGTAATGCTTGATGAGGATTGCAATGTTCTTCGCCCCTCGATTCTCTGGTGTGACCAGAGGACGGGCAAGGAATGTGACGAGCTGACCGAAAAGCTCGGCAGGGAAACGCTTATAAAAATAACCGCAAATCCTGCTCTGACGGGATTTACGGCTTCCAAAATACTCTGGGTTAAAAATAACGAGCCTGAAATTTTTGAAAAGTGCAGACACATTCTTCTTCCCAAGGATTATCTGCGTTTCAGACTTACGGGAGAATTTGCAACCGAGGTTTCCGATGCTTCGGGAATGCAGCTTCTCGACGTGCCTGCAAGAAAATGGTCGTCGGTTATGATTGAAGCCGTCGGCATCAAAGAGGAATACCTTGCAAAGGTTTATGAGTCACCCGAAATTACGGGTTATATCAATGCTGAAACCGCTGATTTAACGGGTCTTTCAACCGAAACGTCTGTTGTCGGCGGTGCAGGTGACAACGCCGCCGCCGCAGTCGGAATGGGCGTTGTTGAGGAAGGTAAGGCATTCACAACCATCGGTACGTCAGGCGTTGTTTTTGCACATACCGATAATCCCGTTATCGACCCTGCAGGCAGAGTGCACACCTTCTGCTGTGCAGTGCCCGGTGCGTGGCACGTTATGGGCGTAACGCAGGGCGCAGGTCTTTCGATGCAGTGGTTTAAAAATAATTTCTGCGATAAAGAAATCAAAACTGCAGAGCAGACGAAAACCGACGTTTACAGAATAACCGACGGTATGGCTTCGGAAATTCCCGTCGGATGCGATAAGCTGATTTATCTTCCTTACCTGATGGGTGAGCGCACACCGCATCTTGATCCCGATTGCAGGGGAGTATTCTTCGGCATTTCCGCAATGCATACGAAGGCGCATTTCATCAGAGCGATTCTTGAAGGTGTTACCTATTCGCTTTATGATTGTCTCCTTGTGCTCAAAGAAATGAATATCTCTCCCGAAACAATGCTTCTTTGCGGCGGCGGTGCAAAGAGCAAGCTGTGGAAGAATATGATTTGCAACACATTTGCTATTCCCGTTGCAACCTCGCAGTCAAGCGAAGCACCTGCTCTCGGTGTTGCGATTCTTGCCGCTGTCGGCGCAGGAATTTATCAGAGCGTGCCCGAGGCTTGCAGGGCGATGACTTCGGTGAAACCCGATTCTCTTGCACCCGATACTGAGCAGACTGCGCTTTACAGAAAGTATCATACAGTTTATTCATCGCTTTATTCTTCACTTAAGGATAGCTATAAAGCACTTGCGTCATTATAATATAGTATAAAAATAACAGCTCCGGGTTTAAAACTCGGAGCTGATTTGTTTTATTCTGTTTTTTTCGCTTCTGTTTTTTCTTCTTCCTGAGCTTCTTCTTCGGCTTCGGTCTGCGGAGCTTCCGCTTGCTTTTTTTGCCTTAAGCGTTTATATACCGTTTCACGGAGAAGAGTATATATAACCGCACACGCAGGCACTGCAAGGATTATGCCGAGCACGCCCATTGTGTTGCCGCCGACGGTAACCGCAACAAGCACCCAAATACCGGGCAGACCGACGGATTTACCGACAACCTTGGGATAAATGAGGTTGCCTTCAAGCTGCTGAAGAATAACGATGAAAACAACAAACCACAGAGCCTTTATCGGGCTGACAAAAAGAATCAGGAATGCGCCGATTGCCGTGCCGATGAATGCGCCGAAAACGGGAATCAGAGCCGTAACGCCGACAAGCACCGAAATAACCGATGCGTAGGGCATTCTGAAAATCAGCATTCCGACAAAGCAGAGAACACCGATTATGACAGCCTCAAGAAGCTGACCTGAAATGAATTTTGTGAAGGTCTGGTCGGTGATTTTCGTAACGTTGATAAGCCAATCGATTCTTTTGGTCGGGAAAAACGCATAAAGTGTCTTTTTGACGTTTGAACCGATTTTTTCCTTTTGTGCGAGAAGATAAACCGAAAATGCAACCGCAACAATCAGGTTGATGACACCCGTAACGAGTGACGAAGTGAAATCAAGCGTCTTGTTGATTGTTGTTGAGTTTGCAAAGTTGGTTTTCAGGAAGTTGATAACCGTATCGGGGTTGAATTTCAGCTCGGGAATATGAACGTTGTAACGCGCCGCAAATTCACGGATATTTGTTACCCAACCGAGAACGGTATTGGTATATTCAGGGATCACTTCAACAATGTTGCTGAAGGTTTTGATGAATTCGGGAATAATAAGGAAAAGTATGGCGATGAGAAAGCCAAGCAGCAAAACAATGCTCAGTATAAGGCTGACCGGTCTTTTGAGTGCTTTGGAAGCTTTGGTTTCTTTTTTGAAAAGCTTGTCCCAGAGCGCTTCAAGCGGACGAATCAGCACGTTGAGCACGAAAGCCATTGCGAGACCGAGAAGGAAAGGTGCAACAACTTTATAAACGTTATCGAGTAATCCAGAAACCTTAACGTCATTGTTGATAACGAAGGTTATCGCAATGATAATGAAAGCGATTCCGACAATGTATTTCGTTGTTGTTTTGATTCCTTTTTTATTGAATTCAAAGGTTATTTTATTGATGCCCTCCGAAGAAACGTCGTTTGTCTGAGAATCGTTTAAATTTGAATCGTCAGGCAAAACAACGTTTTTCCCTGCGGGCGTTTTTTTTCTTTCGGATTTCATATAAGACCTTCTGTTTCGTAACGGAGATTATTTTGCTTCGGCAATATCCTTCTTTTTCATAAAGAAAACGCCGATAACCATAATAACCGCAAAGATGATGAGGTAGCCGGGGATTTCCTTGCCGTGAGCAATAACGGAAGCGACAACCATCAGCACGCTGCCTGCGATTGAAAGCACGGGAGCAATGAATCTCTGGAGTCCGTTGAATTCCTTGTTTGTCATCATCTTGATGAAAATGGGGATATAGAAGGGATAGATTGTGATGATGGGAAGCTCTGTGGGGTCAAACGCAAACATACCGAGCTTTTCTGCTGTGGGGCCGTTGAGGCAGGAAACGTAGAAATAGAAGAGCCATGCAGCGCAGAGAAGAAGACCGAAGATTGATGAGTTTGCAGGCATATTCGTATTCTTGTCGATATCTGCAAAAACCTTGGGTGAAGGACCTCTGCCTCTGATTGAAAGGGAATAGAGACCTCTTGTGCAGCCGAGCATAAGACCGTTGAGAGTGCCGAGGCAGGAGATGATGATGAAAACGAAAATGCCGGTACCCATTACGTTGCCGAATACGTTTGCAAAAGCCTTCTGAGCACCTGTCTGTCCGCTGATAAGCATTGTTGCGTTGTCAACGCCGCCTGCAAGACCGATATAATAGAAAATATAAATTGCAACGATAATTATTGAACCGATAACAAGAGCCTTGGGAAGATTCTTTTTTGCATCCTTGATTTCAGCATTGATTGAGGTTGCGATAATCCAGCCTTCATATGCGAAAACAGTTGCGCAAACAGCGCTGAAAATTGCGCTGATGGGAGATAACTCTTCAATGGGAGCTTTGCCTGCTGCAACGAATGCTTCGTTAACGATATCAAGGTTTGTGCCTGCGAAGTTTTCGATAAGCAGACCGTTGCTCAGACCCTTGATTGTGCCGACGACAGCCATAAGGGTAAGAGGAATAAGCTTGATAGCGGTTGATGAAACCTGGAATTTACCTGCAATGATGGGGGAAAGTGCGTTCATTGCATAGCTGCCTACAAGATAGAAGCAGGCAAGAGCAAAGCACAGACCGCTTGTGGGGTCGGCGGCGTCACCCATAAAAACAACGAGAGTATATCTTGCCGAAAGCCATGCGAGAGCCATCGTAAGAGTGGGATAATAGATTGTTGTCAGGAACCAGCCGACAAGGTAAGCGTATTTGCCGCCGACGGCTGCTTCTGCGTAGTCAACAACGCCGTTGACCTTTTCGTACTTTGTTGCGAGAACAGAGAACGTGTAAGCACAGATAATCATAATTACGCCGCCGATAACCCATGCGATGATGCCGTATTTGAGGTTACCGCCGGTTTTCTGGAGGATTGCTTCCGCTTTGAAGAAAACGCCTGAGCCGACAACGATGCCGACAACCATGCAGATAGCGGTAAGCAGACCGTATTTTTTCTTGAGTTCAGTTGCCATAAAATCAACCTTTCTGATATAGAATAATATAATAATAATTCTAAATATTTAAAAAGTCAACAAAATTTTACGAAATTATGAATGAAATTTTATCAAATTGATAAACAGAGCACAGGTGACTTGCAAACGGCACGTTCTTATGATATAATAATTCAAAATTGGAGGTCGTTTTATGCTTAAAAAAATTACTGCGATGCTTTCGCTTCTCGTTATTATTTTATCATTTGCAGCTTGTAAGGACGTTGAAGGAGGCGAGGGTAACGGAGTTATTCCCGCATCAACAAAAATTGCCAATGAATTTGCGCTTCAGCTTCCCGAATTTGAGTTTTCATCGGATATCATTGATTCCTACGATGAGTCGCTTCGCTATTCATTCAGTGTTGAGTGCAGCAAAAGTGAATTCAAAAAATATCTCAACGCCGTCAAGGATTCAGGCTTTGTGCTCGGATTCCCCGAGCAGCAACCCGTTTCGGGCGACGGATATTATAAAGCATCAAACGATAATGGCTATATGATTGAAATTGTTCATAAAGCCGACGTTCTTACCGTTTATATGACAAGACCGTAAAAATAAGAGGCAGTCAACCGACTGCCTCATTTTTTATAAAATTATGCAAATCAGACCGCTGCAGCCCTCGTTGATGATTCTTTCAAGTGTTTCCTGAAGTTTTGAGCGTGCATCGGACGGCATTCTGAAAAGCTTGTTGTGCAGACCTTCGTTGACAAGCTCGTGCAGAGAAGTGCCGAAAATATTGGATTTCCATATTTCCGACGGATTTTCCTCAAATTCCTTGAGCAGATATTTTATCAGCTCCTCCGATTGCGATTCAGAGCCGACAATGGGTGCAACCTCGGTCTGGATTGTTGCCTTCATTATGTGGAGTGACGGTGCGCCTGCACGGAGTCTTACGCCGTATCTGCCGCCCTGCTTCATTATTTCGGGTTCTTCGAGAGTCAGGTCATCAATGCCCGGCATAACGATGCCGTAGCCCGTTGCTTCAACCTCATCAAGAGCATCTTTTATGCGCTTGTAGCCTTCCTGCGCAAGGGACAGTTCCTTGACGGCTTTCATCAGCTCCTGCTCGCTGCTGACTGAAATTCCCGTTTCCTCTTCAAGAATTTTAAAGAAAAGCTCGGGGGAGAGTTTAACGCCGATTTTTGCGCTTCCCTTTGCAAGGTCGGTTGATTCAACGCTTGATTTGCTGATGTGTCTGCAGCTTCCGATTGAATCCCCGAAAGCCTTGATATCTCTCACTTTTCCGAGCTTTCCGATATGCTCGGAGATGCTGCCCATAACCTCGCTCCGAAGCCAGTGATTCTTGTCAAGAGAGGTCAGCCACGCAGGCAGATCAATGCGGATTTCCTTGATAGGGAATTCAAAAAGTACGTCTGAAAGTATCTGTGCAATTGCGTTTTTATCAAGCTCAAGGCAATTGACGGGGATAACCTTTACACCGTATTTTTCGCTTAATTTATCGGCAAGTGAAACCGCCTCGTCGGATAACGGATTTTTGCAGTTGAGGAGGGTTATAAACGGTTTATTGAGCGATTTCAGCTCATTGATAACCCTTTCCTCCGCCTCCTGATATTCTTCTCTCGGTATTTCGCTTATTGAGCCGTCGGTGGTGATGACAAGACCGATTGTCGAATGCTCGGTGATGACCTTCTGCGTACCGATTTCCGCCGCCATATTGAACGGAACGTCCTCCTCAAACCAAGGAGTTTTTACCATTCTCGGGCTTTCACCTTCGATATATCCGAGTGCGGACGGAACGATGTATCCTACGCAGTCAATCATTCTGACCTTCATTTTTGAGTTAGGCTCAACGGTGATTTCAACCGCATCCTCGGGGATGAATTTCGGCTCTGTAGTCATAATCGTTCTGCCCGCAGAGGATTGGGGAAGCTCGTCTGTCGCTCTGTCACGCCTTGAAGCGTCATCGATGTTGGGCAGTACCATATTTTCCATAAACCTTTTGATGAACGTCGATTTGCCCGTTCTGACAGGTCCGACAACACCGATATAAATATCTCCGCCCGTTCTTGCGGCAATATCACCGTAAATGCTTGTATTTGTCATTCTTTGTTCCTCCGAATCCTTCGTTTATGGTAAAGAGTATGCGGAAACGGGACAATGTATGACTTAAAATATAAAAACGGAAAAAACCGCCTCACAAAAGTGAAGCGGCTTGATGAAATATATTTTGTATATTCAGAAAAAACTTTATTTTTTGTTATGTAATTCACCAATACCCTCTGTTGCAAAAATTTTGTACAGACTTTCATCAAAAATGTACTTGTAATAACTGTTGGGGTTGGGATTCTCTTTTAATTTTTGAAGTCCGATAGCACGGATTCCTGTTTCTTCAGGTGCGGAAGAATTAGCTGTTTCAATTGTTAAAATAATTCCGTAAACACCGTTTGTGGTAAATATATCATACGATTGGTCATTTTGTCTTGCAAAATTACCTTTACCATCATTTTCATAATACCCGCCAAAGGTTTTCCAAGTGATATTTTCAATATCACCTTCAATATAGGAGAGCATAGTGTTTATTTCATCGGTAAGGTTTGGATAATTGTCTTTGATGTTTTTGCACATAACAGCTTCCATTGCGGATGCATCATTGTTTTCAAGCGTATAAATTACCGCTTCGGCAACGTCGTCATTGGAGACGGTCTTTTTGTCTCCGAAAACCGGGAAGATTGCCATAATGATTGACATAATGAATGAAATGATTTTTGCTAACATATTTTAGTCCCCCTTAAATCTATAATGTAAGGAATACTTTACATTGCATAAATTATACCATTTTTTAACGTGTGAGTCAAGCAACCTCGGTTTACATTTTCTTAAATTAATCTTAAATTATCTGATATTCTGCCGCTTTTGCTGTTGCGAGTTTGTCGCATCTTTCGTTTTCAGGGTGGCCTGCATGACCCTTGACCCAGATAATTTTGTATTCGTGCTTTCTGATTTCGGTCAGGAGTGTCTGCCATAATTCGGGATTGAGAACGGGTTTCTTGTCGGATTTTTTCCAGCCGTTTCTGACCCAGCCCCATATCCAGCCCTGCAGAAATGCGTCTGCAACGTATTTTGAATCGGTATAAATCGTAACGTCGCATTTTTCCTTGAGCCTTTTGAGTGCTTCGATAACTGCGGTCAGCTCCATACGGTTGTTTGTCGTTTCCTTTTCGCCGCCGCTGAGTTCAAGCTCGTGGCTGCCGTAGCGCAGGATTGCGCCCCAGCCGCCGGGGCCGGGATTGCCCGAGCACGCACCGTCCGTGAATATTTCAACTTTTTTAAGCTCTGCCATCATATATCTCCGATTTAATGTTTTTTAATATGATATCATCACGGTCCTGAAAATACAAGTGAAAATTTGGGTTATTTTTATTGCAACCTGTCAATAATATATCCCGAAAGGACTGATTTGATGAAAGCAGTTGTAATGGCAGGCGGCGAGGGGAGCAGACTCCGACCTCTGACCTGCAATCTTCCGAAGCCGATGGCAAGGATTCTCGGCAGACCTATTCTCGGATACATTTTTGATGCTCTTGATTCCTGCGGAGTGACGCAGGCAAACGTAACTCTCGGCTATCTTCCTCATATAATTGAGGATGAATTCGGTGAAAAACACGGCAATATGAAGCTGAATTTTATCCGTGAGGATGACCCTCTCGGCACAGCAGGCGGAGTTAAAGCGGCGGCGGATGGCTTTAACGAGCCGTTTTTCGTTGTCAGCGGAGATGCACTGTGCGATTTCGATTTTGCCAAAATTATGGATTATCACAAGGCGTCGGGTGCAAAAATCACTATCGTCGCAACAAAGAAATCCGATCCCCGTGAATTCGGCGTTGTCAAGGTAGGCAGGGAAAACAGAGTTTACGGATTCATCGAAAAGCCCTCCTGGTCTCAGGCGGTAAGCAACCTTGCAAATACGGGGGTTTACGTTATCAATCCCGAATGTCTTACGCTGATTCCCCGTGGAAAAAAATATGATTTTGCAAGGGATTTGTTTCCGCTGATGCTTGAGCGCGATATGCCGATTTATTGCTATAACACCGATGATTATTGGTGCGACGTCGGAAATATCGCAACCTATATGGAATGTCAGAGAGATATTTTTGAAGGTAAAATGAAGCCACCCTGCGGCAAAATTGCAGACGGTATTTATTCTCCCGAAAAGCTCCCGACGGGTGATTACAGCATCATTCCGCCCGTCTATATCGGCAGAAATGCCGAAATCTGCGACGGTGCGGTGATTGGACCGTATGCCGTTGTTGACGATAATTGCTACGTCGGAGAAAATGCGAAAATAAGATATTCAACGGTGCTTGAAAACGCTTGCATATCAAGGAATTCTGCCGTTACGGGAGCGCTCGTTTGCTCGGGTGCGGCACTAAAAAACGGCGCTTCGATGTTTGAAAATTCTGTTGCAGGCTCAGGCAGCATCATCGGTGAAAATGCAAGTGTAAAGCAAAACGTGCTCGTCTGGCCGGGTAAGATAATCGGCAAGGAGACGAGCGTTTCCGATAACGTGAAATACGGCAATATCCGAAGCGGAATTATGAATGAAAAAGGCTTCAGCGAGGACGGCGGCGCAAGACTGACTCCCGAAACCTGCGTGCGAATCGGTGCGGCTGTCGGAAGTACACGTAACGGACGGAAATGTGGCATCGCAACCGACGGCTCAAGGTCTGCGCAGGTGCTTCGCCATGCAATTGTTTCGGGCATTCTCGGTGTCGGCGGAAGTGTGTGGGATTTCGGCTGCTGCTTTGAAGCCCAGCTCAATTTTCTTGTCAATTTCTGCGGTCTCGGTTCAGGTCTTTTTATCAGCGGAAAGGATAAAAAGGAAATAAGAATCTGCGGTGAAGGCGGACTTTCCATTCCGAGATTTTTCGAGAGAAGCATCGAATCATATATCAATAAAGGCGAAATCCGTGAGATTGATGAAAAATCAATCAAAGAGCTGAATGAAACGTCGTCCGTCGGTCTGATTTATAAGCAGGAATTGCTCAAAAACGCTCCCTACGGTCTTGCTGAAATCGGTGTCAAGGTAAAATGCGATAATCCGATTGCAGGGAATATGCTCGAATCCGTGCTCAATAAGCTCGGATGCGTTGAGGATGAGAATTTTATTGTCGAGCTTTCACCGTCGGGCACGTCGGCAAGGATTATTTATGACGGCAAAGAGGCTGAATACGAAAAACTCCTTGCAATATGCTGTCTTAACGAGATGCGGAAAGGGCGTGATATATCCGTGCCCTACGATGCACCCGGATTCCTTGATGCGCTTGCAAACGATTGCGGCAAAAGAGTTTACCGATATCTGAGTACGCCTGCCGACGATTCTGATTCCGTTGCGAGACGGCTTGCCGCAAAGCAGATTTTCGTCAGAGACGGACTTTTCCTTGCGGTGAAGGTGCTTTCCGTTATGAAAGAAAGAGAATGCACCCTCGACGTGCTTCTGTCCGAATTGCCCGAAAGCTATATCATCAGAAAAACCGTACCCATCGGATTTTCGCCTGCCGACCTTGCAGGTCTTGTCGGTGAAGAGAAAATCAGCCTGACAAACGGCTTTGAAGGAATCAGGCTTGTACGCTCGAAGGGCAGACTTCTTATCGTGCCCGAAAGAAACGGCGATAAGGTGAGGATTTGCGCCGAAGCGGAATCAATGGAGGCGGCAACGGAGCTGTGCGGAGATATTGAGGATTTAATTAATAATATAAATTCACTTGACAATATAATAAAATAAATATATTATATAATGTGGGTCAGGAGCATCCTGACCGATTACATATAATCATACGTCTTTTTGAATAAAATTTATTTTGAACAGGAGAAAATAATGGCTAAAAAGAATTCGGCTCCGGCTGATAAAAAACAAAATCCCCGTCAGGAAAATGCAGGCGCAGGCAAGCAGAAGTCCAAGGGTTTTCAGTATAAGAGAAATTCGGGCAAGCCGTTCAAGTCGAGAAACGGCTCTGCCAAGAAATACAGAAAACCCGTTGACGAAACTCCCTTGCGCATAGCTTTCCTCGGCGGTCTCAACGAGGTCGGCAAGAATATGACTCTTTATGAGTATAAAGATGAAATGTTTCTTGTTGACTGCGGACTTGCTTTCCCTGACCCCGAGATGCTTGGCGTCGACCTTGTAATTCCCGATTTTACCTACGTTGAAAAGAATGCTGATAAAATCAAGGGTATTTTCATTACCCACGGTCACGAGGACCATATCGGCGGTCTCGCATATCTGCTCAAAACCGTAAATGTTCCCGTTTACGGCACGAAGCTGACAATCGGTCTCATTCAGGGCAAGCTCAAGGAGCACGGTATTTTAAGCTCCGCAAAGCTCAATGAGGTTGCACCCGGTGACGTGGTTAACCTCAACGAATTCAGCATCGAAATGATTCACGTCAACCACTCGATTCCCGATGCAATCGCTCTTGCAATCAAGTGTGGCGCAGGCACCGTTATCCAGACGGGCGACTTCAAGGTTGACAGCACCCCCATCGACGGCGGAATGATTGACCTTTCAAGGTTTGCGCAGCTCGGTGACGAGGGCGTGCTTGCTCTTCTTTCGGACTCAACAAATGCAGAAAGACCCGGCTATACCGAAAGCGAGCGTAAGGTCGGTGAATCGTTTGATATTCTTTTCCGCAAAGCGGGCAAGAGCAGAATCATCGTTGCAACCTTCGCATCGAATATCCACAGAGTCCAGCAGATTATCAACGTTGCGGCGTCTCTCGGCAGAAAGGTTGCCATTATGGGCAGAAGCCTTGAAAACGTTGTCAATATCAGTGCACAGCTCGGCTATCTCAACATTCCCGATAACGTGCTTATCAATGCTGACCTTATCAATAAATATCCCTCCGAAAGCCTTGTTATCATCACAACGGGCAGTCAGGGCGAGCCTATGTCGGCTCTTTCAAGAATGGCTTTTTCCGACCACAGGAAGGTCGAAATCTGCCCCAACGATTACGTTATAATTTCCGCCACACCCATTCCCGGCAACGAAAAAACCGTCGGCAAGGTAGTCAACGAGCTTCTCAAGCTCGGCGCCGAGGTTATCTACGAAAAGATGTATGACGTTCACGTTTCGGGCCATGCGTGTCAGGAGGAATTAAAGCTTATTATGGGTCTTGTAAAGCCCAGATATTTCATACCCGTCCACGGTGAGCAGAAGCATCTGCGCAAGCACGCAATGCTCGCAGAGGGTATGGGAATCCCCGTTGACAATATTTTCATTGCCGATAACGGCTACGTTGCCGAGCTTACCTCAAAGTCAATCAAAAGCGGTGCGGCAGTGCCTGCAGGTAAGGTATTCGTTGACGGCTCGGGTGTCGGTGACGTCGGAAGCGTTGTGCTTCGTGACAGAAAGCATCTCGGTCAGGACGGTATAATCGTTGTCACTGCTTCGCTCGATTACGAAACGGGTCAGCTTATTGCAGGTCCCGAGGTTGTTTCGAGAGGCTTCGTTTATGTTAAAGAAAACGAGGAGCTCATTGAGCAGGCTCGCAAAATTGCCGAGAAATCACTTGAAAACTGCTATTACAGCAACATCAGCGATATGAATGCGATTAAAGGCAAGCTCCGTGATGCCGTTTCGCATTTCGTATATGAACAAACAAAACGCAGTCCCATGATTCTTCCGATTATAATGGAGGTTTAAATGAAACTGAAGGGCTTCTGGTACGATAAGCTTCTTGTGTGTCTGTTTGCGGCATTTGCGGCGGCGGTTATTGTGACAACCGCATTTTTCAAGCCGTGGATTGCCCTTGCGGAGCTTGCCGCTGCGCTTGTTATCTTTGCAATTGCGGCTTACAGAATTGTTTCCGCGGGCTACCGTTATAAAAAGTTTATGCAGGCGGTTTCGCAGAAGCTTGATTATTCTGCAGCCGAGGTTGTTTCGTCTTATCCTTTCCCCGTAGCGGTCTGTGACTCAAGGGGATACATAAGCCGTTGCAACAGCAGATTCATCAATGAAATTGCGCAGGATGAGCTGACTCAGGCAACACCGATTTCCGATTTTATCAACGGAAAGAGCCTTGAGGATATCGATGCAGTAATTGCACTTCCCGTGCAGAATAACGACAGATATTACAGCGTTTTTTCAAATACCTTTGATTTTGGCGGCGAAACGTATCATATTCTTTTTTGGCTTGATAATACGGAGCTTCGTAAAACCGAAATCGCTTATAATAAATCAAGACCCTATGCAATCCTGATTGAGCTTGATAACCTTGATGATTCTCGCTCCGAATTCCGTGACAGTGAAAGGGCGGAAATCAAAAGCCGTATCGATTCCGAGATTGATGCGTGGGCTGAATCTCATAACAGTGCGGTGCGCAAAATCAGTGACGACAGATATTTTATTTTTACCGAAAAAGAGAATTTCGATGCAATGACGCAGGAAAAATTCCCGATTCTCGATACCGTCAGAGAATTTACTTATAAAGAAAAGAATATCGGCGCAACTCTTTCAATCGGTGCTTCGGGCGGCGATTCTCTTATGGACTGCGAGAAAAAGGCGAGAAAAGCGCTTGAAATGGCTCTCGGCAGAGGCGGCGACCAGACGGCAATCAAGAATAAAGACGGCTACGAATTCTACGGCGGCATTTCAAAGAGTGCCGAAAAACGCACGAAGGTCAAGAGCAGGGTGGTTGCATCCGCTTTGTCCGAGTTAATTAAAACAAGCAGCAACGTAATTGTTATGGGTCATAATTTTACCGACCTCGATGCAATCGGCTCTGCAATCGGCGTTGCGTGTGCAGCAAAAGTGCTCGGCATACCTGCATATATCGTGACCGATAAAAATAAAACGCTTGCCCGTTCTCTTATTGACAAAGCAGAAGCAGAGGGTATGAACGAACTGTTTATCGATATTGATACTGCACTTGAGTTTATGTCAAAAAAGACGCTCACAGTTGTTGTTGATACTCATATCGATACCTTCGTTGAGTTTCCCGACTTGCTTGAAAAGGCTGAAAAACGAGTTGTTATTGACCATCACAGACGTTCGGTTGCAGATATCAGCAACGTTGTGCTTTTCCATCACGACCCCGGCGCATCGTCTGCCAGTGAAATGGTTACGGAGCTTCTTCAGTATATCGGAGATGGCTCGGGCGTGAGTAAAACGGTTGCTGAAGCTCTTTTTGCAGGCATTATGCTTGATACAAAGAATTTCGTAATCCGAGCAGGTGTCAGGACTTTTGAAGCTGCGGCATTCCTCAAAGACAGAGGGGCAGATACCGTTACCGTCAAAAAGCTTTTCTCGAATTCTATCGAAGATAATAAGCTTCGCAACGAGGTTATCGCAAATGCGCAGACGGTTAATTCCTGCGCCGTGTCAATAGCTGATATCGATTCGCCCGATATCAGAATTATCGCCGCACAGGCGGCAGACGAGCTTCTCAACGTTACGGATATCAAGGCCTCGTTTGTCATTTATGAGACTAACGGTACGGTCAACGTTTCGGCAAGAAGCTTCGGCGAAATCAACGTTCAGTTAATAATGGAATCTCTCGGCGGCGGCGGTCATCAGACGATGGCGGCGTGTCAGCTCAAGGATTGCACGGTTTGCGATGCGAAGGAAACGCTTGTCGGTGCAATCGGGGATTTCTTCGAAAAATATTCAATAACTTAAGGAGATATAAAAAATGAAAGTTGTATTACTTCAGGACGTAAAAGGACTCGGCAAAAAGGGTGAGCTTGTAAATACCTCCGACGGTTACGCAAGAAACTTCCTTTTTCCGAGAAAGCTTGCAATGGAAGCAAATTCTCAGGCAATGAGTGAGCTTCGCAACAGAGAGGCTTCCGAAAAGCACCGCATTGATACCGAAATCGCCGCTGCAAAGGCAAATGCCGCAAAGCTTGAGGGTAAAACCGTCAAGCTCACAGCAAAGGCAGGCGCAAACGGCAAGCTCTTCGGCTCGGTAACTTCAAAGGACGTTGCCGCCGCAATTGCAAAGGAATACGGTCTTTCGCTTGATAAGCGCAAGGTCGTTGTTGAGGATATCAAGGCATTCGGCACATATCCCGTAGAGGTCAAGCTCTATAACGGTATCAGTGCTTCAATGTATGTCAGAGTCGGCGAATAAAATCCGAACGGAGAATAAAAATGGCAGAAAACAGCATTCTTTCTTTCGATAATATAAATATGCCTTTCAGCCTTGAAGCGGAGCAAGCGGTGCTCGGCAGTATTCTTGTTGACTCATCCTGTCTTTCGCAGGCGGCTGTTTACATAAGTCCCGATTCGTTTTATCTTCCTCAGCATCAGGCGATTTTCTCGGCAATGATTCTTGCCGACGGCTCGGGTATGAAGATTGACCCTCTCGTTATTCTTGAACAGCTTGTTCAGCAGGGTGTTTACGATAACGCTTCGGGCAGAACATATCTTCTTGAGCTTGCCCAGATGGTGCCCTCGACCTCAAACGTTGAGATGTACGCCAAAATCGTCAGAGAAAAGTTTTATCTTCGCACACTTATTTCGATTTCGAGCGAAACTATTGATATGGCTGTTGCGCAGGAGGAAACTGCGGATATTCTGCTCGACAATGCCGAGCAGAGGATTTATAACATCAGGCAGGGCAAAACCTCGAATGCTCCGTCAAAGCTTCGTGATATCATCGTAAACGACGTTTATGACCGCTTGCAGAAGCTTACGGGTGAGGATAAGGATTTATATAAGGGCTTCACAACGGGCTTTGCCGACCTCGATAAGGTGCTGACGGGTCTTAACCGCTCCGACCTTATTCTCATCGGTGCACGTCCTGCGATGGGTAAAACGAGCTTTGCACTCAACCTTGCAAGGAACGTTGCCGCCGTCGGCAAAAGAAAGGTTCTTTTCTTCTCGCTTGAAATGACGAAGGAACAGCTTGCAATGCGTGTTCTCGGCACCGAGGCAAGAGTTTCGAGCATGAAGATGAGAAACGGCAACATCATGCCCGACGAGTGGATAAAGCTCGGTAACGCTACGAGTGCACTCAATGACTGTGAGCTTTATTTTGATGATACTTCAACCATCACCGTTCCCGAAATGAAGGCTAAAATCCGACGTCTCGGCGGCGTCGAATGCGTTATCATCGACTATCTCGGTCTTATCAAGGGCAGCACACGCAGTGAAAACCGTGTGCAGGAGGTCAGCGAAATCACAAGAGGTCTCAAGATGATGGCAAAGGACCTTAATATTCCCATCGTCTGCTGTGCACAGCTTTCGAGAGGTACTGAAGGCAGAGGCAAATCGCATAAGCCCCAGCTTGCCGACCTTCGTGAATCGGGCTCAATCGAGCAGGATGCCGATATCGTTATGATGCTCTACAGACCCGATTATTATAAAGGCGAAAAGGATGATGAGGAAGTCACGGAGCAGCAGGCAAGCGTCAATACCGTTGAGGTTATCGTAGCCAAAAACCGTCACGGCGAAACGGGTACGGTAGAATTCGCCTGGGACGGTGAGCACACTCTCTTCCTTGCATTGGAAAAAACCTACGATGATTAATAAAGTATTATTTTCAATCCGAAAATATAATATGATTGAAAGCGGCTCGTCAGTTGTTGCGGCAGTTTCGGGCGGCAGCGATTCAATGGCGATGCTTCATATTCTGAATTTGCTTAAGGATGAAATCGGATTTTCGCTTGAGGCAATCCATGTCAATCACGGTATCCGCGGAGAAGAAGCCGATTCGGACGAGCGATTTGTTGAGAATTACTGCACCGCAAACGGCATACCGCTTCGCATCTGCAGGGCTGACGTTGTTTCTTATGCGGAAAATAACGGAATCGGTCTTGAGGAGGCAGGCCGAATCGTCAGATATTCTTTTTTTGAGGAATACGGTGATTCGGTGCTGATTGCAACGGCGCATAATTCCACAGACCGCACCGAAACTTTTCTTTTCAATTTTGTAAGAGGCAGTGCGTTGAGAGGTCTCGGCTCAATTCCTCCCGTCAGAGGTAATTTCATTCGACCTCTTATCGAATGCTCAAAGCAGGAAATTGAAGAATATTGCCGCATTAACGGCATTGATTACGTTACCGATAAATCAAATGCGGATACGGTATATGCCCGCAACAGAATCAGGCATAACGTGCTTTCCGAGCTTCGTGTCATCAATCCCTCGCTTGAATCGGCGGCGGCAAGGTGCATTGATTCTCTGCGTGAGGACGAGCAGTATCTCTCCGATTGTGCTCGTGAGCTTGTTGCAAAAGCAAGCGACGGCGAATCGTTCATAGCGGATATTATCTCCGAAGCTCCGATTCCCATAAAGAAAAGAGCAGTCATCCGTATTGTTGAAAGTCGCTTCAATCAGACACCCGACGGTAAAGCGGTTGATGAAATTCTTTTCATTCTTACAAACGGAGGAAGCAGACAGATTAACGGCGGAATTACCGTCAGAGTACGAAGCGGTCTGCTTGAATTTCCGCAGGAATCCGAGGGAGCCTTCGACAGTGTTCCTCTGGAATGCGGTACTTATTCCGTCGGCAATGCGACGGTTGAGGTTTCGCTTTTAACGGGCGAAACAGTTTGTTCACAAAATATTTTAAATAATGTCTCGATTTTCTTTCTTGATTATGATAGAATATCTGGAAAGGCGGCTTTCAGAAGCAGAATGGCAGGGGATAAGATAACCCTTCCGAAAAGATGCACCAAAACTCTCAAGAAGCTTTTCAACGAGCTTTCGATTATTCCCGAAAGGAGAGAGTCAGTCATCGTTCTTGCCGATGAATCGGGCGTTCTCTGCGTTGAGGGTATCGGCATTGATTCCCGATGTGCCGTTTCCGAAAAAACAGAGAATATATTAAGAGTTTTAATTAAGAGATAAATTCTGAAGGAGTTTTAAAATTTGCTTAACGATATCGAAAAAGTTTATTACAGCGAAGAAACTCTGCATAATATCGTTGCAGAGCTCGGCAGAAAAATCAGCGAGGATTATAAAGACAAGAATCTGCTTCTCGTCAGTGTTCTCAAGGGCTCGGTTGTGTTTATGGCAGACCTTATGAGAGAGATAACCGTTCCCTGCGAAATCGACTTTATGTGCGTTTCCAGCTATCAGAGCGGTACTACCTCGACGGGTGCGGTTAAAATTATAAAAGACCTTGACATCAATCTTGAGGGCAAGGACGTTCTGGTTGTTGAGGATATTCTTGATTCCGGCAGAACGCTCAGTTATCTCAAATCCGTTCTGATGACAAGAAATCCCCGTTCATTCAGAATCTGCACTCTTCTCGATAAGCCTGAAAGAAGAGTTGTTCCCGACCTTATTGCCGATTATTCGGGTGCTGAGGTCCCCGATGAATTCGTTGTCGGTTACGGTCTTGACTACGATGAAAAATACAGAAACCTTCCTTATATCGGTATCCTTAAAAGAGAAGTATATTCCGAGTAAATGGGGAAAATAAACAAAGGAGTGTTGCCGTTTGAATAATAAAAATGATAAGCCGGTAAAGGGAAAGAGAAGGCTGTTAACTTTATTACCCTATATTCTCATTCCCGTTATGATTATCGGCGGAATTACCCTCTACGCAGGGACACAGACAAAGGAAAAGCTTGAATACTATCAGGTTGTTTCTCTGTTTGATGAATTTAAGGTTACCGAATATAACCTTAACCTCAGCAGCGGTGCATTGACTTATAAAGTCAAGGATGACACTGCGGTCAAAAGCTATACCGTTCCCAACGTTAACCTCTTTATCGAGGACGTTCACGAGGACGTTATGGAATATAACAAGCAGCATAAGGATGCTATGATAAAAGCAACCTATGTCAGCGGCTCAACGGGACAGTGGATTTATCAGATACTTCCCACGCTCCTGCTTCTTGTTGTTATGGGCATTTTCACAATGCTGATGTTTAAACGTATGAATCAGACAATGAGCAACGAAAATAACCGTACAATGAGCTTCGGCAAGGCAAGAGTCAAGCAGCCGAAGGACGAAAAGAGAAAGACAACCTTTGCCGACGTTGCAGGTGCGGACGAAGAAAAAGAGGAGCTTTCCGAAATTGTTGAATTCCTCAAGGATACTTCAAAATTCGATGCTCTCGGCGCAAGAATTCCCAAGGGCGTTCTTCTTGTAGGCCCTCCCGGTACGGGTAAAACTCTTCTTGCAAGAGCTGTTGCAGGCGAAGCACACGCTCCCTTCTTCTCGATTTCCGGCTCCGATTTCGTTGAAATGTATGTCGGTGTCGGTGCATCGAGAGTCCGTGACCTTTTCGACCAGGCGAAGAAAAGCGCACCTTCAATCATTTTCATTGACGAAATTGATGCCGTAGGCCGTCACAGAGGCGCAGGTATGGGCGGCGGCCACGATGAAAGAGAGCAGACTCTCAACCAGCTTCTTGTTGAAATGGACGGCTTCGGTGCAAATGAAGGCGTTATCGTTATTGCGGCAACAAACCGCCCCGATATCCTTGACCCCGCACTTCTCAGACCCGGCAGATTTGACCGTCAGGTAACGGTTAATTATCCCGATACAAAGGGCAGAGAAGAAATTCTCAAGGTACACGCAAAGGGCAAACCCATCGGTCCCGACGTTGACCTTAAGAATATTGCTCACGGCACAGTCGGTTATACAGGTGCAGACCTTGAAAACCTTCTCAACGAAGCTGCTTTGCTTGCGGCAAGAGCAGGTAAAAAGGCAATCACAATGACAGAAATTGATGAGGCGGCACTCAAGGTTGAAATCGGTACGGAAAAGAAATCCAACCGAATGAATGAAAAGGCAAAGAAGCTCACAGCCTACCATGAAGCGGGCCACGCAGTTTCAAGCTTTTATCTTGAAAATAAAGACCCCGTTCATCAGATTTCGATTGTCCCCAGAGGTCTTGCGGGCGGCTTCACGCTTTACAGACCCACAGAGGATAAGACCTACACAACAAAGAGCGATATGCTCGATTCTCTTGTCAGCCTTCTCGGCGGACGTGTTGCAGAGGCTCTTGTGCTCGGCGATATTTCAACGGGTGCATCCAATGATATTCAGCGTGCAACCGAAATCGCGAGAAATATGATTACCAAATACGGTATGAGTGAAAAGCTCGGCCCGATTGCTTTCACAGGTCAGGATAACGAAGTTTTCCTGGGAAAACAGTATTCTCAGGTTCGCAATTATTCGGAATCCGTTGCGGCTGAAATCGATGCCGAGGTTGAAAGAATCATCACCGAAGCATATAAGAGAACAGAATCCATTCTTTCCGAGCATATGGATAAGCTTCATATCATTGCACAGAATCTTTTCCTCAACGAAAAGATGAGCGGCGAAGAATTCTACAGAATTATGGAAGGTACTTCCGAAGAGCCTGCTCCCGAAACCGAATCAGAAACTGAAGAACAATAATATTATAATGTAATAGTTAAAGCCGAGTGTTCTGAATACACTCGGCTTTTTTCTGTCAAACGGTAGGGCGGCGGCTTGTTTCCGCCAAAAAAATTATTCTAAGATAATAGAGAATAAAGAATAGTTAATAAATAAAAGTAATTAAATACGGCTTGAGGATATTCGAATATTGAAAAAGGGGATACGTCATCTGACATATCCCCGTAATTATTAAAGAGTCGAGAGTGTTTCCATAACGTAGTTACCGAATTCCTCGCAGGTTGCGCCGTCTGCTCTACCTGTGATGTGAAGCTTCTTTTCTTCATACATACAGATATCCAGAGCTCTTTCAAGCTTGTCAGCCTCTGCCTGCTTGCCGATGTGTGAAAGGAGCATAACTGCTGCTCTGAGCATTGAGCAGGGGTCAGCGTACTGTCCTCTGCCTTCTCTGATCATTCTGGGTGCAGAGCCGTGGATAGCTTCAAACATTGCGTATTTCTTGCCGATGTTTGCGCTGCCTGCAGTGCCTACGCCGCCCTGGAATTCAGCAGCCTCGTCAGTGATGATATCGCCGTAAAGATTGGGAAGAACGAATACCTTGAAGTCGGTTCTTCTCTTTTTATCGATGAGCTTTGCGGTTGTGATATCAATGTACCATTCGTCTGTTGTGATTTCGGGATATTCCTTGCCGACCTCTTTGCAGAGATTGAGGAATTTACCGTCTGTTGTCTTGATAACGTTAGCCTTCTGGATGATTGAAACTCTGTTCTTGCCGTTTCTTCTTGCATAATCGTAAGCAAGTCTTGCAATTCTCTGTGTGCCCTCTGTTGTTGTTACAACGAAGTCCATTGCAAGGTCGTCCGTAACGTTGATGCCCTTTGAGCCGACTGCGTATGCGCCTTCGGTGTTTTCTCTGAAGAAGGTCCAGTCAATGCCTTCCTCGGGAACCTTAACGGGACGGAGATTGCAGAAAAGGTCAAGAGCCTTTCTCATTGCAACGTTTGCGCTTTCGATGTTGGGCCAGGGATCGCCTGCCTGGGGAGTGGTTGTGGGACCCTTGAGGATAACGGGGCATTTCTTGAGCTCTTCAAAAACGTCATCGGGAATTGCCTTGTTGACTGCAACTCTGTTTTCGATTGTAAGACCGTCGATTGTCTTGAATTCAATCTTGCCTGCGTCAACGTCATCCTTGAGAAGGAATGCGAGAACTCTTGCAGCTTCGTTTGTGATGATGGAACCGATGCCGTCGCCGCCGCAAACGCCGATTGTGAGCTTTTCAAGGCTAGCGAAATCAACGAAATCGCCCTGCTGCTTGATAGCTTCGCTTCTTGCGTCCTGCTCTCTGATGAGTGCTTCGAATTTTGCGAGAGCTTCTTTAATCTGTACTTCTGTCATTTTTATTTCTCCTTACTGTGCCGAATTCTTTGTGTAGTTGAGAAGTCCGCCTGCAAGAATCATAGCGGTCTGTCTGTCGGAATAATCGTAGCAGAGCTCGTATTCCTCGTTCTTTGTGAGATTCTTGAGAACAACCTTTGAGCCGTTTTCGATGCTTGCTCTTATGCCTTCGAGTGCAAGAGAATCGTCGGTATCGATTCTGTCATAATCGTCGGCATTTGCAAAGGTGAAGGGCATAATGCCTGCGTTTATGAGGTTAGCGCAATGGATTCTTGCGAATGATTTTGCAATAACAGCCTTGATGCCGAGGTAGAGGGGAACAAGTGCGGCGTGCTCTCTTGATGAGCCCTGACCGTAGTTTGCGCCGCCGATGATGAAGCCCTTGCCAGCTGCCTTGCAGCGCTCTGCAAACTTTTCGTCACACTGCTTGAAGCAGAAGTTTGAAAGATAGGGGATGTTTGAACGGTAGGGGAGAATCTTTGCGCCTGCAGGCATAATGTGGTCGGTTGTGATGTTGTCGCCGACCTTGAGGATTGCAGGAGCTTCGATGCTCTCGGGAAGGTCTGTGCTTGTGGGGAAGGGCTTGATGTTGGGGCCGTATTTGATTTCAACGCCATCCATCTCTTCAACCGTTGCAGGCTTTTCGATGAGATTGTCGTTGATGATGAATCTTTCGGGGAGATTGATTTCGGGCATTTCGCCGAGCTCTCTGGGGTCGGTGAGCACGCCTGTGATTGCGGAAGCTGCCGCAACCTCGGGGCTTACAAGATAGATGCCTGCGTCTGCAGTGCCCGAGCGGCCTTCAAAGTTTCTGTTGAAGGTACGAAGTGAAACGCCCTGAGACTGGGGTGACTGACCCATACCGATGCAAGGACCGCAGGCGCATTCAAGAAGTCTTGCACCTGCACCGAGGATATCGGAGAGTGCGCCGTTGAGTGAGAGCATATTGAGCACCTGCATTGAGCCGGGAGAAATAGTGAGGCTTACGTTGGGAGCAATCTTCTTGCCCTTGAGGATAGCTGCAACCTTGAGAAGATCAAGAAGTGATGAGTTTGTGCAGGAGCCGATGCATACCTGGCTGATTTCGATGTTGCCGATTTCCTTGACTTTTTTAACGTTATCAGGCATATGAGGCATAGCTGCCATAGGCTCGAGTGAGCAAAGGTCGATATCGATGATTTCATCGTAAACCGCATCTTCATCGCTCTTGAGCTCTGTCCAGTCATCTTCTCTGCCCTGAGCCTTGAGGAATTCCTTTGTGATTTCGTCAGAGGGGAAAACGGAGGTTGTTGCGCCGAGCTCGGCACCCATATTTGTGATTGTTGCTCTTTCGGGGACGGAAAGTGTCTTAACGCCTTCACCGCCGTATTCGATAATTTTACCTACGCCGCCCTTGACGCTCATAATGCGGAGCACTTCAAGGATGATATCCTTTGCGCTTACCCAGGGGGAGAGCTTGCCCGAAAGTCTGACGAGTGTCATCTTGGGCATTGTTGTGTAGTATGTACCGCCGCCCATTGCAACCGCAACATCGAGACCGCCTGCACCGATTGCGAGCATACCGATGCCGCCGCCCGTGGGAGTGTGGCTGTCGGAGCCGATGAGAGTTTTGCCGGGCTTGCCGAAGCGCTCAAGATGGAGCTGGTGGCAGATGCCGTTGCCGGGCTTTGAATAGAGCAGACCTCTTTTCTTTGCAACGCTCTGGATGAATCTGTGGTCATCGGCGTTTTCAAAGCCTGTCTGGAGAGTGTTGTGATCGATATAAGCGACTGAAAGCTCTGTGCGTACTCTTTCAACGCCCATAGCCTCAAATTCAAGATAAGCCATTGTGCCCGTTGCGTCCTGGGTGAGAGTCTGGTCAATTCTGAGACCGACCTCTGTTCCGGGAATCATTTCGCCGCTGACAAGGTGGCTTTTGATGAGTTTTTGTCCGATTGTGTAACCCATATCAGTTACCTCCGTATTTATAATTAAAAATATACCTTAAAATTGTATTGCAACAAGGTTGCTTTGTCAAGTCAAAATTCGCAAATTAAAGCGGAATTTCAACGGTGTTTTTCTCAATCAGCTCAACGGGATGATATGAGAGCTTGGATTTACGGAGCCCTTCATCGCCGCAATCCTCCTCACGGTTGACGAATTTCACCGATTCATCTGCCGCAAAGGTACGCAGAAAACTGTTTGTGAGCATCTGATATGCACCGCTGTAGTTAACGTCGGCTTTTTCGATATGAACAAAAAGAGTATCTCCGATTATTTCACCGAATGAGTATCCGATTATCTTTTCGCCGATATGAAGATATCCGCCGAGCATATTGTATTTTTTGCGGTTTTTCAGCACCTCAATGCAGATTTCGAGCTCCTGCATTGCACTTTCGTCCTTGTCGGAATTGAATGAAAAGCTCTTTGTGAATTCAATCAGCCTGTCCGTAACCGAATCGTCAATAACGTCAAACGAATAATCGGGATAAAGCTTTTTGAATTTGTTGATGTGGTTTCTCGGCGTGCCGTATTTTCTGCCGGCAAGAAGCATCATCGGCTCTTTTTCATAGAGATAGTCAAACCAATCTCTGTCAGCGCTGAATTTGCAATCGGGATATTTTGCAAGAATGAAGGGGAGCTCGTCCTTATTGACCGAGCAGATGGTCATCGGAATGCCGTTTTCCCTGCAATGCTTCTCAAGCTCGTCAAGCATACCGCCAACGTTTCTTCCGATGGGATATGTGAAGCATTTTTCGCCCGTAAAATTCGATGAAAAAATAATAGTACCGTCATAAACGGCGTAGTGATTATCGTAATAATTGCGCCACATTATCGTTGCCGCCGTTGAGCGGTCACACTGTCTTGCGGGATAGCCCTGATAGAATGCGTTGATTATTTCATAATCGTCAAAAGAAACTTTTTTGAATTCCATTGTCCGATACCTCTTTCCGAATGAGAATTATACCATCACTTGTGGCAAAAGTAAATAAGCTACTCATTATTTTGGATAAACTGTCAAATTTTTGTTGCATAAATGAAATTGTTCTGTTATAGTTATTATATATTTGGATTAAGGAGATTAATTATGCCTATGCCTTATAAACTCAAAGACCACATCTGCAGATTTTGTAAGATATATGCGCTTGACGATGCTGCTGTGCCGAAGGCTCTTTTTGAAGCGGAAGCTGTCAAGCCTGACCTCAAGGGTTTCCCTTATCCGCTGCCTTCAAAGAAAGCGGATTATACCTGCAGTGCTAAAACAGGTGAAATTGAATGGTACGGTGCGTCAAACGGTCTGACCCGTTACGATGCTTCTGCGGAAAGATATGAAGATAAGCTGATGTATTTCAGTGCACCGAGAGACCTTCTCGATAATAATATCAAGGCACTTCTTCCCGACGGAGATAATCTTTGGGTACTTACCGAAACGGCTGTTACTTATATTGAAATGAAACTTGTCGGAGCTGAAGAAAAGGCTGATATTCTTCGTGCAGAGAGTGAAAAATACGTTGACAGACGCGGTATGAAGAGCCAGAAACGTCTTCGTGAGGGTAGAAATCTTGACAGCATTCTGCCTTACGGTCATTCAGACAATGACGGTTGTTTCACCGCCGCATATGCAATCGGCGAAATCTTCCGCTATGCCGTTTATAAGCGAGAAAAGGGTGTTGACCACCCCGATACGATTCTTGCTAAAAAATACGCCCTCCGTTCAACGGAGGCAACCCTTCTGCTTATGCATATTTCCGGCAGGGGAGACGGCTTTGTTGCAAGAACCTATCTCTGCCCCGATGAGCCTGTCCCCGATGACGGTATTTTCTTCAGAAAGAACGGCGATACCGCTGTCTGCCTTGAAACGTCCAATTCACTGGATTGGAACTGCGTCGGTGCCGAAATCTACTGCGGAGCACCTATTCCCGAAAGACTTTCAAAGCTTTATACCGACCTCGGTTATTCACACGACGGTATTGTTTATAAAGCCGACACAAGCAGTGATGAAATTTCGGCTCATTTCCTTTTCTTCAAGTTTGTTCACGATATTCTCGGTCCCGATGATCCCGAGCTTGATGAAATTGTTGTTTCAACCTGCAAAACCCTGATGAATCATATCATTGATAACGGCTATATTCTCCGTGACTTTACAGGCAAATCAACCTCCTGGGCAAAGTGGAACGAAGAATATTTCAATTCCGATATGGGTTACGTTGATGCCTGCCTCAACTCCTCCGAGCTGCTTATGTATCATCTTGTTACTATGGACGTTACGGGAGAGCAGGGCAAGTGGCGTGACAGCTATGAATATCTTATCAACGAAAAGCACTATGACGATTATGCCGCAAAGCATTTCGACAGACTTTTCCAGGCTTCAATTTCGATGGAATTCGATTTCACCGAGGATATTATGTACGGCGACCATATGCTTGCCTGCCTTTCATATTTCGGACTCTGCCTTCTTGAAAAAGATTCCGTTCGTCTTGAAAAATACAGAAACGGCTTCAGAAGCTGGAGAACGTCTCTTGAAAGAGAGCATAATCCGGGCTACGATATTCCGTTTATGGTTTCCTGCCCCGACGACGAGGTCGATATCGAGGCTCTCGCAACGTGGTTCTACAGAACCAACGCAAGCCGTCTTGCCGCAGGCGTTTCGCTTGAAGGCAGACACGATATCCCTGTCAAGACCCTTATGGCAGGCAATAAAGAAATTTCCGTTCTTCTTCCGCCCGACGAAAGATTCATCTCAAAATATGACCGCAACCCCGTTGCTCTTGTTAATGAGGATTCGGGCGGTGTATTTTGCGTTGAAAGCGCATACGTTTACGGCTATGCTTATTGGATGGGCAGATATTACGGATTCTTTGAATAAGAGGTGCTAAAATGAAAAACAAGATTCATCTTATCGGCAACGCTCATCTTGACCCCATCTGGCTCTGGAGATGGCAGGAAGGATGCGGCGAAGTGCTTCAGACTTTCCGTTCGGCGGTTGACAGAATCAAGGAATATAAAGGCTTTGTTTTCACCTGCTCTTCCGCTTCTTATTATAAATGGGTTGAGGAAATCGACCCTGAGCTTTTTGATGAAATCAGAAAGCTCGTTAAAAAAGGCAAGTGGGTACCTGTCAACGGCTGGTGGGTGCAGCCCGATTGCAATATGCCCGATGCCGAGAGCTTTGCAAGGCAGGCTCTTTACAGCCAGCTTTATTATTACGAAAAGTTCGGCACAATCTGCAAAACGGGCTATAACGTTGATTCCTTCGGTCATAACGCAATGCTTCCCCAGCTTCTCAATCAGGGCGGTATGAAGTGCTACGTTATGATGCGTCCCGATAAAAATGAAAACAAGGAAATGCCCGAAAATCTTTTCTGGTGGGACAGTGCCGACGGCTCAAGAGTTCTTACCTACAGAATTCCCACGGGTTACGGTGAAAGCGGAATAAACTCAATCAATAACGCCCTTTCTCTTCTTGAAGAAAGAGCTGATAATTCAGGCCACGGTATGATGCTTTTCTATGGCGTCGGTAACCACGGCGGCGGCCCGACAAAGGGCGATATCGAGCATCTTATCAGCCTTATGGACGATGAAGGCTACGAGCATCTTGAATTCTCATCTCCCGATGATTTCTTCTCTGAAATCTGCACGGGTCAGCTTGATATTCCTTCGTGGAATGACGAGCTTCAGCATCACGCAAGCGGCTGCTATTCCGCTACGGGAATGGTAAAGCAGCTTAACAGAAAAGCTGAAAACTGGCTTGCAAGCGCCGAAAAATGGAATACCGTTGCCGCAAAGATTTCCAATCTTCCTGCCGCAACAAAAGCCTTCGGTGATGCCTGGAAAGAGGTCTGCTTCAATCAGTTCCACGATATTTTCTGCGGCTGCTCCATTATGGAAGCCTATGACGATGTCAGGGATTCCATGGGTTATGCAATGACCGTTGCCGCAAAGGAAGAAAACAAGGCTCTGCTTAAGATTGCAGGCTTCGTTGATACCTGGCTTGACGGTGTTTCGGATTCTGTTACCTGCAATGAGCGTCATCATTGCAGAAACCTTAAATTCCCCAGACCCGTTATCGTTTTCAATCCGCTTTCATTTGAGGTTGAGAACGCCGTCAGAACGTATCATCCTTCGGCAAGAGTGACCGATTGCGACGGTAACGACGTTCTTTTCCAGAACGTACGCTCATCCCGTTCAAACGATTCTCATCTTGATACCGAATTCATCGCAAAGGTACCTGCTCTCGGTTACGCAACCTATTGGCTGTGGCACGCAGATTCCGAGGTCGGTGAATTTGAAAAGCCTGCTTCGTCTCTTAAATGTGACGGTCTTACGATTGAGAATAAATTCATCAGAGTAACCTTCGACGAAGCAACGGGCGGCATTTCGAGCATCATCAATAAAGAGGACGGCTCGGAATATATCGGCGGCGAAACCTGCATTCCGACCGTTGTTGATAATTCAGAGCCCGATACCTGGGCACACAATATTTTCAGATTCGATAAAACCGTCGGCACGATGAAGCTTGATTCGATTGAGGTTGTCGAAAACGGTGATGCAAGAATCGTTGTCAGAACAAAGCACGTTTATAACGGCTCGTATCTCAAGCAGGATTTCATTCTTGCAGAGAGTGCAAAGGTGCTTCGTGTCAAGTGCAAATCACTCTGGCAGGAGCCTCTGACAATCCTTAAGATGCCCGTAACCGTTTGCGGCAATGATCCGATTTCAACCTACGAAATCCCCGGCGCATATATCAAGAGACCCTGCAACGGCGAGGAAGAACCTGCTCTTACCTGGGGCGACGTTACTGCTGACGGCAAAGGTCTTGCTATCATCAGCGATTCAAAATACAGCTACGATTGCATCGGCAATACTCTGCGTCTGACTCTCATCAGAAACTGCATTTTTGCCGACCATTATTCCGACAGACCTGCAGCAGATTTCAACTATACCGATGAAGGTATTTCAAGATATGAATATGCGATTTATCCTCATTCGGGTGACGCTGAAAACAGCGAAATTCAGCGTATAGCCGCCGCGTTCAATGCAAGACTTACTGCAATTCCCGTCGGCTATCACAAGGGCACAATGCCTCTGAAGGAAAGCTTTATTAGAATAGATAAAGAAAATGTTGCTCTTATGAGCGTCAAATTCTGTGAGGACGGCTCGGGTGATGCGGTTATCAGATTGCGTGAAACCGACGGCAAACCCGTCAAATGTGCCGTTGTCTGCGATATCCTCGATGCAGGCTTCTGGTCAGATTTCAGAAAGTTTGAAATCAAGACGTTCAGAATCAATGCCGAGGGTTACGTTACCGAAACAAACTTCCTCGAAGGCATTCCCGAATAATATAATTATCAGACGGAGCAGCATTCCTTGTTGCTCCGTTTTTGCATATCTGTAAAGTTTTTGGCAAAAAATAAACCTTATGCGGCGAATATTCAGGGCGGTTTGCGAATAGAGTTATTGAAAACCGCAACGTGTTGTGGTAGTATTAATCATTGATGAGGTGAAAATTTATGCCGTTAAACAAGCTGTCGGGTCTCAAGCCCGAAAAGGTATTCCGATTTTTTGAGGAAATATCGATGATTCCGAGGGGCTCGGGTCATATGGAAAAAATCAGCGCTTACTGTGCTGAATTTGCAAATGAAAGAAACTTAAAATTTATTCAGGATGATGCCTGCAACGTCATCATTTTCAAGGATGCATCAGTCGGCAGAGAGGATGAAGAGCCCGTTATCATTCAGGGTCATCTCGATATGGTCTGGGAAAAATCTTCTGATTCTTCAATCGATTTTGAGAATGACCCTCTCGACATTGCGGTTGAAAACGGTTACGTTATCGCAAATGGCACGACTCTCGGCGGTGATGACGGAATTGCCGTTGCCTATTGCCTTGCACTTCTTGATTCGGATAACGTTTCGCATCCTCCGCTTGAAATCGTTTTCACAACCGATGAAGAAACGGGAATGTTTGGTGCTGAAGCAATTGACACCTCGGTGCTTCGCAGTAAAAGAATGATTAATATTGATTCTGAAGCCGAGGGCACTCTCTGGGTAAGCTGTGCGGGCGGCGCAAGGGCGGATATCTCTTTTGAATTCCGGCCGGAAGCGGTTGTCGGCACTGTCTGTGAGATTTCCGTTTCAGGGCTTCACGGCGGACATTCGGGCGCGGAAATTCATAACGGCTACGCCAATGCAAATATACTGATGGGCAGGATTCTGAATAAACTTTCGTCATCGCTTGATTTTTCGCTTGTTTCAATTAACGGCGGCACGATGGATAACGCCATCACCCGTGAATGCTCCTGCAAAATTGCTCTTTCAAGCGAATGCGAGGCTCTTTTTAAGCATATCAACCGTCTGAATTCGGCTCTGCGCAAGGAATTCAAAGCCTCCGACCCCGACCTTACCGTCAGAATCAGAAGCTGTGATTCTGTTAAACAATGTCTGAAAAAATCCGATTCCGAAAAGGTAATTTCGATGCTCGGAGAATTCCCTTACGGCGTTATTTCGATGAGCAAAAGCATTGAAGGTCTTGTTGAAACCTCGCTCAATCTCGGTGTTGTCGAAACAACAGAAAACTCCGTTTCTTTCTCGTTTCTCGTGAGAAGCAGTGATAATTCGCAGAGAATCGCTCTGACGGATAAGCTTTGTGCAATTGCCGGAAAATACGGAGCTTCCTGCATTGTCCACAGCGAATACCCTGCGTGGGAATTCAAAGATAATTCCGAATTGCAGTGTGTTTTTGCCGATACTTTCAAAGATATGTACGGCAAGGATATGGTTGTTACCGCAATTCACGCAGGTCTCGAATGCGGATTATTCTGCGGAAAAATCGATGGTCTCGAATGCGTTTCCTTCGGTCCCGATATTTTCGATATCCATACTCCGCAGGAGAAGCTCAGCATTGATTCGAGCGCAAGAATGTGGGAATATCTTCTCGAAATTCTGAAGAGAATCTGATTTTTCTGAAAATTCTGATATCGCAGATTTTGATAAGTCTGCCGATGCTCAGATAAAAATTGATGATTTCGCTGGCGTAAAGGATGAAAATATATCCCTTGACCGAATAAACGGGCAGGATAAACCACACCATCACAACGCAAAGTGCGGAATCGATTATATTATATCTCATCGACTGAATCTGTTGGTCAAGACCCTTGAGCATTCCGTCGGTGACGGTGTCGGTATACATTACGGGAACAAGCGGTGCGAGTATTCTGATATACAGCACCGCTTCGTCTGTTTTATAGATAAGATTGGAAATAATCGGCGCAAAAATAAAAAGGCCCACTGCACATATGCCTGAATAAATTAATGTTCTTTTCAGATTCTTCTCAATTGTGCGGCTGATTGCTTTTCTGTCGTTTCTTTCGTGCTTTGCGGCAAGCTCGGGAATCAGCATTGATGAAAATGAGGTCAGTATGGCGCAGGGATAAAGCAGAATCGGCAGAGCCATTGCGTGTATGTTACCGTATGCCGAAAGTGCCGCTTCGGAGTTTGCACCCGATTTCTGAAAGCCCTTCGGAATGAGAAGATGCTCGATTGTCAACAAAATGCTTCTTGCGCAGGTGCCTGCGGCATCGGGAATCGCAATGCGCATCAGACGGTTGAGTTTTATTCTTGCCTTTTCTGTCTTTTTGCTGATTCTTAAGCTTTTAAGCAGATATGAAAGTGTAAATGAAACCGCCTCTGAAGCCGAAATTGCCGCCACGATTGCGGCGCAGGCTGTTTTTGTATCCGTAACAGGCAGATAGTTCAGAAGTACGATTGCCGTAACGATTTTCGTGCCTTGCTCAATAAGCTGGATAAATGAATAGGGTATAACGAGATTGCTTGCGGTGAAATATCCGCTCAAAGATGCAGAAACCGCAACAAACGGCAGGCTTGCGGCAAGGATTTTAAGTGATACGGAGGCTCTGGAATCGTTAATCCATACTCCTGCAATGAAATCAGAAAATGAAAAGAGAATTGCACAGATTGAAAGTCCGCAGATAAGTGCATAGGAATCAAACATATTCATCGATTTTCTTAAATCGTTTTTGCCGCCCGAATTGATTTCTACCGTCACCCTTGTTGAGGCAAGCTTTATGCCTGCGCAAGAAAAAGTAACGGCAAGAGAATAAACGGTTGTTATCAGCTGAAACAATCCGATTCCTGCCGAGCCTATTTTTGATGTCAGATATGCGTTGAAGCTGACTGCAACCGAGCGCATAATAAGGTTGGTAACTGTCATAATCAATGTATTTTTCATAAGATTTGTTCTGAAATTCATTCAAATCACCCTGCCTTTTTCAAGGAAATGTATATTGACAATAAAACAATAATATGTTAAAATATCTGCAATTTAATAGCAAAGGCTGTGAAGGGGAGGGCGCTTTAAAATGCTCTCAGAGAGTCGGCGGCAGGTGAAAGCCGATGTGCGGATTAAGGTTGTTGTAGCCCCCGAGCCGACGGGAAGAAAACGCTTCGGCGTGATTAGACCCCGTCCGAGAATGCTGCGTGAGTGCATAGGGCTTGTCAGAGCCCAAAGAGTGGCACGTTATTGTGCAATTTGAGTGGTACCGCGGGTATTGAATTTTACTCGTCTCATTGATTTTTTATTAAATCCGTGAGGCGATTTTTTTATTGTCTCACAAGAAAGGACGGTCATTTTTATGGCAAAAGAACTTGCAACCAAGTATGATCCCAAAAACGTTGAAGACCGAATTTACGATTTTTGGCTGAACGGCAAGTATTTCCACGCAAAGGTTGAAACCGACAAGAAACCCTATACCATCGTTATTCCGCCCCCGAACATCACGGGTCAGCTTCATATGGGTCACGCCCTTGACAATACTCTTCAGGATATTCTTATCCGCTGGAGAAGAATGCAGGGCTACGATGCACTCTGGCTTCCCGGCACAGACCACGCTTCAATCGCAACTGAAGCAAAGATTGTTGAAGCAATGAAGAAAGAGGGCATCACCAAGGAGGATCTCGGCAGAGAAGGCTTCCTTGAGCGTGCATGGGAATGGAAAAAGCAGTATGGCGGCAGAATCATCGAGCAGCTCAAGAAGCTCGGCTCATCCTGCGACTGGGACAGAGAGCGCTTCACACTTGATGAAGGCTGCAGCAAGGCTGTTCTTGAGGTTTTCTGCAGACTCTATGAAAAGGGTCTCATCTACAGAGGCGAAAGAATCATCAACTGGTGTCCCCATTGCCTCACCTCAATCTCCGATGCAGAGGTTGAATATGAGGATCAGGCAGGTCATTTCTGGCATCTGCGCTATCCCTTCAAGGATGGCAGCGGCTATCTTATGCTTGCTACAACCAGACCTGAAACGCTTCTCGGCGATACAGCCGTTGCGGTTAACCCCAATGATGAAAGATATAAGGATTTAATCGGCAAAACTCTCATTCTTCCCATCGTTCACAGAGAGATTCCCGTTGTTGCCGATGAATACGTTGAAATGGATTTCGGTACGGGTGTTGTTAAGATTACACCTGCACACGACCCCAACGACTTTGAGGTCGGACTTCGCCACAATCTTCCCGTTATCAACTGTATGACGGACGATGCGAAGATTACCGACGATTATCCTGCATACGCAGGTATGGACAGATACGAGGCTCGCAAGGCAATCGTTAAAGACCTTGAGGCTGAAGGTGCACTCGTTAAGATCGAGGATTACAGCCACAACGTCGGCACCTGCTATCGCTGCCACACAAGCGTTGAGCCCAGAGTTTCAAAGCAGTGGTTCGTTAAAATGGCTCCTCTTGCCGAGCCTGCAATCGACTGCGTAAAGAGCGGCAAGACAAAGTTCGTTCCCGAAA
>JAZNUD010000010.1:0-10812 GCA_045592085.1 Acutalibacteraceae bacterium | reverse complement strand
GACCGCTTGGCCTCCGACTTCGGTAACGTGTTTTAGTGCGAGTGGATGGGACAACCAGCTTATGTGGTCTCATTATGCCAATTCTTATTCTGGAATATGTGTTGAATACGATTTTGAGAAGATGGATAAGTTTATAGGATTTATGTATCCAGTAAAATACTCATCAGTTCGTCCTACGGTCTCACTTAAAGATCTGGGACTTTCTGAATTCAAAAAGGATGAAAATGGCAAGCTAATAACTGAAGAGGTTAATATTAGTGCCATATTCTCATATTTGCTCGCTAAAAACAAATGTTGGAGTTATGAAGAGGAGTGGAGAATAATTAACGTTGAAGGAGAACCGTATACTCCGTTGTTTGTTGAAGCACCGTTTGTGAAGTCTATTACGTTAGGGCTTGATCTTGATGATATCTGTAAACAGTTATTATGGGATGTTTGTAAAGAACGAGGAATAGAGTGCTATCAATTAATTATTAATCCTAGTGACTATAGTTTAACAAGAGAACTACTGACAGATGAGGATTTTATTTTTGATAAAGAAAAAGAGGAACGGTATATAATCTTTATTTGCGAACATACGGTTCCACTTGGCGAAAAGATTAGTGCTAATTGCAAGTCATTAACAAAGGCAATTGAAGAAGGAAATTTCGAATCTATATCTATGATGAATGTGTTGATATTCACCTTGGACTATCTCAGTGATGTGTATTTCTTGAAGAGTACTTTTAACAGATTTTGCAGATTTACAAATACTCCTGTATCTGAGGTAACTGGGGACACACAAATTGGAGTAGCCATTACTCAAATAGATTCTTTCATTTCTCAATCGGAGAATGGTGTTAAAACGATTGAAGATTCGTTAATAAACCTGAGAATAATGAACAAGATAACTTCGAATGAATTTGGCGAGGCAAGAAAGTTAATTGCTAATATTAAAGAAATGTTTGAAAAGCATGGCGAATTATATTGGTATGGGAAAGAATGTACTATTGAGCAATAGGTAAAAAGCTAACACTTGTGAGGGGGCTAAATATACTCTTCTTTTAACGGGAGGATTATTATGAGAAAAGAGTTTCAAATAGAGCCGTATGTTTTTTGCGATGAAAATCTTTCGGATTATGAAAAAACGATTTATGTATTAGCAATTGCCTATGGTGCTTCTCCTACATATCGATTAAGTAAAAAGGATATTGAAGAACTATCTCTTTGGTTAGAAGTTGATTTTAAATTACTTGCCAAGGCTCTTGAAAATGAGATGAATTTTCCTTGTGGAAATGCAATTATAAAATTTGGCGATGATACGATTGAATGCGGAGAATATTTTAAAAATGATTTCTTTGATGTCATTGTCAAGTTGTTTTTTGCGTATAAAAATTTAGAGGAGATATATGATGATTTTGGCAATGAGGCAGTTGGCGAAAACATCCAAACTTTCTTTGCCATTAATCACTATTTTGAAATGGCAAATGCTATTGCTGCTACGTATGAGTGCATGCATGAGAATGCATTTTCTTATGATAATACTATGTATGATTCGGCGGAATATTTCCAGCCCAGGAATGATATAGATATGTTATCTTTGTTTGCAATATCAGATGATTGTTTTGAATATGATGAAGATTTAGTAAATGTTTTAACTAAGCTTTTAAAGTATAACTTTAGAACGAGGATAAATGCACTATATTTGGTTACTATATGTCAGATTTTCAAACATTCTCCTTGCTTTACTCAGGAGATGAAAAACATTGCAGTGGACATATATGACAAACTCTTGTTAATATTAAAAAATGGCAAGGTTATCTCCGTCAATATTAATTGTCTACATAGAAAGACAGATAAACAAGTAGACGAAAGATCTAAAAAGGATAATACTACTCGTATGCAAATTTTATATGGTTATCCTAATTATGATTGTTATGACTTGCGTTTTGACTTTTCACACAAGGGACAAGAAGTAGTTCATTTTAACAATGAAACGCCTGGAGGGTTATCTTGCTGTATTTTCAATAAAAGCGAATATCAAAATATAATTGGTCAATATCCAGAGTTGAAAGAATGTTTTATATCATATGATGAACGATGGGCACTTAAAGAAAGAGCTAATTGTGAGCTGACAGACGATATGCAAGTATCGTTTGATAGAGTAAGAAAAGAAAAGTCCCATGATCCAATCTTCACTCAACCATACTTAGAAACTGATATAAATGATTTTATTAACTTAGTTTCTAAAATGTTACCAAAAGAATGTAGAAGAGCAATTGATGTGGATGGGACCTATGCGAAATTTTGCTTTAATTATGATGTGATAATGAGAGATACAACTTTGTTGTATTTAGCATATCTGGCTCGCGATAGCAAACGCGTAGATATGGTTGCTGAATGGATTTCAGATAAAGCATTTAGATATGGATTAACATTAGAAAAAATAAATATAGACACTTTGGGGCAAGTATTAGAAATTATTAAAACAGCTGAAAGTAGGATATGAACTTTGTTAGAAAATTTTCACTTACTAACTATGGTTCAGAATTGGGTGGTAAGGCCAGAAAAAGAAAAGCAAGTCGAAAGACTTGCTTTTTCTTTTTCAATGAAATTCGCCTGTGGCGAGTGAAATATGCTGACGCATATGAAATAGCTTCGCTATGAAATATTTGCTTCGCAAATGTTATGGGCGAATTATATTTCACATTTTGCTTTAGCAAAATATTTCATAATCCGTCAGGATTATTTCATATGGCGTAGCCATATTTCATTTTATAAGGACACCCGCACCTGATTGTAATATTGACAAAGCCTATGTCGGATGATAATATGAAAAATGAAAGAAATCTATAAGAAAGGTGGTCAGTTTATGGGATACGAAGGTTCATGGAGCGGTATGCGGAAACACCTTGAAAAAGAAATGATTGCAGACAGTCTCAAAGGCAGAGTCAGATATGGATGTACAACATATGTCGGTATGGACGGATGCAAAATTTTTGAGGTTTGTATTGATGATAAACAAGTAAAGCGTTTTTCTTGGGAAACTGTAAATAATTATTTTATTGAAAAAGGATATAAATCAATTGAGAAGCCATATGGCGCTATTGAGTATTGGGATGAATTCTGGTCTTTGTTAGATAAATATCCTTTAAATGAGAGAACGGAATATAAAGACAGTGAATTTGCTGATGCGTTAGCTGAGTATCGCAATCAGGACATAAAAAGCAGTGTTGAGTCTGATAATCCCATTGTAAGAATGTTTGCAATACTTGACCGCCGTGTAGGTAAGCGAACGCTTGAAAAATTAAAAGATACATTAGATGAACAGCCCGAGTGGTTAAAACAGTTTTATGTTTTGAGATTTAGAGCTGAAAATTTGTAATTTTATTGTGGTTCTAAAATGAGACGTATTGCCAGAAAAAGAAAAGCAAGTCGAAAGACTTGCTTTTTCTTTTTCAATGAAATTCGCCTTGCAGCGAGTGAAATAGCTTCGCTGTGAAATACGCTGACGCGTATGAAATATTTGCTTCGCAAATGTTACGGGCGAATTTTATTATGAGCGAAGCGAATAACAAGGTTCTGACGAAGTCAGGTTCTTATTTCACCTTCTGCTTTGGCAGAAAATTTCATAATCCGTAAGGATTATTTCATATGGCGCAGCCATATTTCATTTTATAAAGATACCCGCATCCGATTGCAATATTTTGCAAAGAGTGGTATAGTTAATCAAGTAAATCGAATCTGAATGGTGAGAAAAATGAAAAGCACGTCATATAATTTTAAAATTTTTGCATTTCCCTTTATTGGTTTGATTTCTTGTGCTGTAGCTGTATTTGTGGAAATATATTTCCTTGCAGCCGGT
Source organism: Acutalibacteraceae bacterium (assembly GCA_045592085.1). Classification (GTDB taxonomy): domain Bacteria; phylum Bacillota; class Clostridia; order Oscillospirales; family Acutalibacteraceae; genus CAG-177. Next base: position 6,968 of record JAZNUD010000010.1, on the reverse strand, counting down.
CTTTTGGTTGTTTCCTTGATTATGCTGTTATTTTCTCATTTTAAATATACCTTCACTAAAGAAGAAATAATAATACAATATCCGTTTGGAAAAGAGGTAATTTGTTTAAAAGATATAACAGACATTCATTTTAGTTATGAACGGTTATTACGCTATACTAATGCCGGATATTATCAAATTATGTATAATGGCGGAAACAAAAAACGCTTTTATTTTCAAGGTAAAATATACAAAAACAAAAAAACAACACAGTTATTAAATGATCTTTGCAGTGATAAAATGAAAGACTTATAAGTGTGATATATCAGTTCGGTAAATAAGAATTTGTAAAAAAATAAGGTGAAAAAATGGTTGGAATTATTGATGTTGGCGGCGGATTAAGAGGAAATTATGTGAGCGGTATTATTGATTATCTCCTTGATAATTCTATTGATATTGAATATTGTTTGGGTGTTTCTGCAGGAAGTGCAAACCTTATTACATATATAGCCGGTCAACGTGGACGACTAAAAAGCTTTTATGAGGACTATTCGTTTGAAAAGCAATATATGAGTATAGGCAACTATTTCAGCAAAGGAATGTATATCAATCTTGATTATATTTATTCTGATATAACTAACAGTTACGGTAAAAACCCTCTGGATTTTGAAGCCATAATTAAGTCACCTAAAAAGTTTGTTGCCGCTGTAACGAATGCACAGACATCAGAACAAGAGTATTTTTATAAAAGCGATTTTGCCTATGATGATTTCACCTTGTTAAAGGCAAGCTGTGCATTACCTATAGCAACCCGTCAGCCTGTTTTGTTTAAGAATGGAAAATATTTCGACGGCGGTATTTCCGACCCGATTCCGTATAAAAAAGCATTTGATGATGGTTGCGATAAACTAATTATCTGTTTGACACTTCCTATCAACTATAAGAAATCAGCTTTTCCAAAATGGCTTGTTAATTCATTGCTTTTTAAATATCCGCAAGTTGCAAAGGCTATTACAATGTCGCACACATTATATCATAATAGGATAAATGAAATTCTTAAACTTGAAGAACAAGGCAAAGTGCTAATTCTTTATCCTGAAGATTGTTTTGGAATTAAAACGGCGACAAGAAATAAAATCGGGTTAAACAAATTGTATCAGCTCGGATATAAGGATGCGGAGAAAATAGAAAAGTTTTTGAATTTAGCCAAGAATTAAAAGCTCGACAAATTACAATTTATCTGTCATTAACATTGTATCGATATACAGTAAAAACTTCGCGTTTTGCGGAGTTTTTGCTTTTATAAAATATATGAAGTATTATTGAAATAGTTTTTGCTGTGTGGTATTATTATTTTCAGGTGATATATATGAAATCGTTTGTCAGTCTTGTCAGCAACGGTGAGTACAGTATCGGATGTACGGGTCAAACAGTATGTGTGTTTGATAAAAACGGTGTGCAGGTTGCATCCTTCAGGGATTTGCCGTACGCTTATGACTGCGCAATATCCCCGAAGGGTGATGTTTTCGTCGTTAAAACAACCGAAGGCAGGCTTGCGGTTTATTCTCTTGACGGGATGCGCCTTGTCAAGAAATTCAGATTTTCTACCGTTGATGAAATGCAGGATGATAATTTCTGTTTTTCGCCTGACGGTGAAGAGTTTTATAATATCGAAAGGCATACCGACGGATGCAAAACTGCACTCTCGGTATATGATACAAAGGATTTTTCGATTAAAAAGAGACTCTTTTCGGAGGATACCGGTATGATGCTCAGCTGTGTGGAAATAAACGGCGGCGAGATTTATCTTCTGGGATTTTTCCGAAAGAGTAAGACGGGGGTTTTCGGGAAGAAACAAATCGGAGCCGCAGAAAAATTCTTCGTCGCAAAGCTTGTCGGCGATGAAATTTGCGATATCCGTTATATCTCCGAAAATGACTACCGTTTTTGTGCAGACTATAAAAAGGCGGAATTCAGCGGCTTTACAGAAGAAAGTAAAAGACTTTCGGGACTCGGTGAAGAAAAACTGATTGACGCATATAACTGCGGATTTTCGATTGCTCAGGTTTGGGGAAACGCATAAATACCGTCGTTTGTATGATGTTAACAGTAAACAAAAATATGATTATCGGAGGCAGTTATGAAGCATTTATTGGTTGTTGTGGATATTCAGAAGGACTTTGTAGACGGAGCTCTCGGCACCGCAGAGGCGGTTGCCATAGTCGAAAATGCCGCAAGGAAAATCAGAGAGTTTGACGGTGATATTTTCGTTACCTACGATACCCATTTCGAAAATTATATGGAATCTGCAGAGGGCGCAAAGCTTCCCGTGCCGCATTGCATAAAAGGCACTGAAGGCTGGGAACTCAACGAAACCGTTGCTCAGGCACTTGCCGATAAAAAGTATACAGCCGTTGAAAAAATCACGTTCGGCTCGGTTGAGCTTCCGAAGCTCGTGAAAGAAGCAGCGGGCGATGAAGATTTTGATATCACTCTTATCGGTCTTTGTACAGATATCTGCGTGGTATCAAATGCACTTATCCTGAAAGCGAATTTTCCCGAGAAGGAAGTATACGTTGATGCGTCCTGCTGTGCAGGCGTAACGGTTGATACGCATAAAGCGGCACTTGCCACGATGAAAATGTGTCAGATAAATGTTGAAGGAGAATAAAGATGTTTAATGCACAAAAGGTAAAAGACGAATGCGTTTTATGGATAAGGAATTTTTTCGAGGAAAACGGTAAAGGCTGCAATGCCGTTCTGGGTATCTCGGGCGGTAAGGACAGCTCCGTTGCCGCGGCACTCTGCGTTGAAGCATTGGGTGCGGACAGGGTTATCGGCGTACTGATGCCCCAGGGTGAGCAGCACGATATCGATATGGCTTATCTGCTTGTCAATCATCTCGGAATCAAGCATCACGTTGTGAATATCAAGGATGCCGTAGACGGTGTTCTGGACAGCTTGCCGAATGATTTGACCGTAACTCCGCAAGCAAAAATGAATCTGCCTCCGAGAATCAGAATGTCGGTGGTTTATGCCGTTTCGCAGTGCTGCAACGGCAGAGTATGCAATACCTGCAATCTTTCCGAGGATTGGGTCGGCTATTCAACACGCTACGGCGATGCCGCAGGCGATTTCAGCCCGATGTCCAACCTTACCGTTGCGGAGGTAAAGGAAATCGGCAGAATTCTCGGCCTTCCCGACGTGCTTGTCGATAAAGTGCCGATTGACGGTCTGTGCGGAAAAACTGACGAAGATAATCTCGGATTCACCTATGCCGAGCTTGACAGATATATCAGAACGGGCGTTATTGAGGATGAGGCGAAGAAGGTGAGAATCGACACTCTCCACGAGAGAAATCTTTTCAAATTGCAGCTTATGCCTTCGTTCAAGCCGTCGGAAGTCTGAACAAAGGAGAAACACAATGACCCAAAAAGAAAAAATGGTTTCGGGGGATTTGTATCTGCCCGATGACGAGGATATAATGGCCGAGCAGCTGCAGTGCCTTGACCGTCTTTATGATTTTAATATGACCCGACCCACGCAACTTGATAAACGTGCTCAGATGCTCAAAGAAATGTTTGCCGAAATCGGCGAAAACTGTTATATCGAGCCTCCGCTTCACGCAAACTGGGGCGGTGCACACTGCCATTTCGGCAAATGCGTTTATGCAAATTTCAATCTCACGCTTGTTGATGACAGCCATATCTATGTAGGTGACTACACAATGATTGGTCCCAACGTTGTTATCGCAACGGCAGGCCACCCTATTCTGCCCGAGTTGCGTGAGAAGCAATATCAATACAATATGCCCATACATATCGGCAGAAATTGCTGGATTGGTGCAGGTGCTCTGATTATGCCGGGTGTCACGATAGGCGATAACACCGTTATCGGCGCAGGAAGCGTTGTTACGAGAGATATCCCTGCAAACGTGGTTGCCGTCGGCAATCCCTGCAGAGTGCTTCGTGAAATCGGCGAGCATGACAGAGAATTTTATTTCAGAGATAAAAGAATTGATTTTTCTAAACTCGAAAGATAAATTTTTCGGATAACTTCGGTTATCCGATTTTTTTACGCCCAATTCGCACAAATGTTCGATAAAATATTGATTTCGTGCAAAGAATATGGTATAATAAATACAAATAGAGTAGGGACGGATATTATCCGCCCGAAATTTGTGTAGGAGGCATAGAATGAGCAACAACAGAATATATATTGCGATTGACCTCAAGTCCTTCTATGCCAGCGTTGAAGCTATGGAGCGCAACCTCGACCCGATGAAAACGAATCTTGTCGTTGCCGACCCCTCAAGGACGGAGAAAACAATCTGCCTTGCAGTTTCGCCGAGCCTTAAGGCATACGGAATCCCGGGCAGACCGAGGCTTTTCGAGGTTATTCAGCAGGTGAAAATCGTTAATTCTCAACGCCGTATGAATGCACAGGGAAAGAGGTTTGCGGGCAAATCCTTTGATGCGGATGAGCTTGCCGCAAATCCTTCGCTTGAGCTTGATTATATTATTGCACCCCCGCAGATGGGGTATTATATCGAATACAGCAGCAGGATTCTGCAGGTGTATCTGCGCCACGTTGCGCCCGAGGATATTCACGTTTACAGCATCGATGAGGTGTTTATCGATGCGACGGATTACCTTAAGAGAAACGGTATGTCGGGCCACGATTTTGCAAGGATGCTTATCAGGGAGGTGCTTGCGGAAACGGGCGTTACCGCAACCGCAGGTGTCGGCACAAACCTCTATCTTTGCAAGGTCGCAATGGATATAACCGCAAAGCGGATTCCTGCCGATGAGGACGGCGTGCGTATTGCCGAGCTTGACGAAATGAGCTATCGCCGTCAGCTCTGGAGTCACAGACCGCTTACGGATTTCTGGAGAGTCGGCAGGGGAATATCGCAAAAGCTTGAGCAGCACGGAATGTTGACAATGGGCGACGTTGCGAGATGCTCGGTGAATAACGAGGATTTGCTTTACAGGCTTTTCGGCATCAATGCCGAGCTTCTGATTGACCACGCCTGGGGCTGGGAGCCCTGCAGAATTTCAGATATCAAGGCATACCGACCCTCAACAAACTGTCTGAGCTCGGGTCAGGTGCTTCAGGAGCCCTATGATTTTGATAAAGCGAAGCTGGTTGCTCACGAAATGGCTGATGCGCTTGCTCTTGACCTTGTTGCCAAAAAACTTGCCACGGATAATATCGTGCTTGTTATCGGCTACGATATAAGCAATCTCGGGGGCTTCAGCACGTATGACGGTGAGATTAAAACCGATTTTTACGGCAGAGCCGTCCCGAAGCACGCAAGAGCAACCGTCAGTATCGGCAGACACACTTCGTCATCGCGGCTGATTTCCGAGGCGGTGATGAAAGCCTTTGACGAATGTGTTGACAGAAAACTGACCGTGCGGCGCATTAATATTACCGCAAACCACGTTATACCCGAAAGCGAAATAAAAGCCGATGATACTCCCGAGCAACTCAGTCTTTTTGAGGATTATGAAGAAAAAGAGAGGAAGAAAGCCGAGGAGGAGGCGTCCCTTGAAAGGGAGCACCGTATGCTTGAAACTCTTGTTGAGCTTAAGGAGAAATTCGGCAAAAACGCAATTCTCAAGGGTATGAATTTCAGGGAAGGAGCAACCGCCAGAGAGAGAAACGGACAGATTGGCGGTCATAAAGCATGAGTGACGGTTATAATGATATAATAAATCTTCCTCATCACGTTTCAACGAAGCATCCGAGGATGAAGATGATTGACAGAGCGGCGCAATTCAGCCCGTTTGCCGCATTGACGGGTCACGGTGCGGCGGTCAGCGAAACGGAAAGGCTGACGGAAAAATTCGCAGAGCCCGATGAATACGAAAAGAGCATTATCAATGAAAAACTGCGTTTTCTTGCGGAGCTGGTTTCGCAGCGTCCCGTTGCGGAAATCGTTTATTTTGAGCCAGACAAGAGAAAAGACGGCGGAGAATACGTCACCGTAACGGGTGAGGTGAAAAAGATTGATTCCGTCGGGCAGAGTGTTTTGATGGCGGACGGACAAAGGATTTCTGTCGAATTTATCAGCGATATCCGGTGCGATTTGTTCGGAGAAGCATTTTTGTGACATTTGTCACTGAAAATATCTGTCGGGCAGGGTATAATATAATCACAATAAAGAAGAAAAGGAGTAGTGATTATGTCAGTACTTGCAGTAAATAAACAGAATTTCGAATCCGTTGTAAACAGCGAGAAGCCCGTCCTTCTTGATTTCTATGCCGATTGGTGCGGTCCGTGCAGTATGGTTTCTCCCATAGTCAAAGAAATCGCAGCGGAAAGAGACGACATCCTCGTGGCAAAAATCAATATAGACAACGAACCTGAACTTTCTGCCGAATTCTCTGTCGTGAGTATACCATCATTCTTTGTGCTTGAAAAGGGCAGAATTGTCAATCAGGCAACGGGTGCAAGACCCAAACCGCAGATTCTTGCACTGCTTGATTAAGTCCGATTTGCATTATATACCTTTAATACAATAAGAAAAATACAAAGGAGCCGATTGCCTGTGAGGGGAAACGGCTCCTTTGTATTTGAAAGGAAATGAAAACTTTTATTTGTCAAGTTCGTCTTCAATGAAGTACATGAACTGTGACTCTTCAAGTTGTTCACGGTTGAGTCTTTCGACCATGTCGAGGGCTTTCGCCTTGTCTGTCGATGTGTCGTCAAACCTGACAGAATCACCCGCAATCCCGTAGGTGGTGACCGTTCTGTCTTCAACGGTTATGCAGGATTGCGTGAGTCTGTACTGCGGTTTTGATTCGGTTGTGTCTTTCATTTTTTATACTCCTTTATTTTTCCTTAATGGATATTATAATAATTTAATATAAATATATCAATTGCAGAAATTAACAAAATATGTCAAAATTTCCCTTACGCAAAGACAAGTTTTTTGTGAAATAAATGTGTGATAAATCGGACATATTAACAGGAATATGCTG
>JAZNUD010000009.1:0-30363 GCA_045592085.1 Acutalibacteraceae bacterium | reverse complement strand
ATCTTCATCGGTCAGGTAGGTTGAGCCGTTACCCCAATACCATACCATCTGATAAGGTGTGTTAACGCGACCCCAGTCAAGAGCACAGAAGGTGTTTTCCTTTGAAAAGTTCCAGACATCATCGCCCCATTTAAGGGTGCCGCCGCAGGGCATACAGAATTGCTTCGTCGTCATAAAATATCTGGTTTTATCCTCGTCAAAGGGCAAAACTGTGGTTATGTTTTCAAGTCCGGGCATAATGTCCATGCTGACGGAGCATTCAATCATTTTTCCCTTGTAGGGCTGCTTGTAGCAAAGGATTCTTTCGGTTTCCTTGGTGTTGAAATCGAACTCCGCAGAGCCGACTTTGTCCTTGAATCTGTTGGGCACGTCACCCTTTGCAGGCGGAACGTGCTTGTTTGTGCCGAGGAAATACTTCATCGCATCGATAATTACCTCACCTGTTTTGAGGTTGACGAGCTTGAGACCGACGTAGCCGCCGACGGTGATGTTTGCAAAGCTGATGAGAAGCTGATAATCCTCGTTGGCGATATTATAAAAATCCCATTCCTTGCGGCTCATAATGCCCTTTTTGACCTTGTTGCGGTCATATTCAAAAACGTTTCGTCTTGCCCAACCTTTTGCAAGCAGAGTGCCGTCGGGAGCAAGCAGGGGTGTTGATTCGGTATATTCCGTCTGCTTTGAAGGCTCCTTCCATTCCGTGAAAGGAACGTAGGTTCTTTTCAGTTCATTACTCATTTTCTGTTTCTCCTTTATGTTTCAGTGGCAGGAATGCTCGCCGCATCCGTGGTCGCCGCATTCGTGTTCATCACCGTGACCGTGATGGTCGCATTTTGCGTCGGGATTATACTGAAGCTTTCCTTCAAGAAATGCTTCGACTGCTTTGTCTGCATCGCCCTTGACACCGCCGTAAATGCTGATTCCGACCTTGCCGAGAGCAGTCTGTGCGCCTGCGCCGATTCCGCCGCAGATAAGCACGCTTACTCCGATTGCCGAAAGCATACCCGAAAGCGCTCCGTGACCGCTTGTGCCCGTGCCGATAACGTCTGTACGGGCTATTTTGTTATCGTTGATTTCATAGATTTTGAACTCGGCGGTGTGGCCGAAATGCTGAAAAATTTCTCCGTTTTCGTGTGTGACTGCGATTCTCATTTGTTTTTCCTTTCATATTTCAATTGCTGTGCCTGCGGAAATATAGTTAAGCTTCCGCATATGCAGCTTCATTTGTTCATATTGGGTTACGCCCGTGCAGTGGCAGGTATAAAATTCGGTGTCATATCGGTTGAGCCGTTCGGCTATGCCCGACAGAATCTCTGTTCGGTCAACCTTGGAAAGATGGAATCCGCCGACAAGAACGTCGGGCGAAAACCATTCGGCAGCGTTAAGAATGCCTGAGTGCGAGCAGCCGCTGAAAAGATATTTTCTGCCGTTTTCTTTGATAAGCATAAATTGCTCGTGACGGAAGGTGTCGCCAAGGAAGCCGTTTTCCGTTCTGACCGTCATTCCCGTTTTGCTTTCGCATACGGGCGGTGTATTATGCATCGGAGAAAAAAGCGTTGTCGCTTCGTCGATCCGATACGTCTCGTCTGTATAAACAAGTCTGCCGCTTTCTGCAAGGGTGCGGTCAAGACCGATATATTTTTCCGTTCCGTTATAGTGCTCTCCGAATGCGTGGCGGCTGATATATACGGGTGCTTTTGAATTTATTTCAAGAAATCTCTTAAGACCTCCGCCGTGGTCATAGTGTCCGTGAGACAAAACGGCAAAATCCGCCTGCGAAAGGTCAATGCCGAGCCTGACTGCGTTTTCGGCAAACAAATCCGTCTGTCCTGCATCAAAAAGAATCTTTTTGCCTGCAGTTTCGATATAAAGCGAAAGACCGTGCTCCGCTCCGATATCGGGGCGTGAGGAGGTGTTTTCGGAAAGAACGGTTATTCTCATTCTTTAGCACCTATTTCAAGCTCGTCTGCGTATTGCTTCATAGCTTCGATGCAGATTGAAGCGACCTCTTTCACTTCCATACCGAGCATTTCGCAACCCTGTTTAATGAGCTCGCGGTTGCATTTTGCTGCAAACTTTTTATCCTTGAATTTTTTCATAAAGCTGGAAATCTCCATATCGGTGATTCCTGCGGGGCGCATTCTTGCCGCCGCCTGAATTATGCCCGTCAGCTCGTCAACGGTGAAAAGTGACTTTTCCAGATTTGTGATGGGCTCAACGTCGTTTCTGAGCGTGTATCCGTGGGAGAGAATCGCGCGGATTTCTTCGTCCGAAATACCTGCGGCCTTCAGCGGCTCTGCAGTATGGTCAAGATGTTCATCGGGATACTGCTCGTAGTCATAATCGTGGAGATAGCCGATTGCCATCCAGTGGGATTTGTCCTCACCGAAATGCTCTGCAAGACCGCCCATTGCAACCATAACGTTTTTTGCGTGGAGAATCAGGTGAGGCTGAGTTGTTGTCTGCGAAATCAGCTCTTTTGCTTTTTCAAGTGTAAGCATAATATTTCTCCTTTTTTCATTTGTTTTTCCTTATATTATACCATATCTGACATATTTTTCAAGCCTTACGGAATGCCAAAGGTTTCAAACGGTAACACAATGATTACAAAAGTTTACAGGTTGGTTTCAATTTGGTTATTTCTATTTACAAACGGAAAAATTGGTGATATTATTCGAAACGTAAACAAGAGCAGGGTCAAGGAGCTGCCCTGACTTTAAAGAGGAGGATATTTATGAAAAAAACAATCAGAAATGCTTTTGCAATGCTTCTTGCGCTTGTGATTGCTTGCGGCGGTGTGACAGCCTTCGCACAGACCCCCGGAGATATCGAGTGGTATTTCGGAGACGACGAGCCATGGATTTATTCTTATGCAGGTACGCTGGAAGTCGGAGAGGAAACGGTTTTGCCTCCCGTATCGGAAGAAAAATCCGTTTATCTGACAGTTGATATTGAGGAAAGCGGCTATTACAAAATCACCGTTGACAGCGATATCTGGTACGGTATACCCGATGATTGTGCTGATGGTAAATATGAGGATACAATGGATTCAATTGCGTATATGGATTCCGCATGCCCCAGATATTATTACCTCGAAGCAGGGGAAACCATTGTGGGATTTGACCTTTATGGAGACAGAGGCGTGACGGTCAAAGCGGAATACGTCGGAGATATAACCGCTATCGAGTTTGACAGAAGTATCCTTGAAAACATAATACTTGGATATGGTATTGTTGAATGGGATGACGGCACCTACGAAATCGAGGCGGAAAATGTAACGATAAAATTTTCTCTCGGCGAAGAGTATGTCTACGAATGGACAACTATTACAATTCATACCGAAAACGGTCTTGTTAAAGGTGAGAATGATGTTGAAATAGGCTTTTGGGGCACAGAATACAGAGAAAAAGCTGTTGTCAGTGTTATCGAAATAACCGATATCATAGAGTCTGTTGAGGTTACAAATCTTAAAAATTATGCCGTTGTCACCACTTATTATGACGGAAGCGTTTATGCTCCTGCGTTTGGATTTGAAACCCTTACCGTTACTTATACAGATGGCACCACCGAAATTATAGAGGATTTCGGTGGTTATGCTGAACTTGAAAATTGTCAATATAATGTCCGTATTGACTATGAAGAAATGGGCGGGGAATGGTTTGTTTATGTTCGTATTGCAGGACAGAATATGCAGCAGGAGAAATGCTCGGTTGAAAGAGCAACTTTATCCGAAAATCTGAAGGAATATAAAGATTATTGTTTTGAAAGTATACACGATATTGTTTATTCTTTTGATTCATATGTTGAAAGTGTTTTTAATATAAACACCTTTGACGATGCATTTTTTGTTATTTTTTATATGAGCAGGTACTTGATTTTGGAAGTTGTGTCTGTTTTCGGAGGCGTCTTCAAAGAAACACTGTTGCTTTTTGGCTCACTTATATAAACATCAAAGGCTTACACCAAAGCAGGTGTAAGCCTTTCTGTTATCTGTTCAAGATATAAATTGCCAGATTGAGATATGCCGCAAAGGCTACCCAAAGAAGATACGGTATCTGAAGATATGCTGCAAGCGGACTGATTCTTTTGAAAAGAATAATCATCGCAATGATGACGGCAATCAGCAGCAGAATCCAGATGAAGGCAAAGAGATATGCCTGCATATTGAAGAAAATTATGCTCCAGATGAAATTGACCGCAAGATTGACGGCATAAACGATGAGTGCAGTACGCACCCCGTCGTGCTTCGTATCCTTGAAATGATAAACAAGTGCGGCGCTGATTCCCATAAGCGTGAAAAGAATCGTCCAGACAATCGGAAAAAGGATTGACGGCGGTGAAAGAGGGGGTTGGTTGATTTTGGAATAAACCTCCATGCTCTGGCTTGTCACGGCTGCGGAAAGTCCTCCGACGGCGAGTGCAATGACCACGGAGACAATGTAGGGTTTGTATTTTTTCAGCATTTTTCGTCACCTCGGTTTTATTTTATGCCTGCAAAGGGCGAAAAATTCGGCTTTTATCATCCTGTTATCATATAAAACAAGAAATCTTTGAATTAATAACCAAAAAACACTGCTCAAAAATGTGCAATATTAATGAAAAATATTTAATCGGTTGAAATGTTGTTCATACTGTGTTAAAATTAAGCGTATTATTATTTATTATATTTTAAAGAAGGAGAGATGATATGGCAACAGAGTCAAACGCACCTGCTAAGTCAGCTGTACCGAGAGACCGACGTTACGTAGGCGCAAAAGAAACGTTTGCTTATGTTCTTGATGACATTGCTCAGAGCTTTAATATCGGCAAGTATGACGATGTTTTCAGAACGAACATTCTCAAAATCGACCTCAGGCTTCAGTCACTCACCAACGGTATTATCGGCATATGGGACATTATCAATGACCTTTTCCTTGCCGCTATCGTTGACAGAACAAGAACACGTTGGGGTAAGTTCAAGCCCTGGCTTGTTGTTTACGCAATTCCCGGCGTTCTTATTTCGCTTATCTATTGGTCACTGCCGATGATGTACGGAACGGCAGGTGTCGGCTCCGCAATGTCAAGATTTATACCGTATCTTATACTGCAGGTGTTCAATAACCTTGCCGGCTCGCTTATTACTATTGTCAGAACGGGTATGACGGCGACCATAACGCCAAACATTGTTGACAGAACCCGTCTTATATCTGCGGCAAACCTGCTTTCGGGCTTTGTTGAAAAAGCGCCCGAAATTCTTATGGGTCTTCTGATTGATATTTATATCAACAGCGGCTCGAATAAGGCTCTTATGATCGCAGACCCGGTCAAGTATCAGCTTGGCTATAACAGGATGTTCGTTCTCGGCGGTGTTATCACTGCTGTTGTCTCGGGCGCATTTGCTCTTATTTACGCATTCGTCGCAAGAGAAAGAGTTATGCAGACGGTTGACCGTCCCGCCATCACAAGCGGCATCAAGTCAGTTCTTACCAACAAGCCGTTGCTTCTCATTACTCTTTCAGAAATTCTCGGCTCATTCAGCATTGGTTCAGGTACAAACCTTTATTACATTGAGGTTCTTAACCTTGCATCAATGTCAACAATCGTCGGTATCCCCGGTGCGGTTGTTTCACCCATTTCGTATTCATACGTTCCCTGGGCACGTTCCAAGTTCTCAACGAAGGCACTTTGGATTGCCAGCTCACACGTTGACAGCGTGCTGATGCTCGGCGTATTCGCCGCAGGTGAGCTGATTAACACCAAGACCAAGAAGGGCTATGAGAACATAGCGGTTATGATTCCCGCATTTATGCTCCGTGAAACCATCTGGATGTTCTTCTGGGGTCTCAGAAGCGTTATCCCTGCTGAAATGAGAAACGAAGCCATCGACTATGGTGAGTGGAAGAACGGCTTCAGAGCAGAGGGTATGACAGGCGTTGCCAAGGACATTGTTACCAAGGTTGTTAATACCGTAAAGAATACCTTCCAGCCTCTTTTGCTCAACTGGTTTGGCTATAACGTCAATGCAACACACGGCGCACAGACTCCCAGAGCACGTCACGCTCTCTTCTGGATGTGCACATTCCTTCCCGTTGTCACAGGTATCCTCAGCATCATTCCCAAGTTCTTCTATGACCTCAGCGGTGAGAAGAGAGACAGAATGTATGCAGAGCTTCGTGAAAGAAGAAAGGCAATGCAGAACCAGGTTGACGATTATAACGATTCAATCGGCACAGACGCTCAGTAATAATTCAAACAACAAAACCCCGACGGATTTCGTCGGGGTTTTTGGATTCAGGGATAAGCTATGGAAAGAGTAATCAAGGAAATATTTCGGATTCTTCAAACCAAAAGTCCGGTTGCCGTCGGAATCGACGGCCCGTGCGCTTCGGGAAAAACGACTCTTGCAAAAAAGCTTGCTGAGGCGACGAAGGCGCAGATTATTCACACCGACGATTTCTTTCTCCCTTCGGCAATGAAAACACCTGAGCGTATGGCTCAGGCAGGCGGAAACGTTCATTACGAACGTTTTTGCGAAGAGGTTAAAAACGGGCTTGCTTCGGGTAAACCGTTTGAATACGGCGTTTACAGCTGCGCGGTGGGACAGATAACCGAAACAAAGACGGTGATTCCGAAGGGAGTTGTCATAATTGAAGGCTCATATTCCCTGCACCCCGAAATGCAGATTTCTTATGATTTAAAAATCTTTGTTGAAGCATCCGAAGAAATACGCCTTCAGAGAATTCTTCAAAGAAACGGAGAAGCGGCACTCGAAATCTTTAAATCAAAATGGATTCCGCTTGAAAATAAGTATTTCGAATATTTCGGAATAAAGGATAAATGCGATATCGTAATCAGATGAAAAGGAAAACTCCGCTGCTCATTGAGCAACGGAGTTGTTTTTTAGTCGAGCTTTGCTTTGAGATAGTTATCGTAAAAATCTGCAACGCCTGCATAGAAATCGTCAACAGTGCCGTCGTTGAGCATAACGTAATCTGCCATCTTTTCGCTTTCGCTGGTGTGGAAGATTTCTTCCTCGTGAAGGTCATTTTCACGAAGCTTTTCAACGCTCTTGCCGTCTCTCTCGGAGCCTCTTGCAAGCATTCTCTGATAACGGACCTCGTCATCGCTGATAACAACGTCAACAAGAACGAACTTGTCGCCGAAAGCCTTCTTGAAAACCTCGATATCTGAGGGAGGACGGATGCCCGAAACAAGGAAGTTGGGGCTGTCGGATTCCTTGATCTTCTTAACGATCATTTCAGGGAAGAAGGTCTGACCGAATTCGGACATATACTTCTTTGATGTTGCGTGGAGATTGTCTCTTGTGAGCTCAAGGCCGTCTTTTGCGGCAAGCTCTCTGACAACGTCACCAATTGAAATCATAGGGAAACCGTAAGTCTTTGCTACGTATTCAAGGAAAAAGTCTTTGCCTGTGCCGTTCTTACCTACAGCTGCTAAAACCATAGTAATTACCTCCAATATATTTACTGCATTTAAAATTTTACAATATTATGATGCTTTTGTCAACGGATTTATTATCGAGTTACCTTGTGGCTTTGCGGACATCATCGAGAGTACCGAGAACAATCAGATGATCGTCAGCACAGAAACGGTGTTCGCCGGATATAACGGGGTGGACTTTATTATTGCTTTTTGTTGCGAGAACGGAAAGGTTGTAGCTGACTCTGAAGTTGAGCTCCTTTACGGTTTTGCCGACCCAACGCTCTGCAACGTCGATTTCATAAATTGAGTAATCGCTGTCGAGGCTGATATAGTCAAAAATATGCTCGCTGCTTTCTCTGACGGCGTAACGCTCCGCCATATTTTTGTCGGGATAAATAACGGCGTCAGCACCGTTCTTGAGCAGGAATTTTTCCTGAATATCCTTGTCCGCCTTTGTGATAACCTTTTTTGCTCCGCAATCCTTGAGCAGGCTTGTGATTTCAAGGCTGTTCTGGAAGTTCTCGCCCATGCACACAAAGCAGGTGTCAAACGAAGGTATATCGAAGGTCTTGAGGACATCAATGTTGGTGCAGTCGCCTATTTTTGCGCTGTCTGCATATCCCATCATTTCCTCAACTCGGGATTCGTCCTTGTCTACAATCATAATTTCACAGTCGAATTTTGCGAGGCTTTTAACGAGATGCTGACCGAAATGGCCGAGACCGATAACAAGAAATGATTTCATAATAAGATTCTCCTAACCTATAGTAATTTTTTCGCGGGGATTTTTCACGGGCGGAGTGGTTTTCGGCTCCATAAGAGCCAAGGCAAACGAAACGCTGCCCACTCTGCCGCAATACATAAGGAAGATAATAACAAGTCGGGATGCCGTTATCAGGTCACGGGTTATTCCCGTTGTCATACCGACCGTGCCGATTGCGGAAACTACTTCAAAAATGATGTCGGAAATATTGAGTGTCGGCTGGAATGCACAGATAAGAATGATTCCGATGAGTGCAAGGGAAAGGTTTGTGAAAGCAACGGAGCTTGCCTTGTGAATAGCATCCTTTTCAAGACGTCTGCCGAAAACACCTTTGGACTGTCTGCGTGTCATTCCGTTAAAGGTTGAAATTGCAATAACTGCAAGGGTTGTTGTTTTCATACCGCCTGCCGTTGATCCCGGTGAGCCGCCGATAAACATAAGGATAACCGTCAGAATCTTGCTTGCAGGAGAAAGTGCTGCGGTATCAGTGGTGTTGAAGCCTGCTGTTCTCGCCGTAACCGAATCAAAAAGCGCATTTAGCAAACTTTGTCCTGCACCGAGACCCGCGTTTGTGAAGTCTCTTTCAAAGATAAGGAAAAGCAACGTGCCGCCAAAAGTCAGGAATGCAGAAACAACAAGAACGAGCTTGGAATGAAGCGAATATTTTTTGAATTTCAGCTTATTTCTTCTGATATCATCCCAAACAAAAAATCCTAAACCGCCGATTGTTATCAGCGCCGCAAGAGTGAGGTTGACAACAACGTCGTCTGCAAATCGGACGAGTGATGAATACGGCTCAAAAACGCCCATAAGATCGAAGCCTGCATTGCAGAATGCCGAGATTGAGTGAAAAATTGAATATCGGATGCCTGTTGCAACGCCGAAAACGGGAATGAAACGGGTTGAGAGAAGCAAGGTACCGATGCCCTCAAAAATGGCTGTGCCGATGACGATGATTTTGGTAAGGCTCAATATTCCGCCTATATTATCATTGTTGATGCTTTCAACCATTGTCATTCGTTCACGCAAGCCCATTCTTCTCTTGAGTATCATAGAAAAGACGGTAGCAATCGTCATAAATCCGAGACCGCCAATCTGAATCAGGCAAATAATGACCGTTTGCCCGAAAAGGCTCCACGAGGTTGCGGTATCAAGCACTACAAGACCCGTAACACACGAAGCAGAGGTTGCCGTGAAAAGTGCATTGAGAAAACCGACGCTTTCTCCGCTTTGAGATGCAAACGGGAGAGTCAGCAGCAACGCACCGGTCAAAACAAAAATCATATAGCCGAATGCTATAATCCGTATGCTTGAAAAATTCTTTTTCATTGGAAATTCTCCCAAAAGATTACTTTGCTAAAAGAATATCACAAAAATTCATTTTTTTCAATATAAAAAAGCATTGCCGGATTACCGACAATGCTTCTGATTTTATTTTCAGGGCTCTGAAATAAAATTGAGGGGATTGACTCTTTCACCGTAAACTCTGACCTCAAAATGAAGATGGGGTGAGGTTGTGTTACCCGTACCGCCGATTTCACCGATGGTCTGACCCTGCTTGACGGTGTCGCCGACGCTGACGTTTATGTACCTTGCGTGGGCATAAAGGGTCTGTGTGCCGTCGCCGTGATCGATAATGCAGTAGTTACCGTAGCCTGTGTTATATTTTCCGTTGTTTGCAGCCTCGACAACGACGCCTGACTGTGCCGCACGGAAGGGCTTGCCGTAAGAAAGGCTGCCGCCGTCACCGTCTCGGTTGCTGCCCTCGTTGCTGATGACGAAGATGTCAACGCCGTGGTGAGCTCCGCCGCTTGAATATCTGGGGAAGCCTTCGACAACCTCTGATTTGTGAGCTACGGGCCAGAGCATACTGTCAGAGCCTACAAGAATTTTACCCGAGGAGTTGTGTTCTGTTTTTTCGGTTTCCTTTTCAGTGGGTGCTTCTGTTTCGGCTTCAGTGTTTTTCTCAATTTCTGTGATGCTTTCCTCTGTTACGGTTTCTTCTTCAACAGCATCTGTGGTTGCTTCGGGAAGAATAATTGTTACCGATTCAGAGACGGCTTCTGTTGCCGCGGTGAAAACTTCGGGTGCTTTTTCCGTAACGGTGAGCACTTCGGGTTCATCTGCTTCGTTCACGAAAATTGTTTCGGACGGGATGCTGAGAACTGAATCAAAGCAAGCCGCATCAAGTATAACGGAATTTTCAGAAGCCTCTGCATTGCTGAAAACCCAGGGTGTTATTTCTGATATTGAAACGATGACGAGTGACATCATCATTGATAAAATTTTTATTCCTGCTGCCATTTAAATAATACTCCTAACAACCAAACTACCTGATATTCAATAGACCTCATACACGGATTTTTGCAAAACCCAAGGAAAGATTATACCAGAAAACGGGTTTGATTTCAAGAATATTTTTTCCAAAATGGCAAGAACACAGTTGCGGTTTTTGTTCAATTCAACTATGAATTGTGAACAAACGGTTAATAAATGGATAAAATTACTTTGATTTGTGCAATTTTATGGTTTCGAGAATGCTGTAGGGGATTTTTAAGTTGCCGAGGCCTGTACCTATTGCTATATGCGGCTTCATTTTTGCGTGGAAATCCGTGCCGCCCGAAATAATCAGCCCAAGCTCTTTGGCGAGAGCCTGATATTTCTCCTGCATTTCGGGTGTGTATTCCGTATAATAGCCCTCAATGCCGTCAAGACCGCATTTTTTGAGTCGGATAAGAAAATCGCGAAGCTCTGCATCGGATTTTTTGGTCAGGTGAAGATGAGCAACGCAGGCAACGCCGCCGCATTCCTTGATTAATCTGACAGCTTCTTCGTCGGTCAGGCTCTGCTTGCCGCAGTAGGCGTATTTGCCGTTTTCAAGATAGAGAGCAAATCCTTCCTTGACGCTTTTGGTGTAGCCCTTGTCGGCAAGCAGCTTTGCAAAATGTGCTCTGCCGATAAATCCGTTGGGAGCAATTGCGTTTGCCTCCTCAAGCGTTACGTCAAAGCCGAGCTCGTTGAGCTTTCTGCAGGTTTCTCGGTTTCTGAAGCGGCGAAGCTCAATAACTGATTCAAGAGCTTTTTTCAGAATCGGGCTGTCAATATTAATATAATAGCCGAGAATGTGTGTTTCCGTTTCCGATTGCACCGAGAATTCGATTGCGGGCACAACCTCAACCCCGATTCTTTCACCCTCTGCCATAGCTTCTTTGATTCCGTCAATAGTATCGTGGTCTGAGAGTGCGATTGCCGCAAGACCTGCTTTTTTGGCTTCTCTTACCACCTCTGCAGGTGTCATCGAGCCGTCGGACATAAGAGAATGCGTGTGAAGGTCGATATATTTTTCCATTGATATCACTTTCCTGTTTTAATGGTTTCACTATAATTATACTTTACCGTGATGGAATAATCAATAAAAAACGGATATACCGAAGCATATCCGTTAATAAATCACCATTCGTGAATACATTCGGGGTTTGCGAAGATTTCATCAAGCCTTTTGATAAAGGGTATAACGTCATTGAAGCCGCCGAGTCTGTGGTCAAACATAACGTTGATGGGCAGAATCTTTTTGGTTGCAATATCGACAACGCCGTCCTCGTTTTTGAAAGCGCAGTCTCTGTCCTGCACTGCACCCATTGCCATAATGAAAACCTGCGGATAGAGAATCGGAGCATAGGTAACGTTGCCGTTAAGACCTTTATAAAGTGAGCCGAGGTTTGTCAGGCAGACGCTGCCTTCATTGAGGTCATCAATCTGCAGTGAGGTTTCATCGTGGGGCACGTGCTCGAAAAGCCCCGAGAGCTTTGCGACCTTATATTTGCCGACGTAGCCCGTTGCAATCTGTGCGGCGGTTGAGGCAAGCTTGCCCTTGAGCACAAAGCCGATAAGTCTTTGCAGAATGATATCGAAAAGCAGACGGTCAACGTCGGTTGTTTCAAGAGTTTTTGTGAGCCTTTCAAATTCTTCTGCGGTTTCCTTGAGATTTCTTTCTTCAAGGTTTCTGATTTTGATGGGAAAGGTTTCGCCGTTAATCAGCATCGGCACGGCAACGTCGATGTGCTTTTTGATGATGAGTCTGCCGCAGGATGCGTTGAATTTATAGTCCATATGGGCGTTGAGTCTGGGAGCAGCCTTGAGACCCTCGGCAAGCACACGGAGCATAATAGTATTAAAGGTGAGCTTGTAATCGCAGTTTGCCTTGAGCTTCTGAAATTCCTCCCAGAAGCGTGTTATATCCGCTTCATAATTATATCCGCCTGCGGGAATAGTTCTCTGTGCGTTGGAGAGCACGTTGCCCGTAACTCTTTTTTTGAGGTTATAATATTCGATTTTGTCGCCCGGCTCCGGATTGTTGAGTGCTTTTGTGATATATTCTTTGAATCCCATCTTACTTTCCCTTCCTTTAATTAATTCAAGTTATTTTATCAAATAATGCCGATATATGTCAAATAAAATTTTTATTAACTGTATACATTAATCGGAAGCGGTGGTATAATTTTACCGGAATATACAAAGTGAAAAATGAATAGTGAAGAATGAAGAGTTAAGGGCATGCGGCGCAAATTATATAGCGGACGTTTCGTGAATCGGCTCTGCAAAACAAAAATGGGTAAGGGCAAAGCCCTTCCGAAACTATTCACTTTTCATTTTTTAACTTATCATTAAAACATTGTTTAAATAATCAAAGTACGGAGGGGATTTTTTGAAAAATATTGTTCTTATCGGTATGCCCGGTGCAGGCAAGAGCACAATCGGAGTTTTGCTTGCAAAATCTTTGCTTATGGATTTTGTCGATACGGATTTGCTTATCCAGAAAAAATGCGGCGACAGCCTTTGCGGAATCATCAATTCGCAGGGTATAGAAGCATTCCTGCAGATTGAAAATGACGTTATCTGCGAAGCCGAAATCGAGAACTGCGTTATCGCAACGGGCGGCAGTGCGGTTTACGGTGAGGAAGCGATGAAAAAGCTCCGCTCTGACGGTGTTGCTGTTTATCTCAAGCTTTCATCGCAGGAGCTTGAGAGAAGAATCGATAATATCCACACAAGGGGCATTGCAATGAAAGAGGGGACAACCATTCCTGCCCTCTATGAGGAGCGTGCACCGCTTTATGAAAAATACGCCGATATAACCGTTGAATGCGAGGGGATGACACCCGAGCAATGCGTTGAGGCAATTGCGGAGGAAATCGGCAGATGAAGATAATCGGAAGCGACTATGACGGCACTCTCAACCACAACGGAATCGATGATAAAAAACGCGAAGCTATTGAAAGATGGCGTGCGGCAGGCAACGTTTTTGCGATTGTCAGCGGCAGAGGCGTTGAGGATATGGTGAAAATTTATGCCGAGAAGAAATTCGGCTGTGATTATTTTGTTTCCGACAGCGGCGCAGTAATTATGACTCCCGACGGCACTGTGATTTCGCAGGTGCGGTGCGGCGGTGACGTTGCACGCCCTCTTATAACCAAGCTGTTTGAAAGCGGCTGCAGAGCGGCGTTTGTGCATACGGAGCTTCCGTGCGCTGTTTATGCTTTTGATCAGGATGATATGGAGGAGGGCGGAATACTTTTTGAAAATATGCCTGAAATCCCCTGGTTTACCCAGATAAGCACCTTTCTTCCCGACCGTGAATCGGCTGAGAGAGTGACCGCAACAGTCAGAGAGCTTTTCGGCGATAAGGTCAATCCGATGCAAAACGGTACCTGCATTGACATCGTGCGGAGCGATATGAATAAGGCGAGAGGCTTATATATCCTTGCGGAGCATCTCGGTGCGGAATATGATGATATCATCGCTGTCGGTGATAATGTAAACGACAGAGATATGATTGCCGAATTCAGGTCATACGCAATGGAAAACGGTGTCGATTCGATAAAAGCCCTTGCGGATTACGTTATATCCGACGTGACGGAGCTTATAGAAAAAGAGCTTGAATAACTGTCGGTAAAGCTGCTGAAACAAAACAAAAAGTATTTCGTGTGTCTGGTTTTTTCAAAATGTAAACCCGACTTACTTGTTTTTTATTATGCAATATGGTATAATTAGGATAAAGTAAAGTCAGCTTTACATAAATAAATTTTAAAAGGGGACAAAAATATGTTAGCAAGAATTATTGCATTCATTATGTCTATCTTAATGACAATCTTTCCGTTTTTCGGGGATAAAAAGACTATCAGCAATGAAGAGGTTGCAGAAGCAGTAATTTATGCGGTTGAAAACAAAGATGCATCTGCAATGGAAGCCGTTATGTGTAAAAATATCAAAGACAATTTCGATGATCTAACTGGAGAAATAAACAAAATGCTTTCTTGCATCGAAGGTGATGTTGAAAGTATTACTTGGAAAAGATTTGGCGGATATTATGAAAATGATGGTAAAGGTAATTCTATAACCCAGAATGATCAGAGTTATGATATTTTTACTTCAGAAGGTGTTTATGGTTTTACCATTATAATCGAAACCAACAATTCTTTTTCATCTGAAGAATTAGGGATTCGAGCAATAGCTTTACATACTGAAGTGAAAAATACTGATCCAAATATTTCTAAAGACTATATTTACGGTGAGTTTTTGTGTGATATTTCCGCAACCGAAGGTGTTAATGAAATGCACGAATAGTTTAGCAAATTATTCGTGAGATGAAGTTGTTCATTGTCTTTTTTGCAGTGAGCAAACAATCTGAAACCAAAACAGAAAGGATGAATATAAGTGAAATTTATTAAAACCATTTTGGTGCTTATGGTTATTTTGCTTGTGTTGTCCTCATGTGCTATAAAACAAAACGGTTTTGTTCGATTCAAACATCAATATAACAGCAACAGCCTCCTGCAAAAGCAGAAGGCTGTTTTTGTTATTCAGGTATTTCCTGCATTCCGTAGGCATCAACAAGAGCTTTGTATTCATCCTCCGAAATCGCAACCACAGAGCCGTGACGGGGCTTCAGATGATTGACCGAATAGGTTGAGCGCTGCACCTGCCTGAAGGATTCGAAATCCCTTGTCATCTGTGCAAAGAAGGTGCCGTTTCCGTATTCATCCATTATCATCATAAATGCGTCCGTACCGTTTATGCGGTACATTGAGCTGCCCTCAACGCCGAACCAGTTGAGCGAGCAGATAGTATAATCTGTGTTATAAGGTCCCGTGAGATTCTTTGATTTGACGTATGCGATTTTCTGGGTGAGGTCCTCTTTGAAATAGAGATAATAGTATCCGTCTTTTTCGTTATAGACGATATCGCCGTCGATGCACTGAACGTTTCTTGTGCCGCCCGTTTCGGGGTCAGGCTCGTTCCATCTGCCGTATAAAACCTTCGGCTCGGTTTCAAACGTTTTGAAATCCTTAGTGTATGCGTAATAATGCCCTGCGGTATCGTTTTCAAGCGTGGAGGTTGCCCAGTAAACCATATACATACCTGTGTTTTCATCCCAGATTGCCTGCGGTGCCCACGCTCTGTTTGTGGTTTCAAAGCCCTTGAACTGACGAATATCTATAACCGTTTCGTCAATCCAGTTGACAAGGTCGTATGACCTCCAGGTGATGAGTGCGTGGTTGGAGGTCCAGCCCTCAAGAGCGTTCATATCGGTTGCGATGATGAAATAGCAGTCCTTGCCTTTTTCATCGTGACCCTTGAGGATATAGGGGTCTCGCACGCAGCCCGTACCGAGCTTCTGGTCGATAATCGGCTCGTTATTCTTGAGCGCATTGAATCTGTATCCGTCTGTGCTGACGGCAAGGTGAATCTGCTGCTCGTTTACCTCGTTACCCACGAAATAGCAGAAAAGATATGCGCCCTCTCTGCTGACGGCAGGGTAGGCGTAATCGTTGAATGCGTAATTGAAAAGATAATACGGAATCATCAGAATTGCCATAAGTATTCGCTTGAAGCTCATAAGGGTCATAAAATCGCCTCCGAAATCAATGTTGAATTAATTATATACTATTTTTCCGTGAATTGGAATAGCAAACGGACTTTTTGTTTCGGTTGACACAAAACAGTGCAAAGGTTATAATGATATTCATAATGTAATTAATAAGGGGATTGCTATGGATAGTTTTGCAAAGAGATTTAAAATTGACTGCTCGCCCGTTGCCAAGAAAAATCAGGTATACGTCAACGGCTCAACGAGGCTGACGGTTATAACCCCCTGTATGCTCCGAGTTGAAAAGCAGGCTGACGGCAAATTCTGCAACGAGCCTACCCAGAGCGTATGGTTCAGGGATTTCTGCGAATGCGGTTTCGACGTTAAGGAAAACGGCGGCAAAATCGAAATCAAAACCGAAAAGGTAACTTTCGTTTATTCGCTAAGCGCAAAGAAAATGCTTTATATTATTCTCGCTGACGGAAGAAAGGTTAAGAATTTCAAATCGGGCAACCTCAAGGGCACAAGCCGTACCCTCGATATCACCGCCATTGACAGGGTGGGTGACGGTGTCTGCTCCAGAAACGGCGTTGCAGTTCTTGATGACAGCGATACCCTCGCAATCAAGCCCGATGGCACGATTCTTCCCCGTGACAACAACGAAAGCGACGAATATTATTTTGCCTACGGCAACGATTATATAGGCGCAACAACCGATTTATATAACCTTACGGGCAGAGTGCCCCTGATTCCGAGGTATGCCCTCTCCAATTGGTGGAGCAGATACAAGGATTATTCACAGGCTGAATATCTTTCGCTTATGGAGAGATTCAAGGCGGAGGAAATCCCCATCACCGTTGCAACGGTTGATATGGACTGGCACTGGGTAAAAATCAAGGAGAAATTCGGCAAGGACTGCCACAGAATGCGTAAGCACCTCAACTTTATGGAATACGTTTACGACGTATGGTCAAAGGGCTGGACGGGCTACAGCTTCAACACCGAGCTTTTCCCCGACCCCGAAGGCTTCCTTAAAAAGCTCAAAGAGGATAACTACAAAATCACCTTCAACATTCATCCGTCGATGGGTGTGCGCTGGTTTGAGGACCAGTATGAAGAAATGTGCGAAGCGATGGGTCAGGACCCCAAAACCAAGGAGCCCGTTGCATTCGACATAACCGATAAGAAATTCACCGAAAAATATTTCGATATTCTGCACCATCCCTTTGAAAAGATGGGCATTGACTTCTGGTGGATTGACTGGCAGCAGGGCAAGAATACCGCCGTCAAGGGTCTCGACCCTCTGTGGGCACTCAACCACTATCATTTCCTTGATAACGCAAAGGATAACCACAGACCTCTTATCCTTTCACGTTTCTGCGGTGCAGGCAGCCAGAGATATCCTCTCGGCTTCAGCGGTGACACAACGCAGACGTGGAAGAGCCTCGACTATCAGCCGGGCTATACCGCAACCGCATCAAACGTCGCATATCCCTGGTGGAGCCACGATATAGGCGGTCACTGTATGGGCAAAAAGGATGACGAGCTTTATATCCGCTGGGTGCAGCTCGGTGTTTTCAGCCCCGTTATGAGGCTTCACTCAACCAACAACGAATTTATGGGCAAGGAGCCCTGGAATTACAGCGGTGCGGTTGAACGCATTGCAAAGAACCAGCTTCGCCTTCGCCACAAGCTTCTGCCCTATATCTACACGATGAATTACCGCACTCATACCGAGTGCAGAGCAATCTGCGAGCCGATGTATTATGCTTACCCCGAGGACGAAAACGCATATAAATGCAGAAATGAGTTTTTCTTCGGCACCGAGCTTATCGCCGCACCCATAACCGAGCATACCTCCGACAAGACAAATCTTGCAGGTGTCAGTGTATGGCTTCCCGAAGGCAGATATACCGATATCTTTACGGGCAGGATTTACAGCGGTAACAGATTTGTCAAAATGTTCCGTGACCTGGAGAGCATTCCCGTTTTCGCAAAAGAGGGTGCAATCATCCCGATGAGTGCAAACGACAGAAAGAACGACTGCTCCAACCCCGAAACACTTGAGGTGCTTGTTTACAGAGGTAACAACACTTTCACTCTTTATGAGGATGACGGCGAAACTCTGTCATATCAGAACGGCGAATATCTCAAAACCGCTTTCACCGTTGCCGAAAACGGCAAAAACATTTCGTTCAGAATCGCAAAAGCCGAGGGCACAAGCGCAGTTGCTCCCGAAAACAGAACGTATATCCTTAAATTCAAGGATATTGTTGAGGGCAAGGTCAGCGTGAAGATTGACGGAGCAGGGGCAGAGGTTAAAACCGAAACTGCAGACGGCACTCTCTGCGTAAACGTCAGCGCATCGCCCGATTCAACCGTTGAAATCTCGATAGTCGACTGCAGATATCTTGAAAACGCAGACGAAAGACAGCTTCTCATCAGCACGATTGCAAAATTCCAGATGGGCAACGATCGCAAGGGTATGCTTTTCACGGGCTTCCTCAACAAAGGAAAGAAGCTTCCAAGTGTCAGAAAAGAATTCAGAGAGCCGATTGAAGAAATTTTAAAATTGCACAGATAAAAGAAAACCGCTGCGGTGTGATAACCGTGGCGGTTTTTTTACGGGTGTAGGGCGGGATGTCCACATCCCGCCGCAAAGATTTTATAAGTTATTGAGAATTCTCAGCACGCAGGAAAGCTCCTCGGGTCTGAATTTATCAACGGGCTTGTTGTTTTCAACGCAATCGGCGAAATAAATGATTTCGTTTGCGTATGCGTTGCTTTTGGGCAGATTGATGTTGCCCGTATCGCCTTCGGCCTCCTGCGAGAGGTCGATTTTTTCATCATCCTTGAGATAAATCATCATCTTGCCCTTTTCGCTGGCAACAACCGCATCCTCAAACTGGAAGCGGAATTCCGCAGTGAAGGGGTAGGAGGCAGAGTACCACGATGCTTCGGAATTGATTGAAAATTCACCGAAATCGTAAACAAGGCTGATGTAATCCTGATTGGGAAGCTTTGAACGGTACTGATGCGAAACCTTTGGCAGACCGAATGCGTAAACCATAAAGTCAAGGTCGTGGATATGCAGGTCGAAGGGCACCATACCGCTTCTTTTTTCGTCCATCATCCAGCCGTCCCAGCTCCATTTGGGATAGCCGCCAAGGCGAATCATTGTGCCCGAGAGGAGCTTGCCGTATCTTTTTGAATCGTAAATTTCCTTGAGAAGTTCATATTCGGGCCAGAATCTCAGCACGTGAGCAACCATAAATTTAACGTTATTCTTTTCTGCGGCTCCGTAGACCCTTTCAACGTCCTCTTCCTTGAGTGAGATGGGTTTTTCAGTGATGACGTTGATGCCTTTTTCCATTGCCTTGACCGCAAAATCCGCGTGGAGATAAGTGGGAAGGCAGATATCGAGGATATCAAGCTCCTCGTTTGCAAGCATTTCGTCAAAATCAGTGTAGCAGCGTTTGTTGCTGTATTTTTCCATTCTTTCGGGGCGGATATCGCAAAGAGCAACAAGCTCTGCGTTTTCCATTTCTTCCCATACGGGGATATGAGCGCCGCTGATGCCGCCGACGCCGACAAGACCAACTTTAAGCATAAAAATGACCTCCTTTGTTTTGAACAAATACATTTTATCACTTTAACACGAAAAATCAAGACCGTAAATGCCGTTTCATTAAGATTTGATTAAGAATATTAAGATTTTCAGAAGAAAGCATTAAGAATCTTAAGTTAAATCTAAGCTTTTTTTAAAATTATTGCATTCTTTTTTTCGCTTCGTTACAATGCAGTTGCGGGGGGACGAAAGATATTTTCCGCAAAGAAAGGAGCAGAAAAATGAAAATAAAAAGAATTATATCAATCATTTTATGCATTGCCACGCTGTTTTCGGTGCTGTCGCTGACAGCTTTTGCCGAGGAGCAGGAGCCTTATGCTGCAATCAAATTCAGAAATCCCGAAATAAAGACAATAGAATTCGGCAAAACCGAGGAGCTGTATCTCGAATACAACATAGGAGACGCTGAAAACTATAAAATCGAATGGGAAATTTCCAAAAAGAACCTTTGCAAAATCGAGTATATAACCGATGAAGCAACGGGCCTTGTGACGGGTGCTAAATTAACGGGCAAAAATTTCGGTGGTGATTCGACTCTTACCGCAACAATAATTGATGAAAACGGAACGGAAATCGTATCGGCTAAAAAACTGATACGGGTTGTTGAATCGGAAGGAGAAAACAAAACCCTTGAAGAAAAACTCAAGATTATTCTGTGGGATTCATATCTCACTTTGGGTATGACAGTGATGTATGTGCCGATTCTGGCTGTTTTTGTTGTACCGGTTATGGTGCCTTACTATGCATATCTTACCGTAAAAACAATAATTTTCGGAGCATAACAGGAGGATAAAGCTATGAATTTTAAAAAGTTTTTATCAGTTTTTATGTGCATTGCAATTGTGTTTGCAGTGCTTCCCGTGGCGGCATATGCGCAGGATGAGGCGCCGATTGCCGAAACGGAAGAACAAATTACAAAGACCGTTGACCTTGATACTCTTAAGGAAAAGGTTGAGGACGCATTCTCAATGGGCAGTTTTTTGGGCTATTGGGGAATCTATTTTGGACTTGCCGGTGTGCTTGGTACTCTGGCATTACCTTTGAGCCCGCTTTTTGTGGCAATTCATCAGATAAGGAAAGCGATTTCGGAGAAGAAAAACGTGGAATCATAAATAAAAAATGCCGCCCAATGGACGGCAATTATCAGTTGGATTTGTATTTTTCAATTCCGCTTATTATTTCGAAAAGAAGCTGCTGCTCCTCCTCGCTTTTTGAGAAAAGGAGCTCATAGCACTCAAGAGGAATGCTTCGGCGGTTTTCGGGTGAATCCCCGAGCTTTTCAAAAAGCTGCGACAAGGAAACATTCAATGCTTTTGCAATTTTTTCAACGCTTTCAAGAGTTGCGTTTTTTTCTCCGCGTTCAAGCTGACCGATATACGTCGGATGAACACCGGATAATTCAGCAAGTTTTTCCTGGCTCAATTCAAGCCTGATTCGGTAGCTTCTTATTCTTTGTCCTACGGATTTTGCAATTTCGCTCATCCATTCACACCCTTTCTGATAATAGTCTATAAATATTGAAAATAAAATTCCACAGACTATTGATATGGATATGCAAGTTTGATATACTATAAGCATTCAAGGGGCGTTGTTTTATATTTATAGTGCACGAAAATGATGAAAAAACACTGAACCTTGAAATCATTGGGTTTCAGGTGCGAGCCTGAACAAATCTGAAAGAAAAAGGTGATAATATGGATTTTGTTATTTCAAAGGAAGAAATGCTTGAAGGGATGCACAGGATGAATTCCTTTGGCACAAGGCTTACGGGCAGCAGGGGACACACGGATTTCATCAATTGGCTGAAATCCGAAATAGCTGCAATGGATATTCCGATTTTCAGCGACCCGTTTTATTTCAGAAGATGGGAGGAAAAACGCTCGTCAATCGAAATTCTTGACGGCGATGAGAAAATAAATATCCCCGTTTCATCGGCGTATCCCTATTCGGGCGAAACCGCCGCCGAAGGTGTAACTGAGGAATTGGTGCTTGTTGAGAGCATAAATGATATCCCGAAAACCTCGGGAAAGATCGCGGTTTTCAACGTGGGCAACGTCAATTTTCTGCCCAGCGAAATTGCCTTTGACAAACGCACAAGTTACCCCGAGAACGTGGTGCTCGAAAAGAAATATGAGGGTCCCGTTATCACCAGCTTTGTTCAGTGCTTTTACGGCATTATTTCAAAGCTGACGAAGGCAAAGGCGGTTATCCTTATCTGGAAGGGTCTGCACGATGATTGCATCAAGGGACAGTATCTCTCCTTTATTGCAGATTATCAGGGAATTCCGATGCTTTGGGTAAATGAAACCGAAGGCAAAAAAGTAATCGAAGCGGCAAAGGCACATAAAAAAGCAAATTTCGTGCTCGAAGCGGAGATTGAAGAAAGAGCCTTCACCGAAAGCTTTTACTGCATAATAGGCGGCAAAAACAAAAAAGAAGCCGTTATCGTCAACACTCATACCGACGGCACAAACTGTGTTGAGGAAAACGGACCGATTGCACTTTTGCAGCTTATGAAAAATCTTAAAGGAAAAGAGCTTGAAAGAACGCATATTTTTGTTTTCACAACGGGTCATTTCCGCCTGCCTCATTTTGAGGATATCCGTACGGGAGCGTTTCAGTCGGCGTCCCGATGGCTTGCAATGCACCGTGAATTATGGGACGGTAAGGGCGAGCATTTCAAGTGCGTTGCCAATCTGACCGTTGAGCATCTCGGCTGCAAGGAGTGGCGCGATATTGACGGCGAATATAAATACACGGGCAGACCCGAGGTTGAGCTTGTTTATACGGGCAACAAATTTATGGATAAGCTTTATATTGATACCGTCAGGGAAAGAAAAACCGTTCGCACGATGACCCTGAGAGGCCACAATGCACTGCATTTCGGTGAGGGTCAGAATTTCTTCACGATGCGTGTGCCCGAAATCAGCCTTGTGCCTGCACCGTATTATCTCTGTGTTGTCAGTGACAGCCACGAAATGGAAAAATTTGATATTGACCTTATGACCGAGCAGACGGAAACCTTTGCGAAGCTGATTGATAAAATTGAAAAAGTATCAGCCGATTCGCTCGGCAAAAGCGATTTTTATTCGTTCATAAAAGCGAAAAGCGTTTCGGGCGGATATGATTTCAGCCTTGTCGGGCTTGCAAAGCTGGTTTCCGATAAAATCAAAAAATAAAAGGAGAAATCAAGATGTTTTTCGGTCCGTTTTTACCCGTTGTTCCTCTTTTGTTTCTGCTTGAATATCTTCCCGAGCCAATCGGAGAGCCGATTCAGGCGGTCATTCTCGGCGGATCATATAAGATTCTTGAAGCAATAAGCGGCATTATTGCATTTGTTTTCTGATAAGGAAGGAAAAAATTATGTATTGTTCAAATTGCGGCAAAAAACTTGATGACGGAGAGGTATGTATTTGCGAAATTCTCGGAGAGAATCCGAATCCCGAAGCAAATAAACCCGAAAATAAAAAGTCATCGCAGAGGAAAATAATCGTTGCGATTATTGCAGGCGTGATTGCGTGCATTATTTCGTTTTTAGCCGTTTCGGTTGCGGTTTTTGTGCTGTATGAAAAGGCAAGTGAAAATAATATGACCGAAGCAAGCAACGTTGATATTTTCGAAGGCATTCAGGGCGATTTTGTTCTTGAACCGTCGGATACGCAGTATTCAAAAGGCAAGGTCAGCGGCAACACCTATTCAAATCAGTGGGCTGATTTAACCGTCACCCTTGCACCCCGTTTTACGGAGGGTACAAAAGAGGATTACGAAGAATACAGCAGCATACTTTATGATTGCGGAGCATATTTCGTCGCAGATGATGATGGCGACGACGTTTCCGTTCTTTTCTATGATGCAGGCAACACCACCGTCAGGGAATATGCGGAGGAAAGCCTTGATATCTGGGAAAATTCGGCGAAAGAGATGTTCAGAGAAATCTATTCCGAGTCCTTTGCCAAGGGAATAACGTTCAGACGGGAAGCAAGGTCTGTTCAGATTGCGGGTGAAAGCTATCTGGCGGTGTTTCTCATAGCTGAAACGGAAGGCGATGCTTTGCTCGTTTACGGCGATTTCTGTGCGAAGAAGGACGGAAGGATTATTGACATCGGTTTTTCTGCGGACAGTATAGAAGAATGCCTTGAGCTGGCAAAGCAATTTAAAATCTGCAACGGACAAACAATTTGATATGATTTATAACTGAACAGGAGGTTGTAACTATGATAATGATGGGACTGATGCATTTGGCGACAATACCCTTGATGTATATTATTGAGATTTTTCCGTTCCTTAAGCCGATTCTGGTTGAAGCACCGATAGAGCTTCTGCTGAAGTTTGCGGAATGGGCACGGTAAAATGTAACGGTATAATAAGGAGGACAAAATGAAAACGATTAAAAAGTTTATTTCAATAATTCTTTGTGCAGTTCTTGCTTTTACGGCAATTCCGATGGCGGCATTCGCAGAAGAAGAAAGAGAAATTGTTGCAAGCGGCATCTGCGGTGCACAGGGCGATAATCTCACCTGGACCCTCTATGATGACGGCGAAATCGTTATCAGCGGCGAGGGTGAAATGAAGTTTTACCACATAACCCCGAAGGCGGTGGAAAACTCCACCGAACTCGTTCCGCCCTGGTATGATTATTTTGAGGATATCAGAGTGATAACCGTTGAAGAAGGCGTAACAGGTATCGGCGACGATGCATTTCATTTCTATCCCAGGCAGTATTACAGAGTAAATCTACCCAAAAGCCTTGAGTATTATTACTTCGGCTCTTTTACGGCAACTCACGCAGATAACACAAACCTTGCGTGCTGCTATGCAGGCAGTGCTGCTGATTGGAAAAAGGTTGAAAAGAGATCATGGACAGGTCTGCGCCTTAACGAGGAAAACTCCGAGGTGCTTGAGATTAAATACAGAGACCCGAGCTACGGCTGGGGAATCAGCGATAACGCAAGCGACGATGAGTATTTTGACGGCAAAGAGCCTGAAATCTATTGTGTAATCCAAAGGCACGATTCAATGCATTACGGACCGCTTGAAAAAGGCGATACCGTAGGACTGCACGCCATCTACTATAAGGGTGAGCACACCGATGCAAAGCTTGTCTGGAAAACTCAGGGTGATGCCTGCACAATGGAGATTACCAAATATTCTGCATCGGGCGCTCCCATCGAGGCAGAAATCACCGCCGTAACTCACGGCGAATTTACGGTTACCGCAGAGCTTGTTGCTCCCGACGGAACGGTGCTTTGCTCCGATTCGGAAACTTATTCGTCTTACGTTCGCGAGGATATGACGTTCAGGGAAAAGGCCGAAGAATTTTTTGAAAACATAGTCGGAATGATAGGCACTTATATTTATATGTTCAGACTTCTTTCGCTTCTTATCGGAATGTCAATTTTCGGATAATCAGGAGGATACGGCAATGGAATTTGTTTCAGCTTTGATTCACGATTTATCCGTTTTGGGCGGTCTTGCCCTATGGCCTGCACACGGTGCTTTTATGGCGATGCTCGGTCTGTTTACGGTTGCTTTTGAGAATATCGGAATTTTTGTAACGGGTTTATTTTGATTTTACGGAAAGAAGAATTTTTATGATTGCGATTCAATATGTTGTTCTTACAATTCAGGAGCTTGTGGCGATAGGTCTTATACTGGCTACGCCTGTGATTGCGCCGATACGAATTATAACGGGTTTACTCCTGGAAAACCTTATATAAACGTCTGCTTAATTTGTTAAAAACGGATTTTTTCAAAACCCGTTTCCCCCAAAACCGCGACCCTGCCGAAACAAATCGGCAGGGTCGTTTTCTTATGTTAATTATTCGGTTTGTCGGTCATCGTGAAGATGAGCTCGCCGCCGCCCATAAGCTGTTCGTGAGTGACGTAGCAGCCGTCAAGAGCAACGCCGTTGAGAGTAACGCTTTCAACGTAAACGTTCTTGCTGCTCTGGTTGAGTGCGGTGATTTTCAGTGTATTACCGTTTGAAAGAGCGACCTCTGCTCCGCCGAGGTTGGGTGAGCCGAGCCAGTATTTATCCGTACCTGCAAGGGGATAGAAGCCCATTGCAGAGAAAACGTACCACGCACTGAGCGTACCGCCGTCATCGTTGCCGTCAAGACCGTTTACGTCGTTGCTGAAACGGTTTGCAAGTGTCCAGCGTACCCATTTCTGGGTGAGGTCTGCCCTGCCTGCGTTTGCAAAGAGATAGGGTGTGTGAATATCGTGCTGATTTCCGACCCAGAAGCCGTGACCGGGGTCAAGGGCGGCTCTTGAGAGAGAAGCATCCTTCATAAATTTATTGAGCTCGCTGACGAAATATTCATCCGAGCCGAAAAGCTCAATCATTCCGTCAATATCCTGAAGAGCATTCCAGCGCCACTGTCTTGCGCTGCCTTCGCAGTAACAGTCCGCAAACTTTTTAATCATAACCGCATCGTAGAATGAGGTTATGTACGGGCTGAAGTTCCAAACGAAACTGCCGTCGGCATTTCTTGCCTGGAAATATTTTGTTTCGGGGTTAAAAACGTTTTTGTAGTACATTGCCTTTTTGCCGTAATATTCCGCTTCCTCGGTCTTACCCAGAGCAAGAGCAAGGCTTGCAATTGCTCCGTCCTCCCAGGAATATTCAACCGTTCTTGCGACCGATTTGTTGACGCCCTCTGCATCATTCGGAATATAGCCGTATTCGTTATAAAGGTCAACCCAATCTCTGCCGTCCTTTTCGGTATCTGTTTCGGAGGTGTATTTCATAGCCTCATATGCCGCTTCAACGTCGAAATCGGTGATGTCCTTGAGGTAGCTTTCAGCTATAACGATGCTTGCGTTATCACCTATCATTGAGCCCGTATAGCCTGCGCCCATAGGCCATCTCGGAAGCACGCCCGTGCCTTGCGATGCCATAAGAACAAGGCTCTTGAGACAGTCGGTCTGAATATCCTGCGCAATGAGCGTATAAAGCGGATGCGTTGTGCGGCAGGTATCCCAGAGAGACATATCCGTTCTGTAGGTGAAGCCCTCGGCAACGTGCACCTGCTTGTCAAAGCCGAGATATTCGCCGTTGACGTCGGTGAAGTTTGTGGGCATTATCATGCTGTGGTAAAGTGCGGTGTAGAAATTGGTTTTGATTTCATTATCATCGGAATTGATTTTAATAACGGAAAGAGCATCCTCCCAATCTGCGGCGGCGTTTGCTCTCACACCGTCGAAATCGAGCTGACCTGCTTCTGCTTCAAGGTTGAGCAGGGCATTTTCTTCGCTGACGTAGCTGATGCCGACCTTGATTTCAACGCTGCCGTTGTTGAGTGCACCGAAGTTGAGGTCGATGCCGCCGTCGGTAATCTCATATGACTTGACGGGCTTGCTTGTAACAGCCGCAAAGTATGCGGGGAGCCCTTGGAATCTTCCTGCAAAGTTACCCATAAGCAGGCAGCCACCCGAGATAACGCCGCTTTCTTCATCGTATTTTGCATATGCGTCGGCAGACGTTCTGTTTCCTGCGGCGCTTGTTGCATCAATATAAAGATGAGCGTCCTTGTTTGTGAAGAAGGTGTAGCGGTGTACGCCCGTGTGGATATCGGCAGTCATTTCGGCAAGGCAAGAAACGGTAGGCAGATAAACTGCGTAATAGCCTGCGCTTGCCTTCTCCATAGAGTGGGAATAGGGCATTACTTTTGCACCGTTGTTACCGACAGAGGGGGTGATTCTGAAGTTGCTGTAATCCTCGGAGCCAGTGCCCGAAAGTCTTGAATGGCTGAAGCCCCTGATGTGACCGTGCTCGTAGTAATAACCCGAGGTGTTGGTCTTGACAAGGTAAGTTCCGCCGAGAAAGCAGGTGTCGGGACCGAGCCTGACCGAGCCGAAGGGCACCGTTGCCGCAGGACTGAGCATACCGCAGGTCCAGGGGATACCGCCCGTACCGATAAACGGGTCAACGTACTGACCGTATTCTCCGTCGGGAATATCGGGCATTTCGACCTTCTTGAAAAGAATGCCGCCGAATAGACCCGTGAAAAGCGTTTCGATTGCAATGAATACCGAAACGAAGGCTCTGATGATTTGCAACATATCCGTCACTCCAATCGGAATAATTCTAATTATAAATATAGAATAAAGGAGAATAAAAGTCAAGAAAGATAATGCTAAAAGAGGGGTACATCTATTCTTTTAAAAAGTGCATTGTATAAAGGAAACAACAAGAATTAAATAAGTTAAGTGCAAAATTTTCTATTCCTTATTGACATTTTGTTTCTGATAATGCAAAATAAAACTGTCGGGAAGCACAATTTCTGACAATATTTACGAGAGGACGGAAATACCTATGGGCAAATTTGTAGTTAAAGAAACAGCAACAGGATTCAAATTCGACCTTAAAGCAGGCAACGGCGAGGTTATCGCAACTTCAGAGGTTTATACCACGAAGGCTGCTTGTCTCAACGGTGTTGAGAGCGTAAAAACAAACTGCGTCGGCGAAGTTGAGGACCAGACAGTTGAAAACTTTGAAACCGTCAAGCATCCTAAGTTCGAGCTTTACACAGATAAGGCAGGCGAATTCCGCTTCCGTCTGAAGGCAAAGAACGGCGAGGTTATCGCAACCTCCGAAGGTTACAAGTCAAAGGCAAGCTGCGAAAACGGCATCAACAGCGTTAAGAAGAATGCTCCCGAAGCAGAAATCGAATACGCAGAATAATTATTGAATCAAAAAAGCGCCTGCCATATCGGCAGGTGCTTTTGATTTTGGCATTATTTGCAATATATTCCGATTGCTTCGGATATGAATTCGGCGGTGCCTGTGCCGTTTTTATCAATGTTTGCTCTGAAACGCTCGTCGGCAACGTACATCTGACCGAGACCTGCGAGAATTTCGTTTGTGCAGGTGTAAAAATTATCGGTAATGTAGTTCTGAAGCTTTTTAACGAGTAACTGAACGCTCTCGCTTCCGGACGATTCTCTGTCCTTGATTGAAGCGAATTCTGCAAGTACCGCATTAAGCCCTGCGTTGACTTCGTTCCATTTTTCGGCTGAATAGCCCGAGGTTTTCTGCT
Organism: Acutalibacteraceae bacterium; assembly: GCA_045592085.1. Classification (GTDB taxonomy): domain Bacteria; phylum Bacillota; class Clostridia; order Oscillospirales; family Acutalibacteraceae; genus CAG-177. The sequence continues at coordinate 1,642 of JAZNUD010000009.1, read as the reverse complement.
TGCTTTCGGCATAAGCATCGGTGTCGCCCCAGCGGAGCTTTGCTTCGTCAAATATATTCATCGTTACACATCCTTTTTCTGTTCAAAAGTGATTATTCAAAATCCTCAATAAAATAAGCGTTGGTGTTTGCCTTTTTCCCTGAAGGACCTGTGACCTCGATTCGGAAATACACGTCCTCATCCTCTAACAAAAAGTCGGCTTCGGTTACGTATTCACCTGCAGGCGCGTGCAATGCTTTTGAGCGTCTGCCTGCAGTGGAGAGAGCTATTCGCTGCGCCTGAGAGCACTCAACGTGAACCTTTCCGCTTTCCAGTGTCAGTTCAAAAATCCTCGGTTCACGGGTGCAATAGAACGAACCGTTCTGCATAGCGGATATAACGGATTCATAGCTGAGCGAATCACAGAGAAAAATTGTTTTGCCTCCGAAGCTGTCACAGCGAACGTCTCCGAACGGAAATTCATTGTGATTATCGTCTGCCATGGTGCAGAAAAGCCGCTTGCCGCTGCGGAGCATCTCGTCATAAACCTGCTCCTGCCCGTCATCTCCGCCTTCAATAAAAACGGAGTTGTTGTATATTTCAACAATACTGCAGCCTTCAAGGTCACGGTAATCATCGAGGCACTGCATTGACCAGTAGGGGTGGTTATAAGCAACTATAAAGCCCAATTCTTTAAGCTTCTGAATGTATTCGTTAACCGCCTGCATATCTCTGTAATCGGGCGTGGCAGGAAGCGAAACTTCCTTATCGCCGTTTATGTTGAATGCGTTAAGATGGTAGCATCTGCGGAACTGACTGCTGCTCACGATATTGTCGCTGATATCCGCTTCGAAGGAATTAATGGCAACGAAATCCTCCGTGCAGAAATCGCTGTGGTCAAAATAATTATCGTGGTCTGAAAAGGCAACTATGCTGTATCCCTGTTCCTTATAGGCGTCACGGATTTCTTCGGGTGTTTTTCTTCCGTCAGAGAGGGTGGTATGGCAATGCAGATTTGCAATATATTGTTTCTTTTCTTTGGAAATCAGAATATGCTTCATATGTTTCTCCTTCAGTCACACTTTAGATTTTGTATTAATAGAGTGATATGATTTACTTAGAGTATAACACATTCAAAAGCATAAATAAACCCACAACACACAAAAATCCCCTTGGATAGCTCCAAGGGGACTGTGTTTTTATTATGCTGCGAAACGAATTCGTGGAGAATTACATTTCTTTGATTGCTGCCTGTGTAGAGTCCTGATCCGGTCAGGTGTTTGCGTCTTCCTTAGTTCATTTATTGATATCACCGAGCCGTAGCCCGGTACCGTTGCCGATGTCGCAGAGCATATTTGTTCCGCTGAATTCGTGAATTCTGTCCGCAATAGCGGCAAAACCCTGCGGAAAAATATCCGCACCCGTAAACTCGACCCTGTAGTCAATGCCGTTGAAGCTGAATTCAACCTCTTTGTTCTGCAAAAGGTAGCTGCGGAAAGCTTCCTTCTGTGCAGTGAGCCATGTCAGAGGAAGACCTGCCGCCAAGTGAACTTTAGCCTCACGCAGTCCACGTGCACGAAGCTCATAAGCGACAGCTGCCAAGGTCAGAACATAGTAATCAATATCCTGTATTTTGTCGGCAACGAACTCCTTGTGGCCTTCA
>JAZNUD010000008.1:0-16191 GCA_045592085.1 Acutalibacteraceae bacterium | reverse complement strand
GATGCGCCTTTAGGCGCCGCTGGTATTGTTTACCCTTATAGGGTTATTATTCAAACCACGTCCTTTCGGGCGTGGTTTGTGATTGTGTTCTGTTCCAAAACGATCAAAGCCTCTAAACAAAGTTGATTGAAAACTTTATTTAGAGGCTTTATCATTTATAAAATCCGCTGATATATAAAACTTACACCACAAAAGTCACTTCGTATGTATACGCCTTCAGATGACTCATTTCACGCCTATCGGCTCGCATATAAGTCAAAGTTCGTACGGGACAGATGTTCTTAACCATCTGACCGCCTACAGAACCTGCTTCCTTGGAAGTGAGGTCGCCGTTATAACCCTGCTTAAGGTTAACGCCGACTTCTCTTGCAGCTTCCATCTTGAACTGGTCAAGAGCAGCTCTTGCCTGAGGAACAACTGAATTATTCTTTGACATTTCGTTTACACCCCTTCACATTCAATTTGCGTTTGCTTTATTATTGTTGCAATTGATTCGGGGTTTATTAATGTTAATTTTTTCAGAAAAATTTTATCTTACACTGTCATAAATCTCATAAAAACTGCCGATGAATTTTGCCGCAGCACCCTTACCGTAGGAAATGAGGCACCAGGTATCGCTGTCATAGGCATCTCTTTCTTCGTTATACTGAATGCCTGCAAGACAATAATTCGCAGGGTTTGCAACGTAGCCTGCGGCATCGTTCATAAGGTCCATAACGATAATATCTTCACCCGTATACTCTCTTACGGGATCAAGTTTAAAGCCTTCTGCGCCCTTACCGCCGAAAACAAGCTCGCCGAAGGTTTCGCCGGGGCTCATATAGACCTTCATTTCATCGCCGATTTCAAGATAGCCTACCTCGGAAACAGTATAGTATCTGCTGAAATTATCTTTGAGAATAAAGTTATCAGCAACGGAGGTTTTACCGAGAAGAACAATGATGTTGTTATCAATCCTCACGGTAAACTGCTTATGTTTTATGTTAAGAACAGGCTTCACTTCTTTTGCGGTAACCGTTTCAAGGCCTTCGTACCATACGGTATATCTGCCCTGACCGTTATATTTTGCAATATCAAGTCTGTCGCCGGTTTCCTCGTTAAGCTTTATTCTTTCTTCCTCGGTCATATTCATTCCGAGAAGGATATATGCCATTTCATAGCCGTAGCGGACCGAAGTATAATGCGCATTGCCGGGGAACTCATCAACACCGTCGCCGGTATTATATCTTCCCGAGGTGACCGTTGAAACGTTGCCCTGAAGGAAAATGAAATTATATCCAGCATCATTCATTACCATCTCTGCGCTCCAGATAAAGTCGGGAGAAAATTTCTTATCAAAGGAGAGCTTCTTTTCGGGGTCTGCATTTGCCCAGTCGTAGCTTGCGGATTCGGGATGACATCCGAAAGTTGCGATAATTGTGGGAGTTTTATCTGCATCCGCAGGCATGAATTCGAGCTTATAAATGTTGGGATCAAGAGAAATAGGTGCAGTTCTGTCGATAAAATAATCCCCTGCTTCGATTTCCGAATAATAGAGCTTACCCTGCGTCATATCTGCAAGAGCATCCTCAACAGCCTTCTTTGAGCCTTCCACAACAGACTCAATAAACGAACGCTCAACGCCGAATCTGACTTTACCCGTAATCTTGCTGAACACGTTGTTTAAAATACAGCCGACGGGGTCGGTCCACACACCCTGCGAATCGATGCCCGTGTGAATATGAGTGCAGGAAACGTTGATGCTGACGATATTGTGTTTTTTCGCAAGGTCCTTGAGTCCCTCACGCACCTGTCTGACGTCCGCATTGGCAAAGCCCATTGCATCAAGCGCAATAAACAAAACGTTGCCTCTGCCCGAGCCGTCATTCATAACAACAGCCCTTACCATAAGGTCCTCTTTGTTTCCGTCCTCATCGGTATACATATCGTTGCCGAAAATATAGGGAATATATGCACCCTTTGCATACTGCTTTTCGCCAAAATCTGAAGGAAGAACGGATGCTTTGCCGTAGCCCAGGCTCCAGACCTTTTCGCCCTGTGGCTCGTCAATAAAGGTTTTTGTTCCTTCGTAGAAATTATCATATTCATCAATATTGAATTTTTCATAATCGGCAACCGCAGCCGAATCGGGAATAATCATTTTAAGCACGTTTCCGAGAAAAGTGTTTATAAAGAAATTACTCAGACCGTTGACTACCTTACTGAAGGCAATTTTGGAATCCGCATCACTCTTTGACTGCGATTCGGCAACGTAATCAATAACGGAATCATAGCCCGTATGAGTTGCCGCCGATGCAAAGACCGAAGGCATCATAAGACACAAAACCAAAGCAAGAGAAATAACCGACATAAGCATTTTTTTCATAAAACCTAACCTCTTTCCGCAATAAAATGCCACTTGTTAATTCAATAATATCATCATTACATTAAAAAGTAAATAATCAATATGCAGCTATCACGCTGATTTTTCTTTTTTCGCTTGGCAGCAAACTCATTATATCCGAATCGCAAAGCTTACCGCCTTTAAAAGCAGCAAACCCCTTAAGGTGCTGAAAGATGCACTCGGCAAGCCTTTCAGTTTCTCTTAAGGGGTTCATTTTGTATAATGTCTTTTCAGAGCCTGATTACATCTCATTCGGGACTATCGGACTCCGAGGCTTTTTTGACGCTGTCTTGCCGAACTGAAAAAATCTGCAAAACAAACAGTTTTACGCCGTTACTTCTTCTTCGACTTCGCTGCCTTTCTTAAAGCTTTATGTGTTATAAAAACAAGCTGAAGCATATCACCTCAGAAACAAATTAAATCTGTTCAAATAAAAGCTCAAACATCAAAATCAAAGTAAAAATAGTGCGCCTCTCCGCAATCACAGAAGGGTGAAAGCTTGAAAAGTTTATTGAAGAAATTAATAATTTTCCAGATAATCTGCAGGAAGAAGTTTTCGCTGTGGCATATGTGTCCGCAATCCCCGCCGTAGATATCTTCCTTACCGCAAAGGTCACAGACATCATCCCAATCTTCGTCAACGTGACTGTTCTCTTCAAGAGGAAGCTCCTCGTGGCCTGAAATATATTCCTCACACTCAAGGCAGTAAACACCGTCCGTATAGCCGTGCTCGGTGCAATTGGAATATGTTCCTTCAATAAGCTCAACCTCGTGCTCAGCGCCGTCGTCACCGATATGAGTCACACGGTTGAGGTCAATACCGAATCCGCCGTCGCCCATATATCTGTAAACCTCAAAATAACAGGTCTCGCCTGCGGTGTAAGTGTAAAGAAGGTCAAAATTCAGACCGTTATCATCATAGCTGCTTTTAAGATGTTCGCCATCCGCATCGTAAAGGTTACAATCAGGGTCGATTTCTTCGCTTGCGGTTTCGGATTTAAACTCGTATACACCGCTTACCTCGGGAGTGAATCTGAACCAGACAATGCCGTCGCCAGCCTCTAATGCTTCTGCATCAATCTCATATTCATCGCCGCCGGAAATATCTTTTCCCAAAAAGGCTTTTCCGCAGGGGCAATAGCCGAGATGTCCGATTTCGGTGTGGTCGCATTCATCGCCGCAAACACCGCAGGTACCGTCTTCATAGGCGTGACCGCATTCAACAACAAGCTCGAAGGTTTCGGTGTTTTCGGAATACGTCTGCACCTGAATATAATAAGCTTTGCCTGCTTCAAACTCATATTCAAGCCTGAATCCGTAGCCGTTTTCGGTATCATCGACGTAATCGGCATAGATTTCTTCGCCCGCCGCATTATAAACCATCGCACACGTATCAACACTGTCGGGTTTTGTTCCGATGATATACTTCGATGTTTTTTCAGGTACAAATTTAATATAGGCTTCTTCGCCCGAATCAAGGGTTATCTCCTGGGTTTCGCCGTATTCAATTTCATAATCAGCCTCGGGAGCGTCGGGACTGTCGGAAATGATTGTGATTCTTCCGTCACCGTCGGGGTTACCGTATTTTTCTTCGGAAATCACACCGTCAAGAGTTTCAGTAAAATACTTGATAAGCATTTCGTTATCGCAGGGCAGACCTTCGTCCTGAATAACCTTTGCGCTATCAAGCATCGTGAGTCCGTCGCCGCCCTGAGTAAGCACATAAGCACTGCCTGCCAACGTATATGTTGTTCCGAGGTCAACGGGTTCGTCTCCTACATAAACATTCTGAATACGACGATCTTTTGTTTCATCAATTTCAATGAAATTATCAAGCTGGTCGGTGATGACAGGAGACTCAAGATAAGTATGAATCTCAAACGTTACGCCCGAAACCTGGAAGAAGCTGCCGAGAGATTCGGGACAATTGCGTGCACCGTGCTCAAGAACGTCAATAAGCTGCTGTCCCGTAATTTCAAGAACGCACATATCGTTGCCGAAGGGATTCAGGTCCATAAGCATCTTTTTTGTTACGTCGCCTGCTTCAATATCTTTTCTGACCCCGCCGCCGTTTGCAATGGCAACGTCAGCACCCGTTACCGCACGGTAAGCATCGGCAACAAAGTCACCTGCGTTGGTTTCTCTTTTGCGCACTGCCCAGCTGCCGTCATCTTCCTGCGTAACAAGCGTTGCTTCGGAAGTGCCGATAACCTCATAAAGATCGGCAAATTCGTCGTTATAGCCGTCAACAATTTCTTTGACGGAATTATAAGATGCTTTTGCTTCTGCAGACATTGCTTCAACGTCAACGTTATCGGGATTTACAAGCTTGAAATCCGCAGTACCGCCGCTTATTGTAAGCACACCGAAGTTTGCAAACTTTGAGCCTGTTGAAGTACGGATAACGTCCTCGTCATTTTTGTTTTTATAGGTTTCTTTCTCAACCGTTTCGTGAGAATGGGCATCGATATAATAATCAATGCCCGTTGTGTTGGCAATGATATCCGAGGTTTTCCAGCCGTCATTGGTTTCAAGAATGCCCGTATGACCAACCGCAACAACGGTATCCGCACCGTCGGCAATCGCATCATCAACACTTTCCTGAACACTGTCGTAGAGAACCTCATCGGTCATAGCGTCAGGATAAACGGGAAAACCGTAAATGTAATTACCGCCTTCATCCTTGAAGAATTCGGGTGTTGACTTGGTGATTGTTTCGGGTGTTGAAATGCCGACGAAAGCAACCTGATAATCGCCGAAATCCTTGATTGCATAAGGCGCAAACACGGGACTGATACTCGTCAGATCATAGAAATTCGAGCATACGTATTCATAATCCGCCTCGTTTTCCGCAAGGTCAAGGAAAACGTCCATTCCGTAGTCGAACTCATGGTTGCCGGGGACGGCATAGTCATAGCCGACTGTGTTCATTATATCGACGATTGCCTTGCCCTCGGTGAGAGCTCCGATGACCTCGCCCTGAATGGCATCACCTGCATCAACGAGCACAACGTTCTTGCCCTGCGAGATAAGCTCTGCTCTGTATGCGGCAAGGACGGGATAATCGTCAATCGCACAGTGTACGTCGTTTGTGTAAAGGATAACCGTTTCCGATTCTGCGGCAAAAGCCGTCGGAAGAACGGTTGCAATCATCAGGATTGCAAGAATGATTGATAATGCTTTTTTCATATTGTTAACCTCCTTGGGAAATTATGTCCGGTATTATTGGATTATTCGGCATTCTGCTTTTCAACGTAAACCTTGAACTCCTTGAAAATGCGTTCTCCTATTGAACGGTAATCCATCGCAAGAACCTTTTCAATCTTTTTTTTGCGGATATCTTCAGGCACGTTATATATCGTCATAATGGTATTCAGCGCACCCGAAATGCGTGTTTCAAGCGATATCGATTTATCAATCGCGTTGAGCGTTGCATATTCAATGCCTGCAACAAGAGTTTCAGCCTCACGGAATTGCTCATCGGTCCAATCGGGACAGTATTCCGCAAAAACCAGCTTTGCACGTGCCATATCACTGTTATGAATTATTTCAAGACAAACGGGACTCTGATAGGTTGAAATAAAGAAATCCTTTGCAGCTTCATCCGCTTCGCAAGCCGATGCCATCGACATAAGCTCAAGACAGATTGAAAGCAGCGAGCTCATCCCCTCGCCTGCTTCGTCCTCCATCAGTTTTCGCTGAAATTCGCAAAGCCACCTGACAAGCACCGCAAGCACGTGCTCCTTCGACGGAAAATGAAAAGTGAAGTTTCCTTTGCTTATTCCAAGCTCGTCACAAACCTTTTTAACGGTTGTTGAGGTGTATCCCGATTCAAGAAACATTCGGGTTGATACGCGGATTATTTTATGATTTGTGCTTTCCTCTTTTTTCTTAGCCATAACGTCTCCTTCATAAAGAAATTTAGCCGAGCAAAACGCTGCACCCGTACTAACTATATAATAGTACGGGTGCAACAATTTGTCAACTGTTTTAATAATTTTTTATTTATATAAGCTTTGATGTATCCGTCTTATCTGTTGCAAAAGCCGTGACGGCTCATCTGCTCCGTCACGGCTTTGTATGTTTTTATTTTCCGAGTGCGAGACCGATAAAGCTGTTGATAGCTTTATAGATGCTCTTATAAATATTCAGAACGGTAAGCAGGGGCATCTCGGAGAAGCCGTTTGCACCGTAATTATCAAAGAGCCAGAGGCTGAGATTTGTGAAGAAGGTTGAGGGTTCTTCCTCAACTCTTTCTTCTCTGACGCCGATCTTGACGAGGATATTGACAAGTCTTTCCTCAACAGCTTCCTGCTGACCGTCATAGCAAGCGGTGTTGTTTACGAATGCCTCTGCTTCTGCAAGAGCCTCTGCAAGCTCTTTTGCGTCAGCTTCGCTGAGAGCTGATGTATCAACAGCCTTTGCCTGAGGAATATAGTCATTTTTGAGAGAACGGGGATCTCTTCTGCCGTTGAACTGCGGGAAATCGGGAGAAGAATAAACGTCCTTGATATCGTCGGTAGCAAGGAGTCTGGTTGCAAGAGCAATGATAGCATCGTTTCTTGCGGTCTGCTCGTGACCCTGACCGTCGAAATAGAAGGTGTGGTCGGGAAGGAGACCCGTTGAAGCGTCAACCACGTTGTCGGGTGAGATGTGGTTATGAGTGGGATCGGAGCAGTTAGGGCTTGTGTTAGCCTGAACGTAATCTTCACCGAGAGTTTCGCCGACAATTGCGCTGTGAACGCCCATTGCGGTGGAGGAAAGCTGAATAATACCGTCAGCATTGTCGTCATTCCATGCGTTGCCGATGAGATACATATTCACATCATAGTCAACAATGTTATAAACCTCTGCACCCTTGTCAACAAGAGTCTGGATGTTTTCGAGAGAATCAAGCTGTGCCTTATAGAACATATCGGTCTGCTTCTTGATTTCGGGCTTTGAGCCGAGAAGAGCTGCAGATGCTTCAGGATAGTATTCCTTAGGGCACAGACCCCAGAGGCTTGTGATATTTGCAGCTACGTCCTCAACAAGGCAGTCCGCAACCTTATGAAGAACCTTTGAGAGAACCTGGTCGGGAAGAATTCTCGCAATAACCTCAATCATTCTTGCATCTTCTTCGTCCATAAGGGCCTCAAGGAAGCCGTTATAGAGGAATTCCGTATCAAAGAATGCAAAATTCTTTGTGAAGAGGTCTCCGACGATTGTTGAACCGTTGAGTGCAGGAACAATATAAACAACCTTATTGATATCGTCCATTACGTCGGGATAATAATCAAGCAGAGCGTTTGCAAGAGAGCCGCCCATACTGATGGGAACGATATTAACCTTATCGTGGCCTGTTTCTTCCTTGACCATCTGAATGAAATCATAAAGCTCCGCTACGGTGTCATAGTTGTTGCCGAAGGAGTTATATGCAAAGTAATAAAGGTGATCCTCGCCTGCCTGCTTTGCAAACTCCTGGAGAGGAATGTTATCATAAATCTGCTCTTTTTCGTATTCGGAGCATTCAGCAACGGAGTAGAGATACTTTTCAACCTCAATGTTGCCTGTGTTCTTACCCTTTTCGTCGCAGAGGTTTACCTCAAACGCATCAAGAACGATATCACAAAGAGCATTGGAAAGACCCATATCACGCTGTGTGAGAAGCGTAAGAAGCACGGGCACAACTGCCTTTGCAACGATTGAGCCGACGTTAACTACGGCAGGAAAGCAATGAATTCTTTCGCCGTCGCCGTCGAGAAGATAATCGCCGTTTTCGTCAAGAGCCCATACGTTGGACTGGCCGATACCGGGAACAACGATTGCGGGACAGGTGTCACAGTTGCCGCCGCATTCGGTTTTGACCTGTGCGGATGCAACTACCGATGCCGCAGAAATAACGAGTGCAACCGCAAGGATGATGGAAATTATTTTTTTCATAATCTGACTCCTTTATCTGGAATTTAATCTGCTGATAACATTATAACCGAGATTAAAGTATCGGTCAAGGTAAAATCCTATATATTTTGCAGAGATTTTTGCAGGCTGACTTTTCAGGCTTTTTTATCTTTTTTTCGGTATCTGTAGAGAGCTATTAACGAAGAAACAATACCTGCTATCTGGGCAAAGACCGCAGTTGATTGGAGAATAGTGTGGTACACTGTCCACAGCGAAAGATTGACAAGCAGCATAATCCTGATATTCTGCTCTTTTTTCTGAAATACCGCCAGCATATAGAATACCGCCGCAACAATCGAAAGCAGGTCAACGGGGCTCTGATATCCGAGAGCTCCGCCCGTTATGTAAAGCACAAGGAAAACTATCTGCTCAATGCGTGACGGCTGAGTGCCTCTGAATTCGTGAATGATTGAAAGCAAAAGCTGTAAAACCGCAACGCCGCAAACGATAACGCCCGAATTAAATTCATCGAGCAGCAGAATATTTGCGGCAGTCATCGCATTCACAAACACGGAAACAATCAGCATTTGTTTTTTCTTTTTGAGCTGTAAAGTAACGATAACTCCGACCGTAACGAGAATTCCCAGAATCTGACCAATGTAATACGCCATAATTTCACCCAAAACAATTAATTGAATATTGATTCATTTTAGCACACGCATTTCCAAAATACAACAGATAAATCATTACAGACCGATAAAAAGTATTTGTCATACACAATAAATTCACAAAGAATATTTACTTTCGCGAAAAATAATGGTAAACTGAAAATATCATTGACCGGAAAGAGGTTTTATTTATGAGAAGAAAGCTATTGTCGGTTATCTCTGTTTTCCTTGCCCTTGCAATACTGCTGACGGGTACGGTCACCGCAGGTGCAACTGACGGCGAAGCGGCGGATAACAGCGGAATTATCTTCTGCACCAACGCTATCAACGGTCTGCTCAACGCAGTTTTCAAAGGCTTCGGAGCACTCTTCCCGAAGAATTTCGATACCGTTGACGAATATCACGCCAAGGAAAGCGAGAACTTCTACGAGGGCACGGAAACCTTCCTCGACTCACCTGCCGAGGGTGCAAAATGGCATCTCGGCTTCGGTAAAGGCAGTATGGTCCCCGAAAACCTCAAAGACGGCTCCAAGGATTATTATACGGGCGGTTATTTCACCCAGGTAATCAACGGAGTTTATGACGACCAGGGCGCAAATGCCGTTGCCATCAGCGATAATTCGGGCAGAGGTACGGTTGTTATGGTTTCGGTTGACGGCATCGGAGTTTCCAACGGCGACGTTCGTGCAATGCGTGCAGAGGCGGAGAAAAAGCTTGCCGAAAAAGGCGTGACAAGCGATATCGTTGCAATCAACATCAACAGCACCCATTGCCATACGGTTATTGACACCCAGGGCTTCGGTCTTGCACCGCTCATCAAAACCGTATTTCAGAATCTTTTCTCATTCCTGCCTTTCATCGAAAAGACAAGGAGCATCGACGAAGAATTTTACGAATATATGATTGACGGTGCTTCCGATGCAATTGTCGAAGCATATCTCGGTATAGAATCGGGCGAGCTCTATTATTACGAAACCGCAGGCATCGGCAGAAGTGAAAGAAACAATACTTATATGGACGATGAATACGATTATCTCTTCAACAAGAGGTACGATACGGAAGGCTATCAGCACGTTATCGCCTGCTTCAAATTCGTTCCCGATAACGCCGCATCCGCTCCCACGGTGATTGCGAATTTCGGTGCTCATCCCACAACAATCGACAGAGCAACGAAGCTCCTTTCCGCAGATTTTCCGAACTTCACCGAAGAAAAAATGAACGGTGCAGGTATGAATTTTATGTTCATTCAGGGTGCGCAGTCCCCCATTTCGGTCAACAAGAGCGGAGTAAAGACACAGGAAATCCTTGATGAAATCAACGCCCAGATTGCAGAAAACCCCATCGTTCAGGATTATGCCGCCGCAAAGAGTCTCGGATACGAATTCGCAAGGCTCATAATCGAAGCAGAGAAAAACGCAGTTTCCGTTGACCCGATGCTCAACGTCAGAATGGCAGAGGTTACAATCCCTCTCGAATACGGTCTCCTTGAGCTCGGTGCCGTTTCGGGTCTGCTCGGAATGACAACCGTCAGAGACAAATCCGCACCCTCGGGCTATTCAATCATCTCCGAGGTCGGTTATCTTGAGCTCGGCTCCGATATTGCAATGGTTACCGTCCCCGGTGAGCTTGTTCCACAGCTTGTTTACGGCAACGTTGTTGACAAAACGCAGGCATATCTCGGCACAGACTGGGAGCTTGATATCACCGCCGACCTGCTCGGTGAAGGCAAAACCGTTCTGGTTATGGGTCTTTGTAACGATGCAATCGGATATATCGTTCCCGACAATGACTATGCTCCGTTCATCGCAGATTCCCTATGGAATACAGACCTTGGTGAAAAGCTATTCGGCAAGGCTCACAGACACTATGAAGAAATGCTTTCAACGGGCAGCACCGCAGCTTCATCCGTTATCGGTGCACTGAATGCAATCGTTAAAAGCTATAACTGATAAAAAATGCCCACGCAAGCAGAATCAACTGTTTGCGTGGGCTTCTTGTTTATTTGATTATTTGGTTGCGGCTTCTTCAAGATTCTTTGCGAATTCAAGCTCTTCCTTCTTGCCGATATTATAAATAAACTGCATGGCAAGGAATGCAACGAGTGAGCCGACTGCAAGAACGATGAAATAGAGTGACTTGACGTTATCGCCGAAATCTGCAGGCTGAATCTGATTCTCACCCTCAACGAAGCCGATTGATGCAAGGCCGAGAGAAACAACTGCCTGACCGATGCCCTGAGCAAGCTTACGGAAGAAGGAATAAAGCGCGTAAAGCGAGCCTTCCTCACTCTTGCCCGTCTTGAGATAGCTGACCTGGATACAGTCCGCAACAATTGCCCAGACGGAAATCTGGAATACCGTGTTGCCGAGGTTAAGACCCATAAGGCATACAACGTAAATAATCATACCCTTCATATCGGCTGTGATGGGTGCGAAAAGTGATACGATACCCGAAACGGCACCGACAAGCATTGCGGTGACAATAACGTTCTTCTTGCCGAATTTCTTGGTGAGCTTGCCGATGAACGCCATAAAGATAATCATCGGAGCATAGCTGCCTATCATCGCAAGCATAATTTTATCGGTATCCTTGAAGAAATACTGAAAAACCATATTGTTGAGCGCCATTGTTGAATTGAAAAGAGCAACGGATGCAACCGAGGCAATCGTTGCGCCGACCATGGCACGGTTTGTAAAGAACGATTTTACCGATGAAAGCATTACCTTGAAGCCGACGGCATTTTCCGCCGAATCCTCGTGCACAACTCTTTCCTTAACAAGCTTCGTTGTGCCCCAGAGCACAAGCATCGCAACAAGAGAAAGCACTATTGCAACGGGAAGCAGGGTCTCACCCTTGAGGGTCTGCACCTCTTCACCGAGAGCGTTTATTTCTTTATTATAAACAATTCCGGGAAGAACCATCATAATAACAACGGCAGGGAGAGCCGCGCCGATGCTGCGGAAGGTTGAAAGAGAAACCTTTTCCTGCGGCTGGTCGGTTATTGCCGAATGAAGCGAGCCATAGGGCACGTTTACCATTGTATAGGCAATTGACCAGAGACAATAAGAAATAAGGCACCATGCATATTTTGCAGCATAGGGGAAATTATGAACGGGAGCGAAAATCATAACGTTGAAGATAACGAGAGTTACCGCGCCGAGCAGAATCCAGGGCATATACTTGCTCTTTTTGCCTATTCTCTTCGTATCAACAAGATTGCCGATAACAATATCATTGACTGCATCAAACGCTTTTGAAATCAGAATAATTGCGGCGTAATGCTCTGCAGTAATACCGATATACTGCAAATAAAACAGCTGCATAAAGGTTGAAACAAGCTGGAACGAAAATCCGCAGCCCATATCACCCATTGCATAGCCTAATTTATCCATCCAACCGAAGGGGCGAACGGAATTAACTTTGTTTGCCGAACTCATAAGTTTCTCATCTCCTGATAAGTTGATAGAAATATTTTATCGTATATTTTCAGAAAAAGCAATATCAAAAATCCACCTTTATTCTTCGATTGCTACCATCTGATGAATGTCAACCTCGGGCACGGTGAAGCTGACTCTTGCTCCGTCAAATTCAAAGGCGAGTTTTTCGCCCGACGGGACAAGCCTTACCGCCGACGGCTCCGAAGCACACTTCACGCTGCATTCAACGTTATAAAGCGGCACGGTATCCTCAATAACCTCTGTTCCCTCTCCTCTGACGGTTGTGTGTGCAAAAAGAAGGTGAAGAATATTCCGCTTTTCGTTCTCCTGCCTTGTGTAAGTCACAACGGCTCTGTCGGGAATCTTTGCAATAACGGTTGTTTCATCGCCCATAAGTCTTTCGATGATATGAGAGAAAAGCTCCTTGAAGCAAAGATGTCCGTGTCTGGCATATGCAGTGAAGATATCCCATCCGATATATGCAACGTTGCCCTTGATAACCGCCGCATCAAAGCTGACTTCGGGGTTATTGGGCGTGTGTGCGTGCGAACAGAAATGCTCTGCGGTTCTGTTGAAATAGGGATTCTGCATATACGCAACGGTTTCGCAATCCTTTGCCTGAAGCAGATACGAATTGCATCGCATCAGGTATTCCGTAACACCGTTTGCGGTTTCGTAGACGGGAACGAGATAGGTCGGGCTGAATGAGTTTTCGCCCATATAATCCGCACCGATGTCGAGGAAGAATTCTCCGTTATCAACAAGAGCCTTGCCCGATGCAATAACCTTGCCGCCGTTTGCAACATAGGCTCTGATTTTCTCAATCATTTCCGCATCAAAGCCCGAAACGTCGGGAAGAATCAGCAATTTATACGAGGAGAAATCCATCGTTGTATCGATAAAGCTGTAGAGATAATTCTTCTCAAGAAGCATTCTGTTTGCACCGATATCCGCTTTGGAATCACGCATTCCAGTTACCGCCTCTGCGCTGAACACCGCAATATCGGCAACGTTGACCGCGCCGTTAAGCCATGGCTCTTTTTCCTCGACAAGCGAATACGCCTTACCGATAAGACCGTAGGTTGCGGGATTCATTTCACCGAGAGGATGCATCTGGTCACCGATTGAGCAGCCTGCTCCGTTGGCAACGCTTAAAGCGGTTTCATAGATAAGCGCATTCGGATGCTTAAAGCCGCCGAATTCGCCCCAGCTGTGATGAAATTTACCCGTCATACCGAGGAAGTCCGTATCCTTCAGATTTCGTACGTATGCGGCGGAAAGCGGAAAATGGTCGTATCCCCAGCCGCCCGTCGGCAGACTTTCAAGCTCGAGATGGGTGTTGCACTCAATGAAGCCGTGGTCACCCTTCGGGATGTGTCCCTGATTATGAAAAATCGTTGCGGTTGCGCTGTGCTTTCTGACAGCGGCATTGGTAGCGGCGGTATATTTATTGAGGGTCATAACCGCAAATTTTCTGCGGTCATCCTCGTTTTCAACGTCAAGACCGAGTGCTTTCATATCTGCAAGGCATTTTTCGCAATAGCATTCCTTGGGCGAGATGATATCAAGGAAAATTCCGCAGGGGTTATATTTCACCATAACCTCCTCTATCTGCGAGCAAAGCACGTCAAGATATCCCGTATTGAAGCAAAGCAGATGAAAGTGCACTTCCTCCTCGTATTCCCTGCACTCTGCTTCGTCAGGCGAGTGTCTGAAGCGCCACTCGGGATGCTTCACCCAATCCTTTTCATCAAAGCCTGCGGAAATATATACAGGTGCGTTGACGTTGATTTCTCTGCAAGCCTCAAGCTGTGCACCGAGCAAATCAAAATCAAGGCAGGGATGCATTTCGTTGGTCTCGGTGGGATGGTAAGACCAGCCGTGATGGCATTTTGAAAATACGGTTATCGAGTCAACGTGACCGATTTTAAGCGCCTGCTGAAACTGTTCTTTTGAAAACTTTTTACCGACGGGCAGTGTGCCGTTGGTGTGGAAATCAAGATGTACCTGTCTTTTTCTGAGCATAAAAACACTCCGTTTCATTTTGATATTTATATTATACATTAACATATGTTCTTTTGCAACAGAAACAAACATTAATCATTGCTATTGTGCGGCGGTTGTGATAATATTGAATTATAACGAAAGAAAGAGGTGCAGTATGAAACAGCAAGAAATCTTCTCTTCCGCAAAGTGGCTGTGCCCGAAAGATTATGCGGATAATAATTTTTTCATCCTCAAAGGCAGATTTTCAATAAATAACCCCCAAAAAGCAACTCTGCGTGTGCTTGGTCTCGGCTTTTTCCATTGCTATATCAACGGCGTAAGAGTCAGCGATGACTGGTATCTTCCCTTAAGCTCCGATTACGAGCCGAGAAAGGACTATCCCGTTGACGAAATCATCAGCGGTCACCGCATTTACGTGCCCGAATATGACGTTACAGATATGCTCAAAGACGGCGAAAACGTTATTGCAATCCATTTCGGCGGCGGCTGGTACACCTTCGGTAACAGACAGAAATTCGGCGATGCGAAAGCTGTCTGGAGAATTTTCGGAAACGGTGCCGACGGTGATTTTGATATTGTTTCCTCCGAAAACGATAAAATCCGCCCGAGCTTTGTGAAGGACTATGATTTCACGGAATACGAGCTTCACGATTATACCTGCGCCGACGTTGACCGCCTCTTTTCCGATTCTGATGACGGTGCGTGGGAGAATGCGGTTCCGGCTGCTGCACTTGATACGGAATATCTCTTCACCGACTGCCCTCCCGACAGAGTTGCAGAAATTCTTGACGTAACGAAAGTCAAGGAACGTGACGGTTACACAATCTACGATTGCGGAAAGAATATCAGCGGTTTCCCCGTTATCCGCATCAACGGAAACGCAGGTGAAAAAATTAAAGTTGTTTGCTCTGAGGAGCTTGACGCCGACGGTAATCTCAACGAAAGATTTACCCAGGGTCAGAGAATCGAATTCATCTGTGACGGAAAGCAAAGGACGGTGCATCACCTTTTCACCTGGTTTGCTTTCAGATATTTTGCGGTTTACGGCAATGCCGAGCCCGAATGCGTCAGCGTTATCCATACCGACGCAAAAAGAAATTCATCCTTCAACTCGGATAACGAGCTGCTCAACTGGATACACGATACCTATATCAACACCCAGCTTACAAATATGCACGCAGGTATCCCCTCCGACTGCCCCCACCTTGAGCGCAGAGGATATACGGGCGACGGTCAGGTTGCCTGCCACGCAGCAATGACAACCCTCGATGCCGAAAGCTTTTACCGCAAATGGATTGAGGATATACGAGACTGTCAGGACGTTGTTTCGGGTCACATTCAGTATACCGCACCCTATCTCCATTCGGGCGGCGGTCCCGGCGGCTGGGGTTGTGCAATAGTCGAAGTGCCCTACCGTTTTTATCTGCATTACGGCGACAAATCCGTGCTTGAGGATTGCTGGCCGAATATGCTCCGCTATTTTGATTATCTTGAATCGCACTCCGAATCAAACCTTGTCGTAACCGATAAGGAGGGCGAATGGTGTCTTGGCGATTGGTGCACCCCCGTTTCAATCGTTTTGCCTGCACCGTTTGTAAATAATTATTTCTATATCAAATCCCTCACCCGATGCATCGAGATTGCAAAAATCATTGGCAAGGAAAGCCATATCCCCGATTTTGAAAAACGCATCAAGCAGAGAAAAGATGCAATAATGTTTGCTTATTTCAACAAATGGGACGGCAATTTCCTCGGCGGTCAGCAGGGCGCAAACGCCTTAAGTCGGAGGCCAAGCGGTCTTAGGAAGACAAGGGTT
>JAZNUD010000007.1:0-3305 GCA_045592085.1 Acutalibacteraceae bacterium | reverse complement strand
CGATGGGAACGAGAGCCATATAGGAATAAGCGGCAACCATAATGGGTGCGAGGTAGTTTGACTTAAGCACCTGAGCAACGAAGATCGAGGTAGGACCGTCAGCCGCACCGATGATTGCGATTGAAGCAGCGTCGTTGAGCTCGAAGCCGAGAAGCGAAGCTGCGCAAAGTGTGAAGAAGATGCCGAACTGAGCCGCAGCACCGAAGAACATAAGCTTCGGGTTGGTGAGAAGAGGCTCAAAGTCGATCATAGCGCCGATACCGATGAAAAGAATCAGCGGAAACAGCTCGTGGCTTGCAATACCGATATCGAAAAGATGCTCGATAACTGCTGCTGCACCTGAAAAAGGCAGGTTAACGAGAATTGCACCGAAGCCCATGGGAAGAAGAAGGGTCGGCTCCATCTCTTTAGCGATTGCGAGGTAAATCAGCAAGCCGCCGATTGCCCACATCGCAACCTGTTGCCAGGTGACGGCGAGCAGGGTTTCATATAAAACTTCCATTCGTTAACCTCCGATTAAAGAACAGCAAGAACGTCGTCGGTGTTAACTGTCGAGCCCTTTGTAACGGGAATCTGCTTAACAACGCCGTCGCAGGGAGCAACGATATCGTTTTCCATCTTCATAGCTTCGAGAACCATAAGTACGTCGCCTGCCTTGACGGATGAGCCGACGCTTACGTTAACGTTAAGGATTGCACCGGGCATGGGAGCAAGAACCTTTGTGCCGTCTGCGGAAACGGGAGCTGCTGCGGGAGCAGGAGCTGCGGCAGGTGCTGCAGGAGCAGCGGGAGCTGCAACGGGGGCGGGGGCTACAACTGCATCCGAAACGTTTGTTACAACTGCTTCGCACTTGTTGACCTCTACCTCATAGTTTTTGCCGTTAAGTGTTACTACGTATTTCATAATTATTTATCCTCCATCAAACGAATTGATTTAAAGCTGAGTCTGTTGAGCGGAATACCGCTTTTGTAGCTTACGAGAGCCATAATGACTGCGGCGGTTTTTTCGTCGGTATCAACGAGATCGAGTTCGCCGCTGCTGACACCCACTGCGGCGGCAACGGGTGCCGCTGCAGGAGTCTGCTTTTTTTCTTCTGCAGGAGCAGATGCTGCTGCTTTTTCAGCCTTGTTATCTCTGATTTTTGCATAGATTGAGTAAATCAGAGCAACAACAAAAATTATGCCGAGAAGAACCGCAGGAGTGAAGTAATCGAAAAACTTAGTGATGTATTCAAGAATAACTGTCATTTCCGTTCTCCTTATACTTCTCTGATTGTGTATCTGAATGTGTTTCTTTCTCTTTCGTCACGCTTTGCAAAGAATGCTTCTGCCTGCATGGGGAATGCGATATAGGAAAGAACGTCTTCGTCGCTCTTTGCCTTGTCGCCGAGCTCTGCCTTTGTTGCTTCGAAGGAGGGCTCGAGAGTGTCTGCAAATCTGCCGGTGAAGGGTGCTTCGTCACCGAGAACGAGCTTCTGGAGCTCTTCGCTTACCTTGCCGGGAGCCTTGCCGTATTCGCCTCTGATATAGCTCTTGACTTCCTTGGAGATATTCTTATATCTCTCGCCTGCAAGAACGTTTGCAGTTGCCTGAACGCCGACCATCTGGCTCATGGGAGTTACGAGGGGAGGATAACCGAGGTCCTCGCGTACTCTGGGAGTTTCAAGAAGAACTTCGTCGAGCTTGTCCAGCTTCTTCTGAGCTGTGAGCTGAGCAACGAGGTTTGAAAGCATACCGCCGGGAATCTGGTAGATGAGAGCGTCTGTCTGAGTGCCCATAACAACGGGGTTGAGCAGACCGCTGTCGAGAGCCTTTGCTCTGATGGGCTTGAAGAAATCGTTGATTTCCTTGCAGATGTTTTCGTCAACGTCAACCTCATAGCCGTACTGCTTGAGGGTATAAACAAGTGTCTCTGTTGCAGGCTGTGAAGTACCGCCCGAGAAGCAGGAGATAGCGGAGTCGATAACGTCTGCGCCTGCTTCAACGCACTTGAGAAGCGTCATAAAGCCGAGACCTGTTGTCGAGTGAGTGTGAACAACGATGGGGACCTTAACGTTTGCCTTGAGTGCCTTAACGAGGTCGTAGCCCTCCTTGGGACTCATAATGCCTGCCATATCCTTGATGCAGATGGACTGAACGCCGAGAGCTTCAATTTCCTTTGCAAGCTTAACGTAGCTTTCAAGGTTGTGGATGGGGCTGATTGTGTAGCAGATTGTGCCCGATGCGTGAGCGCCGCACTTGAGAGTTTCGTCAACCGCAACCTCGATGTTTCTTACGTCGTTGAGTGCGTCGAAGATACGGATGATATCGATACCGTTTTCAACGCTCTTTCTTACGAACATACGGACAACGTCATCGGGATAATGCTTGTAGCCGAGAAGATTCTGGCCTCTGAGGAGCATCTGGAGCTTGGTGTTGGGGCAGGCTGCCTTGATTTTACGCAGTCTTTCCCAGGGATCTTCGTTGAGGTAGCGAAGGCAGGAGTCAAAGGTTGCTCCGCCCCAGCACTCGAGTGAATAATAGCCCGCAGCATCGAGCTTCTTGAGGACGGGTTCGAAATCCTCAAAAGGCATTCTTGTTGCGATGAGGGACTGGTTGGCGTCTCGGAGTACGGTTTCGGTGAAATTAACTTTCATTGAACTGACAGTCCTTTCTGTATATTGAAATTATTTATAAACTTAATCAGAATTCGATGCGTGAAGCGATGTATTCTTCAAGAGCATCGATTGAAATGCGTTCCTGCTGCATTGTGTCTCTGTCTCTGACGGTTACGCAGTTATCTGTGAGCGAGTCGAAGTCGAAGGTGATGCAGATGGGAGTACCGATTTCGTCTTCGCGGCGGTAGCGCTTGCCGATTGAGCCTGTTTCGTCAAAGTCAACCATAAACTTCTTCTGGAGCTTTTCGTAAACCTTGAGAGCGTCTGCGGAGAGCTTCTTTGAAAGGGGAAGAACGGCTGCCTTGAAGGGTGCGATTGCAGGATTGAGGTGGAGAACAACTCTTGTATCGTTCTTTTCTGCATCGATAACCTCTTCGTCATATGCTTCGCAAAGAAGAGCAAGAACGGTTCTGTCAAGGCCGTAGGTTGATTCGATGATGAAGGGGATGAACTTCTCGCCTGTTTCGGGGTCAAGATAATCCATCTTCTGGCCGCTGTATTCCTGATGTCTGGTAAGGTCGAAGTTTGTTCTGTTGTGTGTGCCGTTGATTTCGCCCCAGCCGAAGGGGAAGAGGAACTCGATGTCGCAGGCTGCTTTTGCATAGTGAGCAAGCTTTTCGTGATCGTGGTAACGGAGGTTTTCAGCCTT
>JAZNUD010000006.1:0-49167 GCA_045592085.1 Acutalibacteraceae bacterium | reverse complement strand
GGTCCATAAAATTCATAACTGCTCCTTATAAAACAAATTACATGCAATACAGAAATACTGTAATGGATTTGAATAATTCTTCTTTCTGATTATAACATATGAAAATATAAATTTCTACCCGAAAACCGAAAAGCTTTGGCGTAAACAAAAATAACCCTTGGAATCGGTTGATTCCAAGGGTTTTCGATAATCCCCATTCGGGAAAAATTATCTCTTTGAGAACTGGGGTGCACGACGAGCGCCTTTGAGACCGTACTTCTTTCTTTCCTTCATTCTGGGGTCTCTGGTAAGGAAACCTGCCTTCTTGAGGGTTGAACGGAGATTCTCGTCATACTGAAGAAGAGCTCTGGAAAGGCCGTGACGGATTGCGCCTGCCTGACCTGTAACTCCGCCGCCGCCTACACGGCAAACGATGTCGAACTTCTCTGTTGTGCCTGTGAGAGCGAGAGGCTGACGAACGATGAGCTTGAGTGTTTCAAGACCGAAATAATCGTCGATATCTCTGTCATTGATGATGATTTTGCCTGTGCCTGCATATACGCGAACTCTGGCAACTGAGCTCTTTCTGCGGCCTGTGCCATAGAAATAAGGATTTGAATCGTACATTATTTATAGCCTCCCTTTCTTAAAATTCCCAGACTTCGGGCTTCTGAGCTGCGTGGGGATGCTCTGCACCCTTAACAACGCGAAGTCTTGTAAGAGCCTTGCGGCCGATAACTGTATCGGGGATCATACCCTTAACAGCAAGAGTCATAGCAAAGTCAGATCTTGTCTTCATAAGAGTGCTGTACTTTACTTCCTTGAGATGGCCGATATAACCTGTGTGATGATAGTACATTTTCTGATCAAGCTTGTTACCTGTGAGAACAGCCTTGTCAGCGTTGATGATGATAACGTGATCACCGCAGTCAGCGTGAGGTGTGAAAATAGCCTTGTGCTTACCGCGAAGAAGCTTTGCTGCTTCAACAGCAACCTTACCCATGGGCTTACCTGCTGCATCGATCACATACCAAGCGCGGGTAATGTCGCCCGCTTTAGGCATATAAGTTGACATAACATTTCCTCCGATATAATTTTTTCGTGCTCGGATATATTATCACAAGAAAAATATATTGTCAATAGGAATTTTGCAATTTTTTAATTTACATTTCACAATCTCGCAAATGCTCTTTTTTTCTCCGTTTTTCATAGCAAAAGCTCACTTATGATTTTTAAAAAATTTTTCGGAATGTCAAAAATGCGGGCTGATTTTTGTGTAATTTTACCCGATTAAACCGAAAAAGCGTACCGCCGAAACGGTACGCCTTCGATTAATCAAGTTCAAACTGACCCGTATAAAGCTGATAATATTTGCCCTGCTGTTCAATGAGGTCGTCATGGGTGCCTCGCTCAATGATTTCGCCGTGCTCAAGCACCATAATCGCATCCGAATTGCGAACGGTCGAAAGTCTGTGGGCAATAACGAATACCGTTCTGCCCTCCATAAGCTTATCCATACCCTTTTCAATCAGACGCTCTGTTCTTGTGTCGATAGAGCTCGTTGCCTCGTCGAGAATAAGCACGGGCGGGTCTGCAACGGCGGCTCTTGCAATCGCAAGAAGCTGTCTCTGACCCTGCGAAAGATTCGCACCGTCACCCGTTATAACGGTATCGTAGCCGTCGGGCAGACGGGAAATGAACGAATGCGCATTTGCAAGCTTTGCTGCATTTTCGATTTCCTCATCCGTTGCATCAAGCTTGCCGTAGGCGATGTTATCCCTGACCGTACCCGTAAAGAGGTGCGTATCCTGAAGCACCATTGCCATTGAGCGGCGAAGGTCTGCTTTCTTTATTTTCTTTATATTTATGCCGTCATAGCTGATTTTACCCTCGTTGACGTCATAGAAACGGTTGATGAGATTGGTGATTGTTGTTTTGCCTGCACCCGTTGAGCCGACAAACGCAATCTTCTGACCGGGCATAGCGTAAAGCGATACATTCTTCAGAACGGTCTTTTTGCCGTCATAGCTGAAGGTAACGTCGTGGAAACGAACGTCGCCCTTCCATTCGGTATAGGTTATTGTGCCGTCGCCGTGAGGATGCTTCCACGCCCAGACTCCCGTTCTTTCTTCGCATTCGGAAACGGTGCCGTCGGGATTCTTTCTTGCGTTAACAAGGGTAACGTAGCCGTCATCCTCTTCAACGGGTGTGTCGATAATTTCAAAAATTCTCTCCGCACCTGCAAGAGCCATAATAATAGTATTGAACTGCTGTGAAATCTGGGTTATCGGCTGGAAGAAATGTCTTGTGTAGGTAAGGAAAGCGAGCATTGAGCCCAGAGAAAGTGCAAAAAACGAAGTTTCGGGAATCATCATAAGCATAAGCGTGCCAATCATAGCAACCGCCGCATAGGTAATATACGAAATATTACCCATAACAGGCATCAGCACACTCGCAAAGGTGTGGGCATTTGTTGCCGCCCTGCGGAGTATGTCATTGATAACGCCGAAATCGGATTTCGCCTTTTCTTCGTGGCAGAAAACCTTGACTACCTTCTGACCTTCGATGAATTCTTCAATATAGCCGTTGACCTCGCCGACACTCTTCTGCTGAAGTCTGAAATACTTTGCGCTTCGTGAGCCGAGCGCTTTTATTGCAACGAAGCCGAAGCAAAGCATTACCACAACGAAAAGGGTGAGCATCGGGCTGAGCCAAAGCATCATCGCAAACGTACCGACAACCGAAATAACCGATGAAACAAGCTGAACAAAGCTCTGGCTGATACATTCGCGCAGGGTATCCGTATCGCTTGTATAGCGGCTCATAAGCTCGCCGTGGGTGTGCGAATCAAAAAAACTGATCGGCAAATCCTGCATATGGTTGAAAAGGTCGCTTCTGATAGTGTTGAGAGTTTTGTGAGCAACCTGAAGCATAATGCGTGAATAGCAATATGACGAAACAACACCGAAAATATAAATCAGGCCAAGATTTACCAGCGTTTTGATAAGCGGACTCAAATCCTTACCGCCGTTTGCGATAATCTCAGGAAGCACGGTATCGGTTATCGTTTTGATGAATGACGTGCCGATTACGCCTGCAAGTGCGCTGAAGGCAACGAAAATAAACACGATTCCGAGCATTGCCTTTGACCTGCCGAGATATCCGAGCAAGCGCAGAAACGTGGCCTTGGTATTTGCGGGCTTTTGAGGACCCTTTGAATCGGGTTTGACGGGACGTTTCTTTTCAGATGCCATTATGCCACACTTCCTTCCTGCTGTGATTTATAAACCTCGGTGTAAATCTCATTTGTTCCGAGAAGCTCTTCGTGAGTACCGATTGCATCGATTTTGCCGTCATCAAGTACGATGATTCTGTCGGCGTGCTCAACGGAGCTTATACGCTGGGCAACGATAATCTTTGTAACGTCGGGATGATATTTTTTGAGTCCGTCACGGATTTTTGCATCCGTTGCGGTATCAACGGCGCTTGTGCTGTCGTCAAGAATAAGCACCTTCGGGGATTTGAGCAGAGCTCTGGCAATGCAAAGTCTCTGCTTCTGACCGCCCGAAAGGTTTACACCGCCCTGACCGAGATGGGTCTGATAACCGTCGGGGAAAGATGCGATGAAATCGTGTGCCTGAGCAATACGGCAAACAGTTTCGATTTCCTCCTGCGTTGCCTCGGGATTACCCCAGCGGAGATTCTCTTCAATCGTGCCCGAGAAAAGAAGATTCACCTGAAGCACCATCGCAACGGAATCGCGCAGGGTCCTGAGCGTGTAGTCCGAAACAGGTCTGCCGCCGACCTTTACAACGCCTTCGGTTACGTCATAAAGACGGGGTATCATCTGAACGAGAGTCGTTTTTGCCGAGCCCGTACCGCCGATAATTCCGATGGTTTCGCCCGATTTTATGTGAAGATTAATGCTGTCAATAACGTTCTTCTTGCCGTTTTTCTTATATTTGAAACAGACGTTTTCCATATCGATATCGCCGTTTTCAACGGTGAGCGAGGGGTCTGCATCCTTATCGCTGATTTCAGGCTCTTCGGCAAGAACCTCTGCGATACGGGTGAGGGAGGCTCTCGACATAACCGCCATAACGAAAATCATCGATATCATCATCAGCGACATAAGAATCTGATTGACGTAAGTGATAAACGCCGCAAGCTCGGATGCACTCATCGTTGATTCGATAACCATATTTCCGCCGAACCAGAAAATCGCAATAATGCAGGAATAAACCGTAAGCTGCATAAAGGGGTTTGAAAGAATGAGCAGCTTTTCGGCTGATATTGATGCATCTTTAAGTTCGTCATTGGAAAGACGGAATTTTTCTTTTTCGTGAACGGCTCTTACAAAAGCCTTGATAACTCTCATACCGATAAGTGTTTCCTGCACCGAGGAGTTGAGTCCGTCAACCTTTTTCATAAGCTTCTTGAATCTCGGAAGCGCAAAAAAGGACATCGACCCGAGAAGAATAAGAAGGACGGGTGCAGCAATAATAAAAATCCTCGAAAGAGTCGGATTCATATTATAAGCATAGGAAAAAGCCATACAAAGCATCAACGGTGACCTGACAACGATTCTGACTATCATTGTATATGCCATCTGCATTGTGTTGACGTCGCTTGTCATTCTTGTGATAAGTGACGGAGTGCTGAAGCGGTCGATATTTGCAAAGGAAAAATCCTGAATCTTTGCAAAAACGGCACTTCTGACGTTTGCACCGAAGCCCATACCTGCCTTTGCGGCGAATCTTGCCGCACCTGCACCGCTTGCAAGGGCAACCAATGCCATAAGCACCATCTTCAGACCCTCCTGCACGACGAATCCGATGCCTGCATTGCCCTCGATGCCGTGGTCAACAAGCTCTGCCATAACAAAGGGAAGCTGCACCTCCATATAAACCTCAATAAGTATGAGCAGAGGCGAAAGCAATGACGCAAGGCGGTAGCCTTTAGTCTGCTTCAACAGAGTTTTAAACATTTTTATCATCTCTCTTTCTGCCGTCTTCTTTGGCGATATAGTCAAAAACCTCTCTGTCGCTCAGACCTTCCTCGGAGAGGTTTTCGGTTATTCTTGAAAGGAAATCCGAAAAAGCATCGATTTCGCTTTCGGAAAAGCCCTCAAACATTCTTGCATCCACCTTGTTGCATTTTGCCCTGCCTGCGGCAAAAGTTTCCCTTCCCTTTTCGGTAATGCGGATGCGGTTGATGCGGCGGTCGGCTTCGTCCTCTGTTCTTTCAACAAAGCCAGCCTTGCACATACGCTTGATGCTCGTTGCAATCGACGCAGAGGAAACACCCATTGAATCGGCAAGCTTTTTCTGGGAGCATTCGCCGTTTTCGATAAGGTATCCGAGAATTTCGGGCTGGCCTCTGTAAATATTCAGCCCCGAAAGTGCCGTTGAAATGCGGTATCTGTGCAGAAGCGTTACTCTGCACATTTTATGAACGGTTTCCCGATATAAGTCCTTCAAAACCTCTCTCCTTTCGCAAAGGTTAAGCGATTAACTGTTAACCGATTAACTATTTTACTATCGTTTGCACCGTTTGTCAATATATTCATACACAAAAATAAGGGACGGCATACGCCATCCCTGAATTACTCATTCAAATTTATCTGTCAACCTCGCCCGTTATCGCATTGATAACGTTCTGGAACACCGCAACGTGGGTGCTTGAAATATATTTATCAAGATGCATCGAGCCGAAAAACCATCTTCTGAATCTGCAGGCCTCGGAAAGCTCCTCAAGATAGGTGTTCAGACCCGTCACACTCGCCGCCTCGCTGTCCTTAAGCATAAGGAATCCCTTGATTTTGAAAGGCGGCTCGTGGGTAATGATATAATCCACCCTGCAGTTTGCCTGCTCGATATTTTCCGCACCCTCAAGAAGCTCGTCACGGCTCGGAATTTCAAATTTTGACCACGCATTTTCCTCAAAACGGATATCGATATCGGGGCTTTCGCCGCCGCCCATCGTGAAGAAGGTCATATTATCGATTTTGAAAATCTGGCCTCTCATAAGATGAAAAAGATTTCCGCAGATATTATGCACCTTGCCGCCGTTCCATTTCGTCACAGGATATGCGTTGAGAAGCTCAAAATTCTCGTGCGTTCCATCAACAAAGCATATATTGAATTTCTTTTTGCCGAGCTTTTTAAGAATTTTCTGCTCGATCTTACTGTTATCCCAGACAAAGCCGAAATCACCGCAGACGATGAGAGTATCGCCCTTTTTCAGCTTTTTGATTGCAGGTGAATCAAAGCGCTTGATATCGCCGTGCATATCGCCTGTAATATATACCATAAAAATCCACTCTCCTCGGATTGTTGATTTAAATTATAACCCCGATACGGAAAAAAATCAAGATTTCAGAAACATTTCCTGATTTTAATTGTAAAAACAGGTTTATTTTTTTGTATTGCTGTGATATAATCATATAAATATCGCGTTTCTGCGGTAAATAATCCTTACGGTGTTGAAGATGAAAAGATTTTTCAGTATTATTCTTTGCCTGATTATTGCCTTCTCGGCGTTTTTCAGCATCCCGTCGTCGGCAGCTTACGACGCTTCAATGAAGGAGCTCGGACTCTATTCCGACTGCCTTCTGCTCATCAGCGCAGACAACGGTGAAATTATTTTCGAAAAGAACAAAAGCAAGCAGACAGCTCCTGCAAGCCTTACCAAAATCGTAACGGCGATTGTAGTTATCGAAAACTGCAAAAACCTCAATTCGGTCACAACGGTAACCGAGGAATGCATCCGTGAGCTCGACGGCACGGGCAGCTCCATGGGCGGTCTCAAGGCAGGCGAGCAGCTTACGATTTACGACCTTCTGTGCTACCTGATGATTCAGAGCGCAAACGATGCCGCAACCACCCTCGCAAACTATATTACGGGAAGCAACAGAGCAGCCTTCATCACCAAGATGAATGACATTGTCAAGCGGCTGGGCTGCAAAAACACAAATTTTGTCAACCCTCACGGACTTGACCACGATGACCAGTACACAACCGCCGAGGATATGGCAAAAATCCTCAAGCACGCAATGAGTCTTTCGACCTTTGCAGAGATAGCAGGCAAGCTTTCATATACGGTGCCTGCAAACAATATCAAGGATGAGCGTCATCTGAGCAACACCTGCTTCCTGCTCAACAAAAACTACGAGGACTATTACTGCAAATACGTCAAAGCAGGCAAAACGGGCACAACCTCAAAGGCAGGTCACTGCGTCGTTACATACGCTTCAAAGGACGGTTATAATTATATTGCAATCGCACTCAAATCCTATATGAAGGATTTTGATAACGATAACTGGGACGAAAACGGTGCTTTCCTCGATTGCAAGGAAATGCTTGAATGGGCGTTCAGAAATATTGAACTCGTTGCAATCTGCGACCCTGAAAAAATCGCAGGAGAGGTTAAGGTAAATTACGCAAAATCAACAGATTTCGTGGGTCTCGTGCCTGCCGATACGGTTTACAGCCTTGTCCCCATCGGCACAAATAAAGGCAGCGTGCTTGTTGAGCCGATTCCCGAATCAATTCCCGAATCCGTCAACGCACCCGTTAAAAAGGGCGACGTTATCTGCAAGGGCAGAGTGCTTTATGCAGGAGACGTGCTCCGTGAAATCGACCTTGTTGCCGCAACCGACGTCAAGCGCAATTTCTTCTCATTTATCGGTACAAAGGCAAAGAATCTGGTGACAAACCCCATATTCATCATCATATCCATTCTGATTCTTGCTGGCATTGCGGTGATGCTGATTATACGCAGAAAGAAGCGCAGAACACACGCCGTTGCGGGAAGAGATTATAAAATCCTCAGCTACAGAGACTTTACACGAAAATAAAAGGAGAACAAAACAATGGAAATTTACAGAGGCAGATGCAAAAAAGAATACACTGACCTTCTCATCGAAACTCTCGACGATATCTTTTTCTTCGAGGATGACGTGGAGACAAAGCGTGATTTCTTGGGAATCCTTCCCAAGCTTTACAAAGAGCAGTATAACCCTGCATATAACAACCTCGTTGTTATGGAGGATGACAAAATCAAGGGTGCAGTAGGTCTTTATCCCATTGATGCCGTTGCGGCAGGCAGAAAGCTCCGCATCGGCGGCATCGGCAACGTCGGCGTAACAAGAGATTGCCGCGGCAAGGGCTATATGAAGGATTGTATGAATATGTGCCTTGACGAAATGATCAAGGACGATACCGACTACTCACTTCTCGGCGGCCACAGACAGAGATACGCATATTTCGGCTACGAGCAGTGCGGTCCCGAATACGATTTCAGAATCAATATGAGAAACATCCGCCATTGCATCGGCAAGGATGCCAAGACAACCTTCACAGCCCGTGAAATTATGCCCGAGGACACAGAGCTTCTCGCAAAAACAATCGAGCTTTACAATCGCGGACCCTACACCATCGACAGAAACCCTGACAACGTCTACGATATTCTCTGCTCCTGGAGAAGCAGACCTTACGCCGCTTTTGAAGGCGATGAATTCAAGGGTTATTTCGTTCTCCAGAAGTTCAGCAACAGCATCCACGAAATCTGCCCCGTAAATATCGACGATACTCTCAATCTTATTATGTGCGTTATGGAAACAGCCGATAAGGACAGCGTTTCCTTCGGCGTACCTATGTATGACACCGAAATGTGCTCATATATGGTCAAATACTGCGACGGCTGGGACCTCGGTCATTCCGAAATGATCAACATTCTCAACTACGGCAAGTTCATCGAAGCCTTCCTTGCAGTCAAGGCAAACGCAGTCAAGCTCGTTGACGGCTCAATCGTTCTTCTCATCCACGGCTATAAGAAAGACGAGCGCATCGAAATCACCGTAAACGGCACTGACGTAAAGGTTACAGAAACCGATAAGCCTGCCGACGTTGAGGTTGAGCATCTTGAGGCAATCCGCCTTGTTGCTTCGCTCTTCTCGGAGTCCAGACTTTCTCTCCCCGCATTCGCACAGGGCTGGTTCCCCGTTTACTTCTCAACCGCAGGTCAAGATAATGTTTGATTTTCACTCCCCGGAGCTCTTGCTTCGGGGTTTTTTTCGGGTTTATCACACCTTTTCCCCTTGACTAAATATATATAATATGGTATAGTTAATTGATTAGAAATCAAACAGGAGGACGTTATGAATTATATCTTCAAAAACTGCAGAGTTTACCGCAACGGCAAGTTTGAATCGGAAGATATAGGTGTTTGCGGCGGAGTGTTTGCTCCTGCTGTTTCTGTTGAAAACGGCGTTATTATTGATTGCCACGATAAATATATTTTACCCGGTTTTGCAGATGTGCACGTACATTTGCGTGAGCCGGGTTTTATTTATAAAGAAACGGTTGAAAGCGGCTCACGTGCCGCTGCTGCAGGCGGATATACCACCGTTTGCTCAATGCCGAATCTTGTGCCTGCACCCGATTCACCCGAAAATCTTGCACCCCAGCTTGATGCAATCAGAAACACCGCTTGCATCAACGTTTTGCCCTACGGCACAATAACCAAAGAGCAGGGCGGACTTGAGCTTTCCGATATGGAAGGTCTCGCACCGTTTGTTGCAGGCTTCTCGGATGACGGCAAGGGTGTGCAGAGCGAAGATATGATGCTTGCCGCAATGGAAAAGGCAAAAGCTCTCGGCAAAATCATTGCCGCCCATTGCGAGGATAACAGCCTGCTCAACGGCGGCTATATTCATGACGGTGAATACGCAAAGGCTCACGGACACAGAGGAATCTGCTCCGAATCCGAATGGGGTCCCATCAAGCGTGACCTTGAGCTTGTTTCAAAAACGGGATGCAGATATCACGTTTGCCATATTTCAACCAAAGAAAGCGTCGAGCTTATCCGTCAGGCAAAGAAAGCAGGTATCGACGTCACCTGCGAAACGGGTCCGCACTATCTTCTGCTTGACGATTCAGACCTTAAGGAAGAGGGCAGATTCAAGATGAATCCTCCCCTGCGCTCCAAGGAGGATAAAGAAGCTCTTATCGAAGGCATCATCGACGGCACAATCGATATGATTGCCACCGACCACGCACCCCATTCTGCCGAAGAAAAGAGCAGAGGTCTTGAAAAGAGCCTTATGGGTGTTGTCGGAATCGAAACCGCCTTCCCCCTGCTTTACACATATTTCGTCAGAACGGGAATCATCGGTATGGACAGGCTCGTTGAGCTTATGCATACCGCACCCTGCAAGCGTTTCGGCTTCGGCGGCGATATTGAAACCGGTGCGCCTGCGGATTTCACCGTTTTTGACCTTGATGAAAAATATACAATCGACCCCGATAATTTTGTTTCCAAGGGCAGAAGCACTCCGTTTGAGGGCTTTGAGGTTTACGGCAGATGCCTGATGACCGTCTGCGGCGGCAAAATCGCGTGGATGAAGGAGGATAATCAATGAATCAAGGATATTATGACGTTATCTATAACAAGCAATTAACCAACGATATATATGAAATGAAGCTTTCGGGCGACACCTCACATATTACTGCCCCGGGTCAGTTTATCAACATCAAGCTTGACGGCTTCTATCTTCGCAGACCCATCTCTATTTGTGATTATGATGATGAAACAATTACAATCATATATAAGGTTGTAGGTCAGGGCACCGAAAATATGTCGGCTATCGGAAACGGTGCAAGCCTTGACGTTCTCTGCGGTCTCGGCAACGGATTCGACACTTCAAAGTGCAATGGAAAAGCCGTGCTCATCGGCGGCGGTGTAGGCGTGCCTCCTATGTATAATCTTTGCAAGAAGCTCATCGCAGAGGGCAAGGACGTTACCGTTATTCTCGGCTTCAACACAAAAGACGAGATTTTTTATGAGAATGAATTCAAAGCTCTCGGAGCAAAAGTTTGCGTTTCAACGGTTGACGGCTCTTACAGCACAAAGGGTTTTGTAACCGACGTGCTTAAAAATATCGAATATGATTATTTCTTCACCTGCGGTCCCATGCCGATGTTCAAGGCGATAGAAAAGATTGCCGAAACAAGCGGTCAGTACAGCTTTGAAGAAAGAATGGGCTGCGGCTTCGGCGCCTGCATGGGCTGCTCTTGCAAAACAAAATACGGCAACAAGAGAATCTGCAGAGACGGCCCGGTACTTGAAAGGGAGGAGATAATATGGTAAACACAAAGGTTGATCTTTGCGGAATTGAGCTTGATAATCCCGTTATCCCTGCTTCGGGCACGTTCGGATTCGGCTATGAATTTGCAGAGCTTTACGATATCAACTGCCTCGGAACTTTTTCGTTCAAAGGCACAACCAAGGATACAAGATTCGGCAACCCCACTCCCAGAATTGCGGAGTGTGACAGAGGCATGATTAACGCCGTTGGTCTGCAGAATCCCGGCGTAGAAAAGGTTATCAGCGAAGAGCTTCCCAAGCTCGCAAAATGCTTTTCAAAGCCCGTTATGGCTAACGTAAGCGGTTTCGCAATCGAGGATTATGCTTACACCTGCGAGATGCTCGATAAAGAGGAGCAGGTCGGCTGGCTTGAGGTCAACGTAAGCTGCCCCAACGTTCACGGCGGCGGTATGAGCTTCGGCACTTCTCCTGAAGCGGCGGCAGAGGTGACGAGAGCCGTCAAGGCGGTCACAACAAAGCCCGTCATCATCAAGCTCTCACCCAACGTTACGGATATCGTTTCAATCGCAAAGGCTTGCGAGGAGGCAGGTGCAGACGGTGTCAGCCTTATTAATACGCTTCTCGGTATGAGAATCGACCTCAAGACGGGCAAACCTGTAATCGCCAACAAAATGGGCGGTTTTTCGGGCCCTGCAATAAAGCCCGTCGGCATAAGAATGGTTTATCAGGTGAGTCAGGCGGTCAGCATTCCCGTTATCGGTATGGGCGGCGTCGAAACAGCAGAGGACGTCATTGAATATATGCTGGCAGGCGCAACGGCTGTTGAGGTCGGTGCGGCAAACCTTGTTGACCCCTTTGCTTGCAGAGATATCATAAATAATTTACCGCTGGTAATGGAAAAATACGGAATCAAAGACTTAAAAGAAATAATCGGAGGTGCTCATTAATTATGGGAAAAGACGTAATCGTAGCTTGCGACTTTGCAGGCAAAAAAGAGGTATTTGACTTTCTGGACAAGTTCACCGATGTCAAGCCTTTCGTTAAAATCGGTATGGAGCTCTTCTATGCAGAGGGTCCCGATATCGTAAGAGAAATCAAGGCAAGAGGCCACAAGATTTTCCTCGACCTCAAGCTTCACGATATCCCCAACACCGTCAAGAAGGCAATGTCCGTTCTTTCAAGACTTGACGTTGATATGACAAACCTTCACGCAAGCGGCACAATCGCAATGATGGAAGCTGCAATCGAAGGCCTCACGAGAGAGGACGGCACTCGCCCCATCCTCATCGCAGTTACACAGCTTACCTCTACCTCACAGGAAAGAATGGAAGCTGACCTTCTTATCGAAAAGCCTCTCGACGAGGTTGTTATGCACTACGCATCAAACGCCAAGGCAGCAGGTCTTGACGGCGTTGTATGCTCCCCCCTTGAAGCAGGCAAGGTCCACGAAAAGTGCGGCGACGGTTTCGTTACCGTTACCCCCGGCGTACGCTTTGCTGACGGCGATATCGGTGACCAGGTAAGAGTTACCACTCCTGCAAAGGCAAAGGAAATCGGCTCGGATTACATTGTAGTCGGCAGACCCATCACCGCAGCAGAAGACCCCGTTGCAGCATACAAAAGATGTGTCGCAGAATTCTGTGGCTGATTTAACAAGTTTATAATTTAACTTAATCATAAAAGGAGAAAAACAATGAAACAGCTTATTGCAAAAGACCTGCTCTCAATCAAAGCAGTATTCTTCCGCCCCGAAGAGCCCTTTACCTGGGCAAGCGGAATCAAAAGCCCCGTATATTGCGACAACCGTCTGACTCTTTCAGACATCAAGGTGCGTTCAGACGTTGAAAACGGTCTCGCAACTCTCATCAAGGAAAACTATCCCGAAGCAGAAGTGCTTATGGGTACAAGCACTGCAGGTATCGCTCACGCAGCCATCACAGGCCATCTTCTCGGTCTGCCTATGGGTTACGTGCGTTCGGGCGCAAAGGACCACGGCAGAAACAATCAGATCGAAGGCAAGCTTCTCCCCGGTCAGAAGGTCGTTGTTGTTGAGGACCTCATTTCAACGGGCGGCAGCGTTATCGAGGTTGTTGACGTTCTCCGCGAAGCAGGCGCAGACGTGCTCGGCATCGTCAGCATCTTCACATACGGTATGCAGAAGGGTCTTGACCGCCTTGCAGCCGCTGACGTAAAGAACATCTCTCTGACAAACTTCGATACAATCGCAGAGGTTGCCGCTGAAGAAGGCTACATCAAGCCCGAAGATATTCAGCGCCTTATCGCATTCCGCAACAACCCCTCCGACGAAAGCTGGATAAACAAATAATCACGCATCCCCGAAGCAACCCAAATAAATACTAAGGAGAATTTATGAAAAGCCTTATAGATATTATGGAGCTTTCAACGGCGGAAATCGATGAACTTATCGAAACCGCCCTTGATATCATCGAAAACCCTGCAAAATATTCCGAGAAATGCAAGGGCAAAAAACTTGCATCTCTCTTCTTCGAGCCTTCAACAAGAACAAGGCTCAGCTTCGAGGCGGCAATGTATGAGCTCGGTGGCAACGTTATCGGCTTCTCCGAGGCAAACAGCAGCTCCGCAGCAAAAGGCGAAAGCGTTGCCGATACGGCACGCACGGTAAGCTGCTACGCCGATATCATCGCAATGCGCCACCCCAAAGAGGGCGCTCCCTACGTTGCATCACTCAAGGCAAGCATTCCCGTTATCAATGCAGGTGACGGCGGTCACAATCACCCCACCCAGACCCTTGCCGACCTTCTCACAATCCGCAAGGAAAAGGGCAGATTCAACGGTCTCACCATCGGCGTTTGCGGCGACCTTAAATTCGGCAGAACGGTTCACTCCCTTATCGGTGCAATGTCCCGCTATCCTGATGTGAAATTCGTTCTCATCTCCCCTGATGAGCTCAAGGTGCCCGAATATATCAAATCCGAAATCCTTGACCCCAAGGGCATCGAATACAAAGAATCAACAAGCCTTGAGGCAGTTATGCCCGAGCTTGACATTCTTTATATGACACGAGTTCAGAGAGAACGCTTCTTCAACGAGGCCGACTATATCAGACTCAAGGACACCTACATTCTTACAACCGAAAAGCTCTCAAATGCAAAAGACGACCTTTGCATTATGCATCCGCTGCCGAGAGTCAATGAGATTTCCGTCGGCGTTGACGACGACCCCAGAGCCTGCTATTTCAAGCAGGTGCTTTACGGCAAATATATGAGAATGGCTCTCATTCTCAAACTTCTTGAGGAGGCGGCAAAATGATTATCGGACAAATCAAAGACGGCATCGTTCTTGACCACATCACTGCAGGCCGCTGCATGGATATTTACAACATCCTCAAGCTCGGCGAAATGAGCAGCACGGTTGCCATGATAAAAAACGCAGACAGCGTTAAGATGGGCAAAAAGGATATCATCAAAATTTTCGAATCAATCGAAATTGACCTTGACGTGCTCGGTTATATCGACCCCGGCATCACCGTCAACATCATCCGCGACGGTGAGCTTGTAAAGCGCAAAAAGCTTTCGCTTCCCGAAGAAGTAACGGGCGTTATCAGATGCAAGAATCCCCGCTGCATCACCTCGGTTGAGCAGGAGCTTCCTCACAAATTCCGTCTCACCGACCGTGAAAACAAGGTTTACCGCTGCATTTACTGCGAAAGCAAAGCCAGTTCATCAAACGAATAAAAATGTCAAAAAGCCGCCCAAGGGCGGCTTTTTATTATAATTCTTAAGATATTCTTAATATTAAATTTGTTGCCAAGATGTTAAAGAAATGTTATAATAGGACGAATTTTGGGAAACAGAAAATAAAATCGGGAGAAACAAAATGACGCCTTATTATTACAGCAACGTAAAACGCTTCTATAATTTCAGAGAAATCATCAACGATTCAGCCGCACGTTATGAAAAAAGAACGGCTTTCCAGGTGAAAACCAAGGAAGGTGAATACAAAAACATTACCTTTGCCGAGCTGAAAAAGCTCTATTACGGTCTTTGCACCAAATTCATCAAAATGGGCTATCTCGGCAAGAGAATCGCAGTTATCGGCGCAAACTCCTTTGAATGGGCTCTCTCATATCTCTGCGCATCAACCGTCGGCGTTGTTGTGCCGATTGACAAGGAGCTTCAGGCTGAAGACGTAAAAGATTTCTTCGATGCCGCCGACTGCGTGGCTGTCTGCACAGACGACGAAAAAATCAAAGCTCTCAGAAACGTTGTCTCGCGCGATATCAACTATATCTCCTTTGACAGCATCAAAAGCATGGCAAGCGAAAGCAGCAACACAGCTCTTGTTGACGATATCGAAATCGGCAAGGACGAAATGCGCATCCTGATTTTCACTTCGGGTACAACGGGAAACTCAAAGGGCGTTTGCCTTTCGCAGAACAACATCTGCGCAAACATCCACTCAACCTGCAGTATGGTTAACATCAAGGACAGCGACAAAACCCTTTCCATTCTTCCGCTGCATCATACATACGAATGCACTCTCGACTTCGTGCTTTTCCTCACAAGAGGCGCAACCGTCTGCTATTGCGACGGTCTCACAAAGGTACAGAAAAATCTTAACGAATACAGCCCCACAATTCTTGTTGCCGTACCTGCTCTTCTCAAGGTGCTCAACAAAAGAATCAAAAAAGCAATCGCCGCAGACTGCCCTGCAAAATACAAAAAATATTACGAAGAGGAAACTCTTGAAAGCGCATTGAACAAAACGCCTTTCCTTATCAGAAAAATTATCTGCTCAAAGGTAAAAAAATCCCTCGGTGGCAGACTCAGACTTTTCATCGTCGGTGCCGCAGAGCTTGATACCCAGCTTGTCAGGGATTTCGGTGCGCTCGGCATCCGTACTCTTCAGGGCTACGGTCTGACCGAATGCTCTCCCCTGCTTGCAGGCAATAACGATTTCCACCTCAACATCGAGTCAACAGGTATTGCAATTCCCGGCGTTGAAATCAAAATCGATAATCCCAACGAAGAAGGCGTCGGTGAAATCCTCGCAAAAGGCGAAAACATTATGCTCGGCTACTATAACGACCCCGAAGCAACCGAAGCCGTTTTCCGTGACGGCTGGTTCTGCACCGGTGACCTCGGTTATATGGACGGAAACGGCGACCTTTTTATTAAGGGCAGAATAAAGAACGTTATCGTTACCGAAAACGGCAAAAATATCTATCCCGAAGAGCTTGAAACAAGGCTTTCCGAGTTCCCCGAAATCGGCGAAGTGCTTGTTTTCGGAGAAAAAGAAAACGGCGAATCGCTCGTTAAGGCAAGGGTATTCCCCAACCTTGATTATATAAAAGAAAAGCTTGGCAGACAGCCTTCAAGCGACGAAACCGAATCAATAATCAAAAAAGCCATTAAAGCGGTCAACAAAAAAATCCCCGCTTATAAGCACATCAAGATTGTTGAGGTTCTTTCCACTGCACTTGAAAAAACAACCACCCAGAAAATCAAGCGTTTCGGCAAAAACGTTAAATAAAAGCAAAGCTCCTGCACCTCACCTGAGATGCAGGAGTTTTTTTGTGTCTATTCAGTTAACCTGCGGATTTTCGCCGTCGGTCACCACGTCATACGGCCAATCGATAATTCCGCCGAATTCGTAAACGTTGGTATAGCCCTGCGCCGCAAGCTCGGCAGAAGCATTTTTGCTCCGTCTGCCGCTTCTGCAATAAACAAGAATCATTTTATCCTTGTCAGGGAGCACCTCCGATGCTCTGTCAACGATTTCATAGTCGGGAAGCAATATCGCAGAGTGAATGTGCCCCTCCTTAAATTCCGTTTCCGTCCTGACGTCAAGAATAACGTAATCGCTCTCTTTGAGCATTATATCGTGAGCTTCCTCAGGCGTTATCTGATAATATCCGTCATCATTTTTAATGAAATCCGACTCGGGTGTGCCTTCTGTCGTTGCGTTATTCATTTCTCCTCCGCAGCCCGAGAAGCAAAAAGCCAGGGTAAATATTGCGGTTAAAATTTTAATAATTCTGTTCATAATTTATCCTCCGAGAAGTACGTCTGAAACAAGCATCACGCAAAAGCCGATGAGAAGAGCGTAGGTTGCTCCTCTTTCGTTTCCGTGAGCGTGGGTTTCGGGTATCATTTCATCGCTGACAACGTAAAGCATTGTGCCGCCTGCAAAAGCAAGGGCAAACGGCAGAATCGCAGACGCAACGCTGACGGCAAAATAGCCTATGAGCGTACCGAGCACCTCGATAAGACCCGTAAGCATTGCGCAGATAAACGTTTTTCTCGGGCTGACTCCTGCGGAAAGCATCGGCCCGATGATAACCATACCCTCGGGAATATTCTGCAGCGCAATTCCGCCTGCTATCAGCAGAGCCTCCGTTGTGTTACCAGAGCCGAAGCCGACGCCTGCCGCAATACCCTCGGGAAGATTATGTATTGCTATGGCCATAACAAACAAAAGCACCTTGTCGAGATTTGCATTTCTTTTGTGCGGCTCGGTGTCGCCTTCAACAAGCTTGTGCAGATGCGGCACAAGTCTGTCAATCAGATTCAGACAAACCGCACCGACAAAAATGCCTGCAACGGTAATGATGATTCCGTATTTTCCGCCGTATTCAACAGACGGAATAATAAGCCCGAGCACCGCCGCCGCAAGCATAACTCCCGCAGCGAAGGAAAGAACGATATCGCTGAATTTATGAGACACTTTTTTGAATATAAAACCGATTACGGAGCCGATAACGGTTGCACCGCCCACTCCGAGTGCAGTGAGCAAAACCATTTCCATAAGCTGACCTCCGATACATTTACTTATTCCATAATATTATACCACAGATTTTTTTGTTCATCAAGCAACAGGTTTTACTGTATAAATAAAAATGAAACGCAATTTGTTAACTTTTTGTTAACAAATTAAAAACATATACAAAATATGCCAAAAGTATACTATAATAAATATATTATGCAAAAAAATATGTAAGAACAGGAGACGATTTTGAAGATGAAAAAAACATTCACAAAGCTTCTTGCTCTTCTTCTGGTGATGATCACCGTTTTCTCGGTTTCACCTCTTAACGCTTTTGCAGAAGAAGAAACGGAAACCCCTTCAGTGGGTCACGCACTCGTACTCACAAGTGACAACCTCTCCGTTACCGTCAGAAAAACAATTCAGATGAACGCTTCGGTAACAAACGTTGAAACTCAGCCCGTATTTACCTGGAGCTCCTCCGACGAAAAGGTTGCAACCGTTGACAGCAACGGTAAAGTAAAAGGTGTTGCAGCAGGCAGAGCAATAATCAGGGTTTCAGCTACCGTTGACGGCGAAACACTTCACGGCGAGTTTGCAATCAACGTTACCACAAGCAAAAATTTCCTTAAGAATTTCCTTGAAAACCGTCAGGTGCTCAGCTATATGTACAGCTACGTTGACGATTACTATTACACCAACGATAAAAAATGCTGGCAGTATAACTTCGGTTTCGGAAAAATCTATGATTTCGTTTCTCCCTATATTCTCCTTGAATATGACTACATCCGTGTTTTCTTTACCTACGAGGACAAGGACTGGATGCTCCAGATGTGGAAGGGTCAGTACGGAATGATTTTCTACGGCGGCGAAATCGGCATCTATAACAGACCTCACTCCGAAAAGGGTATCGGCGTATGGACAATGTTTGCCTGCCCCGCAGAAGAAGACTGGCTCCAGATGGAAATGACTCTCTGGCACGAAGAGCTCAACGGTACGTGGACCCGCGAATTCACCAGAGAATATGACTACTATTGGTGGTGCACCGGCTTCAAAAACGGCCACGTCAGACAGGAAGAGCCTGCTGACGAGCTCCGTCTGACAGGCAGAATCACCTTCAAAGATGAAGAAATGGCACAGCTCGTTGCAGGCGGTCTTGAAAAATGCGGTCTTATCGAAGCAGGTGCAAAAGACAGAATCGGCGTTGACGGATACTTCCTTGAAGGAAAAGATATCCATTTCAGCTGGCAGAATATCTCCGAAGCAGAAAGCACAATGTTTATCAAGGTAAGCGCAGGCTTCCTTTATAACCTCACGCTTCTTCCCATATATCCCATCATCCTTCCCTTCGTCGGTATGTTTGCAGTTGCAGTTATGCTTGTAAACGTTATTCTTTAATTCGATAACAAAACAGCCGTCTCGGATTGAGACGGCTGTTTCCGTTTATTCGCTTATTGCTTCTTTAAGAGCCCTTGCAAGCTGGTCGGGACACGACGTGCTTTTGAAGCCGCAGCTTATACCCTCGCAGCGGGCAATAACGTCCTCCGCCTTCATACCGTTGACAAGCGAGGCGATGCCCTTGAGATTGCCGTTGCAGCCACCCTCAAAACGGACGTTGCCGACAACACCGTCGTTAAGCTCAAACTCTATTGAGCGTGAGCAGGTACCTTTTGTTCTGTATTTATAAACCATATGTATTACCCCTTTCTTAAAGCTCCTCTATTTTACAATATCGGTGCGGTTTTTTCAACCCCTATTGCATTATTATATAAAGCAAGCACAGAATCAGCGGCATATCGCCCGAATCCACCGCAATCAGAAGCACAAGCGGCAGAATCAAGCCGATATCGTTATTTTTGTTTTCGGATTTCAGCATCGGCATAACCAGACGCAGAACGTTATCGGTCATTCTTATCGCCGCCCATTATCTGCTCCATCATCGGCAGGATTTCAAAAAGCTTAAGCATCTGTATGGCGTCATCCGCCCTTTTTCTTCTTTTTTCGCTCAAAAGAGGCTTCAGAGCACCAATAAGCTCCGCCCTGCTGTCACGCTTGTTCATCATACCCATTAACGCCGATATTTTTGCCATCATCCTCGCATCACCGAGAATTGATGACAAATCGGGCATACCGTCGTGTTTTTCGGCGTTATCGCTTTTCCCCCTGCCATCGCCGTTTCCGAAAATGTTTTCCGCCGCCGCTTTAAGGTTTTCAATGTCCTGCGCACTCAGGCTCGATATGATATCGTTTATGCTGTCCATCGCATCACCCGTCATTTGCCGCCGAATTTTTTCATCAGATTCTGCGCTTGCTCGCTTCTGAGAAGCTCCTCAAGTGCTTTTTTATCGCCGAGAATCCTGAAAAGCTCGCTTTTCTTTTCCTCGGAAAGTCTGTCACCGACTGCACCGAGCATATCCTCAGGATTTTTATTACGGAGAGAAAGAAGCTCATCGACGGAAAAATTATTCTTATTCATTGAATCACCGCCTTTTTTATAGTATAATTTATATGATAAACCGCAATGCAATAGAACGGAGGTTTTGCGTTGAGAATTCTTGTTTTCTCCGATTCACACGGAAGCACAAAATGCATCAGGGACGCTCTTTTTTATCACAAAGAGGCTTCCGCCGTTATCCACCTCGGTGACGGCGAAAGGGATTTACGCTCATTTGACGACTTACTTGAGGGCAAGCAGGTCATTCAGGTCTGCGGAAACTGCGATTTTGCTTCGCTTCTTCCTGTAAACGAGCTTGTTACGCTCGCAGCGACACGGATTTTCTGCACTCACGGTCATACGGAGCTTGTCAAGCACGGCACGCAGACGCTTTATTCAAAGGCACGGGCGCTCGGTGCCCGCATTGCATTATACGGGCACACTCACGAAAGCGTGACAGATTATTGCGACGGGCTCTACGTTATGAATCCCGGCTCTGCAAGATACGGCGAATACGGCGCAATCGACATCACACCGTCGGGAATTATGCTCCTGAAAATGAAACTGTAATAAAATTCACCGCTGCGTCATATCTATTTGACAGGCGGTGATTTTTATGTTTGTATATTCGGTCAGAACTTCAAAGAGCAAAATTGCGGTGATGATTGCAGCGATAATCGCAATAGGTCTTGCCGTTTTTGCGGTGATGGACAAAGCTGATTCCCCTGCGGCAACGGATTCCGCACTCAATCTGAAAGCGGAAAGTGCAGAGCAGCGCGCGGCATTTCTTTCGCAATTCGGCTGGAAATTCTCGCAGGACCCCGTTGAGGTGACAGAGGTTATTATCCCCTCCGATTTCAGCCTCGGCTATACGGAATATGCGGAAATGAACAAGGCATCGGGCTTTGACCTTGAGCCTTACAAGGGAATGCGTGCAAAAAGATGGACCTACGATATCCTCAACTACCCCGGATACGAAAATAAGCCGGGATATATCCAGGCGAACATTCTTGTTTATAACGGAATCGTCATCGGCGGAGATATCTGCTCACTTGAGCAGGGCGGCTTTATGCACTCGCTTGAATTCCCGTCAGCACCCTCTCCGTCAACAACTGCTCTATAAAAGGAAAAGGCGTCACCGCAAAAACGGCGACGCTCTTTTTATTGTCAGAACTCTTCTTTCTTCTGTTTCTTCTGCTGACCCTTGTTATTATTGTTGTTCTGTGCGTTTCTGTTGTTCTGCTGATTGTTGCCGGGGCAGTCCTTCTGGTTGCCGGGGAAATTGTTCTGGTTGTTTCTGTTATCCATTTTTACTCACCTTTCGGAATGATTTGCCCGAAATCACGGGCTCGTTACTATTATGTCCCGATGCACGCTATGTAATCATTCAATTATGTTGACAAAAAATTTCACCGATGATAATATATAATATGTATAAAATAGTATAGGAGAATTCATATGATCGTTAAAAATTCTTTCGGCATAACCGCAAAAGGCGAGGCTGTTGACGTTTACACCATCCGAAATTCAGCAGGCACAGCCGTTGATATCATCACCTACGGCGCAACAGTTAACAGCATTTACGTTGCAGACAGAGACGGCAATTTTGCCGACGTGCTTTCGGGCTTCGACACAATTGAGGGCCACGAAAAGTTTTCCGACTATCAGGGAATGACCGTCGGCAGATATGCAAACCGTCTTGCAGGCGGTAAATTCAGCATTGACGGCGTTGAATATAACGTTGAGAAAAACGAAAAGGGTATCACCTGCCTTCACGGCGGTGCAGAGCTTTCAACCGCAGTATGGAAGGCTTTTATCGTTGACGATAACGCAATCGAAATGAACTACACAAGTCCCGACGGAGCAATGGGATTCCCCGGCAAAGTTGAATTCAAGGTAACCTTCACTCTCCACGAGGATAACGCTCTCAAGATTGAGTATTTCGCAATCAGCGACAAAAAAACCGTTATCAATATGACAAACCACGCATATTTCAACCTTGCAGGCAAGGGCGATATTCTTGCTCACGAGCTGATGATCAATGCGGATGCATATACTCCCATTGACGAAAACAGCATTCCTACGGGAGAAATCAGACCCGTTGAAGGTACTCCCTTCGATTTCCGCACAGCAAAGCCCATCGGCAGAGATATCGGAGCAGAAGACGACCAGCTT
Source organism: Acutalibacteraceae bacterium (assembly GCA_045592085.1). Lineage (GTDB taxonomy): Bacteria > Bacillota > Clostridia > Oscillospirales > Acutalibacteraceae > CAG-177. The sequence continues at coordinate 26,723 of JAZNUD010000006.1, read as the reverse complement.
GCAATCGGCAAGGGTTATGATCACAATTTCTGCCTCAACGACGGTGAAGGCCCGATAGCAACGGCATATGACCCCGAAAGCGGCAGATTCCTTGAGGTTTTCACAGACCTTTGCGGCGTGCAGCTTTATACGGGCAATTTCCTCGACGGCACAAAAATCGGCAAAAGCGGCAATCCGCTTATCAAAAACGCAGGCTTCTGCCTTGAAACGCAGTATTATCCCAACACACCCAATATGCCCGAGTTTCCGCAGTGCACCTTTGATGCAGGTGAAAAATTCACAAGCTGCACCGTTTTCAGATTCTCGGTTAAATAATGCGATAACAGTTTGTTCATTTTTTGCGGCAATATGTTACAAATTATTATCTGCAAATTCACAATTTTTTTAAATTTTTACTTATAATTAGAATTGTAAGCTATTTACAGTTGTATATAAGCGTAAATTTCCAAGGAGGGGAATATTATGGCATCAGAAAGAATTCTTGTTGTTGATGATGACAGCAATATCTGCGAGCTTCTCCGTCTTTATCTTGAAAAGGACGGCTACGAGGTTGCAATCGCAAACAACGGCGGCGAGGCTGTGAAAATGTTCCAGGAGCTTTCACCCGACCTTATGCTTCTTGATATTATGCTTCCCGTGCTTGACGGTTGGCAGGTTTGCCGCGAGGTAAGAAAATTCTCGGACAAGCCCATCATTATGCTCACCGCAAAGGGCGAAACCTTCGACAAGGTGCTCGGCTTTGAACTCGGTGCTGACGACTACGTCGTAAAGGCCTTTGATGCAAAAGAGGTTATGGCAAGAGTCAAGGCTGTTCTTCGCAGAAGCGGCTCTGCCGAAAAGACAGACGTCAAGGAGGTTCGTTTTGACAAGCTCGTTATCAACCTGACAAACTATGAGCTTCGTGTTGACGGCAAAAAGGTTGATACTCCGCCCAAAGAGCTCGAGCTCATCTATCATCTCGCAAGCAATCCCAACAGAGTTTTCACAAGAGACCAGCTTCTCGACGAGGTCTGGGGCTTCGATTATTACGGCGACTCAAGAACCGTTGACGTTCACGTTAAGCGTCTGCGTGAAAAGCTTGAGGGCGTTTCCGATAAATGGGAGCTCAAAACCGTATGGAGCGTCGGCTACAAATTCGGCACTCTTGACTGATAATTTCTGCGGGGTGAATCTCTGTGAAAATCGGTAAAAAAATCAAATCAGGTCTTTTCCGAAAGTACCTGCTTGTTACAATTTCAATTATCCTTGCAAGCTTCGTCTTTTTAGGCGGAGCTCTCTTGCTTTTGGTATCAAAGCTCTGGATGGAAGAAAAAATGGACCTCCTGAGCGAAAATGCGGTCAATGTTGCTCAAAGCACCAGCAACACAATGCAAAATGATTTTTCGGGCAACGTCAGTCTGATTTCAGTAAAACTCATATGCAACACCCTTATGCAGACTTCAAGCGCAATCGATGCTGACGTTTTCATCGTCAACCACGAAGGCTACGTTGTTTTCTGCAAGGATAACCTGCAGTCCAACCTCTCTCTTTATACAGGAAACTGTATGGTGCACAGCGGCTATCGCATCTCTCCCGCAACCCTCAACAAAGCCCTCAGCGGAGTTACGGGATATACGGGCAACCTTGACGGTGCACTCGATGAAGTCAGCTTCATAGTCAGCGCACCCGTCATTGTAAGAGGTCAGGTCGCAGGCGTTGTTTATGCGACACAACCCGTGCACGACGGTCTTGCGCCCTACATTTTCGGTATTTTCAGAATGTTTTTCCTTGCGGCGCTTCTGGCTCTGGCGCTTGCATTCATCATTGTTTATCTTGTAACCTATAAAATGACAAAGCCCCTGCGTGAAATGTCGCAGGCGGCAAAGCAATATGCTCTCGGTGATTTTTCAAAGCGTATCCCCGTTTCGAAATCCCTGTTTATGAATAACGATGAGGTTGAGGAGCTCGTCATTGCCTTCAACTCAATGGCGCAGGCTCTTGCGACGCTTGAGCTGAGCCGAAGAAGTTTCGTTTCAAACGTTTCTCACGAGCTGAAAACTCCGATGACCACAATCGGCGGCTTCATCGACGGTATTCTCGACGGCACGATTGATTCCGGGAATCAGAGCAAATACCTGAAAATTGTTTCCGACGAAATCAAACGCCTTTCAAGGCTTGTTACGGGTATGCTCAATATGAGCAAGCTCGAAGCAGGCGAGCTCGATATAAACCCCGTTTCCTTCGATATTTCGGAAATGCTTTTCAAAACTCTCCTCGGCTTTGAGCAGATTATCGATAAAAAGCACATCGAAATCAGGGGTCTCGATTCAATCGGAAATAACCCCGTCACTGCGGACAAGGATATGATAAATCAGGTTGTATATAATTTGATTGACAATGCGGTCAAATTCACCCCCGACGGCGGCTATATTGAGGTCAACTCAAAGGCAGACGCAGAGAAGGTAATTGTCAAAATCCGAAACAGCGGAAAAGGAATACCCGGCGAAGAAATTGACAAAATATTCGAGAGATTCTATAAAATCGATAAATCCAGAAGCTATGACGTCAAGGGTGCAGGTATGGGTCTTTACCTTTGCAAAACAATCGTTGAGCTTCACGGCGGTCAGATAATCGCCCGAAGCAATCCCGATGAATTCACCGAATTCATTTTCCAGCTTCCTTTATGATTTTTAGATTATTTATTTTTCGTTCAAACGCAATTAATAAACTGAAGTTATATTTTTATCAGACACTATAAACGGAGGACAGCCTCATGGATAACGAAAACAGAAACCTTTTTGAAAACGAAGAAACAGAAAACGTTTCTCCCGACTCAACCCCTGCACAGGGCGAAGAAAGCTCCCCTGCGGAAGAAGCTCAGTCCCGACCCGTTGAAACCCCTGCTTCATGTGCGGAAGCCAAGCCTGAAACACCAACTGCGGAAGAAACCGCCGAGCAGCAGGAAATTCCGACCGTTCAGGCAGAACCCGTAACTCCGCCTCCTTCAGGTGGCTACGGTCAGCCGAATCCTGCAGGTCAGGGACAGTTTAATCCTTATCCTCCCTATAATACAAACCAGCCGCCCTATAACCGCAACCCTTATTCCAACACACCGCCCAACCCTTACAGAACGACGCCTCCCTATCCCGTTACTCCCGCACCCGCTCCCGAAAAGAAATCCGGCAACCGCGGTCTTAAGATATTTACGGCAATCGTTTGTATTCTTCTCGTTCTTTCGCTTATTTTCAGCGGTGTGCTTATTTCAAAATACAGCAAACAGGGCTCCGATTTCGGCGGAAATTCAACGAATCCCGACTCACTCTCGGATAACACCGATAACGGAGACGGACCGTCTCTTAATATTGCTTCAACACCTGCCGCTGTTGAAGGCGCACTCACAACGGCACAGATTGCCGAAAAGGTCAAACCCGGCATCGTCGGTATCGTTGTTTATACAAACAATTCAGGCTCAACTGCAGGTGAAGGCACCGGCGTTATTATGGGCGAAAACGATACCCACACCGAAACCTATATCGTAACCTGCGCTCACGTTATCAATGATGCAGGAATAAAGGTTAAGGTACAGACAGAGGACGGCACAACCTATGATGCTGAAATCGTCGGCTTCGATTCAAGAACTGACCTCGGTGTGGTCAAAATCAAAGCAAAAGGCCTGCCTGCCGCCGAATTCGGAAATTCGGATAACCTCAGAGTCGGCGACAGCGTTTTCGCAATCGGTAACCCCGGCGGCGTAGAATTCTTCGGCTCATTCACGGGCGGATACGTTTCCGCCATTGACAGACCCGTCAGCAGTGATATCGGCTACACGATGAAGTGCATCCAGCACGATGCCGCCATCAACCCCGGTAACTCGGGCGGTGCACTCGTAAACGTTTACGGTCAGGTTATCGGCATCAACTCACAGAAAATTGCCGCAACCGACTACGAGGGTATGGGCTTTGCAATCCCCATCACAAGCGCAAAACCGATTATCGATAATCTTATAAAATTCGGCTACGTTCCCAACAGACCCAAGCTCGGCATAACCTATTATCCCGTCAGTGCAAGCACGCAGTACAGTATGATTGCCCAGATTCAGGGGCTGCCTGCAGGCACGCTTATCATTGACGAAATCGACAGCGAAAGCTCACTTGCAAACACTCAGGCAAGACGCTACGATATGATTATCGCCGTTAACGGCAAGGAACTCACAACCGCCGACGTGCTTCTTGAACTCATAGACAACGGCAAGGTCGGCGACACGATGACACTCACGCTCTGCAGAGTTAACAGCAACTATACAATCAGCAAATTCGACGTATCAATAACCCTTGTTGAAGATAAGGGCGGCTCAAAGGTTGAAGCAACCGAACCGCAATACGTTGACCCGTTTGAATATTTTAACCAATTCGGATATTAACGCAAACAAAAAAGCAGGTGCACATAAGCACCTGCTTTTTTAATATTACTCCGCAAGAAATGCGGTGATTTCATCCTGAATTTCTTTAATAAGACTGTTGGTTGCCTGCATCCTCGTGCCGTAAAGCGTACAGCCCGCCGCACCAACGTGTCCTCCGCCACCGAGTCTGCCGCAGATTTCCGAGGCGTCGATATCGCCGTGAGTCCTGACGGATGCCTTGAAGCTGCCGTCCTTAAGCTCTCTCATCGTTACGCCGACAAGCACCCCTTCAATCTGCCTGGGAAGATTTGCAAGGCGGTCAACCTCACTCTCATCCGAGCCGCTTTTGCGATACATATCCTGCGTTACGGTGATAAACGCACAGCGGTCGTTACAGTAAAAACGCATACCTTCAATTGCAAGCTTTTCAAGTGCCGCATAGGTTCTCGTTTTTGTTTCAAAGAAAACCTGAATTATATTGTAGGTATCGGCACCCGATGCCGCAAGCTTTGCCGCAATTTCAAATGTCCTGACAGTTGTGTTTGAGAATCTGAAGCACCCCGTATCCGTTGCAACGCCCGTGAAAAGGCAGGAAGCAATCTGCGGTGTTATTTCGGTTTCCATCTCACAAAGCAGAAGATAAATCATCTCTGCGGCGGATGCGGATTCCGCTTCAAGCCACGTTTTCGGTGCATAAAGCACGTTTGAGCCGTGATGGTCAATACACAGATTGATTTTTTCGGTGTAGATTCCCTCAAAATCTCTGCCGAGAAGCTTCGGGTCGGCAACGTCAACAGCAACAATGAATTCAGGCTCAAATTCCTCGTCCGCCATTTCCGCAAACATAAAATCGAAGTCCTTGGGAATTCTGTCACCGCATTTAACGGCAACCCTCTTGCCCTGCTGCATAAGCGCATACGCAAGAGCCGTTGCACTGCCGAGCGTATCGCCGTCGGGGTGGCTGTGGCTGAGCAGAAGAATATTGTTATTTTCTTTGAGAAGTCTTGCTGTTTCTTTTAAATCAATAAACATCTCGATTCTCCTTTTATACTCCGTATGCCCTATTCATCCTCGCCGTCGTTTATAACGATACTGCCGAGTGCTCTTGTGATATCCATACCCTTTTCGATGGAATCATCTGCAATGAATTTAAGCTCGGGGGTTTTGCGCAGATGAAGGCGTTTACCCACCTCACGGCGGATAAAGCCCGTTGCGCAGGTCAGACCCTTGACGGCGAGCTTTGCGGTTTCAATGCCGTCGATTGCACTCACATATACCTTCGCAAAAGAAGCATCGGAGCTGACCTCAACGTTGACAACCGTAAGCATAACGTCTCTCACTCTCGGGTCCTTGAGCTCGCGGATAATCGCCGCAAGCTCTCTTTTTATATCCTCGGATACTCTGTCAATTCTGTACCCTGCCATAAATATCATCCTTTACAATTAAGGTGAATCAGTCTCTGTATTCTTCGGTAATATATGCTTCGAAAACGTCGCCTTCCTTGATATCGTTGAACTTATTCAGACCGATACCGCAGTCATAGCCTGAAGCAACCTCCTTAACGTCATCCTTGAAGCGGCGGAGTGATGCCATTTCGTCCTCAGCAACAACAATACCGTCTCTGACAACACGGATTTTTGCGCCTCTTGTGATTTTACCGCTGATAACGTGGCAGCCTGCAATGTTACCGACGGAGGAAATCTTAACAACCTGACGGACTTCTGCTTTACCGATATCAACGTCTCTGGACTTGGGAGCAAGCATACCCTTGATAGCAGCTTCGACTTCCTCGATGCAGTCGTAGATAACTCTGTAGCATCTGATTTCAACGCCGTCACGCTCAGCATTATCCGCAGCAACGTTATCGGGTCTTACGTTAAAGCCGACGATAATTGCGTTTGATGCGCTTGCAAGCATAACGTCGCTTTCGCTGACAGCACCGACGCCTGAGTGGATAACCTTAACACGGACCTCATCGTTTGAAAGCTTGACAAGACTCTGCTTGACAGCTTCTGCCGAGCCCTGAACGTCGGCCTTGATGATGATGTTGAGGTCCTTGAGCTGACCCTCCTGAATGGAAGCGAAGAGGTTGTCGAGAGTAACCTTCTGGTATTCTCTGAAATGCTCTTCCTTTGCCTTTGTCTTTCTCTGCTCAACAAGCTCTCTTGCAAGGCGTCCATCGGAAACAGCGTCATAGCCGTCACCTGCCTGGGGAACTTCGTCAAGACCCATAATTTCAACGGGAACGGAGGGGCCTGCAGACTTAACCTTTCTGCCCTTATCGTCGGTCATAACTCTTACACGGCCGACGGAAGTGCCCGCAACGATGATATCGCCTGCATTGAGCGTACCCTTCTGGACAAGAAGCGTTGAAACGGGGCCTCTGCCCTTATCGAGCCTTGCTTCGATAACAACGCCCTTTGCGGAGCGGTTGGGGTTAGCCTTGAGCTCCTGCACCTCTGCAACGAGAAGAACTGACTCAAGAAGGCTGTCGATACCCATTCTTGTATGTGCCGAAACGGGAACGCAGATTGTGTCGCCGCCCCATTCTTCGGGAATAAGCTCGTGCTCTGTGAGCTGCTGAAGAATTCTGTCGGGGTTAGCCGTGGGCTTATCCATCTTATTGATGGCAACGATAATCTGAACGCCTGCCGCCTTTGCGTGGTTGATAGCTTCGATTGTCTGGGGCATAATACCGTCGTCAGCGGCAACAACAAGGATAGCGATATCCGTTGCCATTGCACCTCTCAGACGCATCGATGTGAATGCGGCGTGACCGGGGGTGTCAAGGAAAGTGATTTTCTGACCGTTGAGGTCAACTCTGTAAGCACCGATATGCTGTGTGATACCGCCTGCTTCGGTTGAAGTAACGGAAGTATTTCTGATTGCGTCAAGAAGCGAAGTTTTACCGTGGTCAACGTGACCCATAACAACAACAACGGGGTCTCTGGGAAGAAGGTTTTCTTCCGTATCCTCGGTATCGTCGATGATTCTGTCCTCGATTGTAACAACAACCTGCTTCTCAACCTTTGCGCCGAGCTCTTCGGCAAGAATTGCGGCGGTCTCATAGTCGAGCACCTCGTTAACGGTTGCCATCTGACCGAGTAAGAAGAGCTTCTTGATAACCTCTGCAGCAGTCATCTTGAGCATTGCGGCAAGCTCACCGACGGTGATTTCCTCGGGAAGCTTGAGCTGAAGCTGGGGCTTCTTTGCTCTTTCAGCGGCAATTCTCTTGAGTCTTTCCTGCTCGGTTTCTCTTCTTGATGAGCGCATACCGCCCTGCTTTCTGTACTGCTGGCTCTTCTGCTTGATTTTCTGCTTGCTTACAGAAGATTCGTGCGGACGGGTCTTGTCGGTGGGAGCGATATGCTCGTATCTCTCATCATATTTATCAAGGTCTACGCTGCCGGCTCTTGTATCAACAGTGCGTGCCTCGCCCTTTGTTCTGGACTGCATGGGCTTATCGTCCTTTTTCTTTTCAGGAACGGGAGCAGCCTTTTTCTGAGGCATAGGAGGCAGCTTATCTGCTCTGCCCTTCTGCTGCTGAGGAGCGGGTCTGCCCTGAGCAGGCTTTTCTTCCTTCTTTGCAGGTGCAGGCTTTTCACCCTTTTTATCAGCAGGCTTCTTATCCTGTTTCTTCTCCTCTTTCTTTGCGGGAGCAGGTGCAGGAGCTTCCTCTGCCTTTGCTTCTTCAGCCTCTGCGGCAGGAACTTCTTCCTCCGCCTTTTCCTCTGCCTTCTTCTTTGCGGCGGGAACGAAGTTGAAATATTCATTCAGATCTTCAGTCTGATTTTCTCTTGTGAAGGTCTCGAAAATAACGTCAAGCTCATCCTCTTCGAGAGCTGTCATATGCTTTTTCTGACCGTCAAAATACTGTGCAAGCAAATCAACAACGATATTGCTCTTGATATTAAAGTCTTTTGCGACTTCGTGTACTCTGTATTTACTAATCATTCAGTAACCTCCCCTTGTGTGTTCAGAAGCCCAAGCATCGTTTTTGCAAAGCCTTCATCGTTAACTGAAAGCACCGCGGACTTAAGTCCGGTGGCACATCTTATATCTTCCATTGTTGAGTGCAGAACTCTTACGGGAATGTTTCTGCCCTCAAAATTTGCCTCTCTCTCCGCTTCGAGCCTCAGCCTTTGCGATGAATCGCTGCTGAGGAAGCAAAGATACGCGCTTCTGCTTCTGATTGAACCGATTGCGCCATCGTGACCGCAGCTTAGCTTTCCTGCTTTGCGGCACATACCGAGAAGAGAGAGCAGCTTCGGATTATCCGTCATTTCTGAGCTCATCCTCCATCTTGTCGTAAACTCCGTCCGGTATTGCGCAGGAGAAGGCACGTTCAAATCTCTTGGCTTTTCTCGCCTTTGCGAGGCATTCGGGATCGCGGCACACGTAGGCACCTCTGCCCGGCTTTTTGCCTGTGAGGTCAAGCGAAACCTCACCTTCGGGGCTTCTTACAACCCTGACAAGCTCTTTTTTGGGCTTCATTTCATTGCAGCCCGTGCATTTTCTCATCGGAATACGGCGGGTAGTAGGCATTGGTTCAACTCCTTAAATATATTCGGGACGTGCTGATAAATATCAGTCGTCAAAATTGATAACCGGCTCTTCGGTTTCGGGATTGATATCGATTTTCCAGCCTGTGAGCTTTGCGGCAAGACGGGCGTTCTGACCCTTGTTGCCGATTGCAAGCGAAAGCTGGCTGTTGGGAACAACCACTCTGCAGGAGCGTTCATCCTCGCTGAGAACTTCAACGGAGATAACGTCTGCGGGAGCAAGAGCTGCCGCAACGTATTCTGCAGGATTTTCGCTGTAGCGGACGATATCGAGCTTTTCGCCGCCGAGCTGGTCAACGATTCTGTTGACTCTTGCGCCTCTCTGACCGATACATGCGCCTACGGGATCAACGTTTTCGTCAGCACTGTAAACGGCAATCTTGCTTCTGGAGCCTGCTTCGCGTGAAACTGACTTGATTTCAACAAGACCGTCGAAAATTTCGGGAACTTCACTTTCAAGAAGCCTTCTGACAAGACCGGGATGTGTTCTTGAAATGGTTGCTCTGGGACCCTTTGTTGCGTCCCTGACCTCTGCGATGTAAACCTTAACGAGGTCGCCTTCCTTAAGGCTGTCTGTGGGAAGCTGTTCGGAGCGGAGAAGTCTTTCTGAAATCTTGCCGATTTCAACGAATGCATCAAGAGTTTCGGGGTCAACCTTAGTAACCTTTGCGGTAACGATTTCCTGATTCTTATTCTGGAATTCTTCTCTTATCTGGCCGTGCTCAGCCTCTCTGATTGCCTGGCGGAGAATGTGCTTGCCTTTTTCAGCAGCAATTCGGCTGACTTCCTTTGTTTCAAGCTCGATTTCAATGATATCGCCAGCAAGAGCATTCTTCTTGAATCTCTGTGCCTGCTCAACGAGCATATCCTCATCGGGGTCAACGATTTCGGAAACAACGTTCTTGCGGACGAAAACTCTGATTCTGCTTTCTTCCTTATCGATTTCGCAGAAAACGATGTCCTTGTTGTTATAATCTCTCTTTACTGCGGTTACGATTGCTCTCTGAATTCCTTCAAGAAGAGCTTCCTGGTTGATGTTCTTCTCCTTGCTGAGAAGTCTGACTGCCTCAAAAAATTCGCTGTTATTCATTTTGACAACCAATCCTTTCGGTTTATTTATAGTTTTGAATTACCACAATTAAAAACTGAAATCGTCAAGCTTTATCTTGCTTGCCTCTTTCTTATCGAAAACGAATGCGCCGCCGTCCTCAAGACGGAGTGTGATTGCGTGACCGTCGAAATCCTCAAGAATTCCGTTGAAATCTCTCTGACCGTCAACCGCTCTGATGAGCTTGACCTTTATCTTTTCGCCCCTGCACATTTCAAAATGCGAATCACGCACAAGCTCACGCTCAACGCCGGGAGACGAAACCTCAAGGCAGTAGCTCTGCTCAATGGGGTCTGCATCATCAAGGGGCTTATCGATTGCTCTGCTCATATTTTCGCAGTCCTCAATTGAAATTCCGCCCTCTTTATCAATAAAAATACGCAGGAACCAATCGGCACCCTCCTTGACAAATCTGATATCCCAGATATCAAGACCGAGCTGCTCGGCAATGGGCTTTGCGATTTCCCATACTGCGGCTACGGTGTTGCCGCCCTTACCTTTTGCCACGGTGAAATCCTCCTTTGTTCTTTTCGAGAAATTTGATTTTTACACAAACAAAAGAGCGGGTCGCCCCACTCTCAATCAAAACTAAATCCTACTGTTGTTATTTTATCACAACGTCTTATAAATATCAAGTATTATTTTTATATTTACATTGTATTACGGCATTTTCGTTAATTTTCGTACAAAATGGATATTGATATGCGTTTGAATTCGGTATAAAATAATAGAAATTACTCAGCAAATCAAGGTGAATAAAATGATTATCGATTTTCACACACACTGCTTTCCCGACAAAATCTCATCAAAAGCAATGGAGCAGCTCCGTATGCGCTCGGGAATTGTCCGTCCGTTTCACGACGGCAGCGCCGCAGGTCTGCTTGAGCTCCAGAGGAATGACGGCGTTGATTATTCCGTTGTGCTCAACATCGCCACCAACCCCAAGCAGCAGAGAAACGTCAACGATTTTGCAATTTCTCTAAAAGAGGTTGACGGTCTCGTGCCCTTCGGAAGCGTACACCACGACAGCCCCGATGCTCTTGACGAGCTTGAGAGGCTTAAAGAAAACGGCATCAAGGGCGTAAAGCTCCACCCCGACTATCAGGGATTTTTTGTTGACGACGATAAAATGCTCCCGATATATGAAAAAATCGGTAAGCTCGGTCTGATAACGGTATTCCACAGCGGATACGATATCGGATATCCCGAGCCGATTCACTGCACTCCCCAAAGGCTTGCTTCGGTGCTTCCTTCATTCGGCGGCGCTTCCGTTGTTGCGGCTCATTTCGGAGGTCTCTGCGCAAGACCCGAAACGCTCGAATACCTGTGCGGAAAAGACGTTTATCTTGACACCGCATATTGCTACGGTATGCTCACCCCGAGAATGGCAAAGGAATTGATTGACCTTCACGGTGCGGATAAAATTCTTCTCGGCAGTGACGCACCCTGGAATGCTCCGTGGCAGGATATTGAGCTTGTGAAATGCTTCGGTCTCTCTGAAGAAGATGAAAAAGCAGTCCTCGGCGAAAACGCACGAAAACTGCTCGGTCTTTGATTTAAGTGAATGATGAAGATTGAAAAGCTTCGGGCGGACTCCGTCCGCACCTGATTATGTTTTCATCTCAAATCGTCAAGTGTCAATTCATAGGCAGGAAGGAATTCTTCAAGAAAAACCTTTGCTTCGGGTAAATCAAGGCTTTCGATGCTTTTTCTGACACCCTCGCCAGCTTTGACAAATTCGCTGTTGCCAGCTTTCTTTTCCTCAAGGCATTTTATCAGTGCACTGATTTTATCCGCCGCCTTGACGAGCTTCCAGAGCTCTGCATCCGCCACATCGGGAATCAGAAACGGAGCAAAATCCCCTCTGAAATCCTCGGGCAGCATCTCAATAAGACTCCTGCAAGCGTTGTCCTCAACGGTTTTGTAAGCCGTTCTGACCTCTTCGCTGTAATATTTTACGGGAGTCGGCATATCACCCGTCAGAGTTTCGGGCATATCGTGATAAAGTCCGAGAAGTGCGGCTCTTTCGCTGTTATAGCTTTTACCGAAACGCTTGTTGCCGATAACTGCAAGTGCATTGGCTATAACAGCAACCTCAAAGCTGTGCTCGCTCAGATTTTCACTATGCTCATTTCTCATCAAAGCCCAGCGATTTATATATTTCATTCTTGATGCCATGGCAAAAAATCCGTTATCCATATCTGTCCTCCGAAATAAATTAACAAAATGATAACACAAAACTGTTGTTTTTGCAATGCCGATTGTTGTATATTGTTAACGTAAAAAATTGTCAAAAGGAATAATAAATGAAACTTTGTCTTGCCTGCTTCAGAAAATGTGAAGATTCCGCTTTAAGCTGTCCGCACTGCGGTTACGGCTCGGATTGCTTTATCCATCCGACAGCCGCACTGCCCGTCGGCACGGTTATTTCCGGCAGATACAAAACGGGAAAGGCAGAATTTTCAGGCGATGACAAACTCGTTTACTTTGCATTCGATACACAAGCTGATAAGCCCTGCCGCATAACGGAATACTTTCCTCAGAATTCCGCTTCAAGAAAAGGCAAAAAGGTTATCTTTGCCGATTCGGTAACAGCGAATTCCGCCATTGAGCAGCTGACCGCCGATAATCCCGACGGTTGCAGGGAAAACGGCACCTTCTATACGGTATCGGAAATATCTGCCGAGCCGAAGCCTGCCCCTGCGCAAATAACGAAAAAGAAAAAAACAGCTGAAATAATCCGCAGGATTGTTTATGCCGCAAGCATTATCTGCCTTGTTCTCAGCCTGAGCTACCTGCTGAATTTCTATGTCATTGAGCCGTGGAGACACAAAAAGCAGACCGAAAACCTCTCGGATATGCTCGACACAACCGTTGCGGCTCAGCCAAACGCCGACCCTCTTGAGCAAGTCAGAAAAGACTATCCCGACGTTGATTTCCCCGACGGAATGAATCCTGCATTCGCTCTGCTTTATTCGCAGAATCCCGAAATTGCAGGCTGGATTTCAATAGGCGGCACGGATATCAATTATGCCGTTATGCAGACGGACAATAACGATAAATATCTCAAAACAGACTATTTCGGCAAATCCACAAACTACGGCCAGCCATATTTCGACTATCGCAACAACATAAAAAGCCTCGACCGCAATACCATAATCCACGGTCACAATATGCGCCACGATGATAAAATTTTCGGTGTGCTTGAGCAATTCAGAAATCCAGAGACCTTCATCAATTCCCCCATCATCGAGATGAAAACGCTCTACGGCAATTATAAATTCAAAATCTATGCCGTTTTCATCATCAACAGCCTGCCCGAGCAGGATAACGGAAACAGATTTTACTATAATTTCTGCGATGCATCCGAATCGGATTTTGAACAATACCTTGCAGAGCTTGACAAGCGCAAGCTCTATACAACGGGCGTTGATATCACGGCGCAGGACAAAATAATCACGCTTTCCACCTGCTGCTACGATTTTTACGATGCTCGGCTTGCCGTTGTCGGAAGACTTGTCCGCGAGGGTGAAAGCACTGAAATCGACCCGTCACTCGTAAAAGTCAACAGCAATCCCAAGTTTCCGCAGGCGTATTATGATGCTCAGAAAGCCGAAAATCCTTACAAGAATGACGAGCATCTTTTCTCCGTGCCGTAAAAAACACGGGGTTCAGATACACCTCTTTTGTGCATTTTTGACGATTTATCACTTTAAAGCGGTGTTTAAGTAAAATTTCTCTTGACAAACGCTTTTTGCAGTGCTATTCTAAAGAAAACAAATTATCTGTGAGGTCACAAAAATGAAAAATTCCGTTTTCGCAGCTGCATACTTTTACTTTTACTTTATCAAGTAACTTGATAGGGTTTGGTAGGTTTTGCTGTAAAATCGGAAAACAAGCTTAAATTCAAGCTCCGCAGTGAAATTTACACTGCGGAGTTTTTTATTTTGGAGGTAGTCAGATGGTAGTATCAATCAAAAAAGGAACAGACGAAGTTCAGCTTCAGAATCTTGTTGAATGGCTCAGGAGCCTTGATCTTGACATTCACCGCAGCGAGGGTGAATACGAAACCGTTCTCGGTCTTGTCGGCGACACAAGCCACGTTGACATCGACCTTATCAGCGGTCTTTCAATCGTCAGCAACGTTATGCGAATCAGCGAGCCTTATAAAAGCGCAAACAGAAAGTTCCACCCCGAGGATACTGTTATTGACGTAAACGGCTTCAAAATCGGCGGCGGCAACTTCCAGTTTATCGCAGGCCCCTGCTCCGTTGAATCTCCCGAGCAAATCTGCTCAATCGCAAACGATATCAAAGCGGCAGGCGCAAACCTTCTCAGAGGCGGCGCATTCAAGCCCAGAACATCTCCCTACGCCTTCCAGGGAATGAGAGCCGAAGGTCTTGAGCTTCTCGAAAAAGCAAAGGCAGAAACGGGCGCACCCATCGTTACCGAAATTATGGACCTTTCTCATCTTCCTCTCTTCGAAAACGTTGACGTTATTCAGGTCGGCGCAAGAAACATGCAGAATTTCGAGCTTCTCAAGGAGCTGGGCAAAACCGACAAGCCAATCCTCCTCAAGAGAGGTCTTGCCGCAACGATGGAAGAGCTTCTTATGAGTGCCGAATACATTATGGCAGGCGGCAACAGTAAGGTTATGCTCTGCGAAAGAGGTATCCGCACCTTTGAGCATTACACAAGAAACACGATGGATATTTCCGCAATTGCCCTGCTTAAGGAAAAGACCCATCTTCCCATCATCGCAGACCCCAGCCACGCTGCAGGCATCGCAAGAATGGTGCGTCCCCTTGCATTGGCGGCGGTTGCTGCAGGTGCAGACGGACTTATGATTGCAGTGCACAACGACCCTGCACACGCTCTCTGCGACGGACCGCAGGCACTCCGCCCCGAGGAATTCGCAAAAATCGTTAAAGAAGCAAACGCAATCAGAGAAATAATGACAAAATTTTAAAAAGGTGATATTATGGTAATCGGTGTTTCGGGTCTCGGTCTTATCGGCGGCTCGCTCGCAAGAGCATTGAGCGAAAGCGGCAGCCACGAGGTCTACGGTTTTGACATCAACAGAAGCTCTCTTCTTGCCGCAAAGCTCGTCGGAGCGATAAAAGACGAGCTTAACGAAAAAACAATTCCTGAATGTGACATTATTTTTGTTGCACTTTACCCCAAGGATACTGTAGAATATATAAGTAATATTGCACCGCTTGTAAAAAAGGGCGCAATCATAGCAGACTGCGGCGGTGTCAAAAGAACGGTCTGTGCTCCCTGCGAAAAAATCGCTGAAGAAAACGGTTTTGAATTTGTCGGAGCACACCCGATGGCAGGCACACAGTTTTCGGGCTTCACACGCTCAAGGGGAAATCTTTTCAAAAACGCAACAATGATTCTGACCCCGAAAGAAAATACGGACGTGCGCATTCTGCATAAGCTGCGTACCGTACTCGACGATGCAGGCTTCAGCGAGGTTAATCTGACCTCGCCTGAGGAACACGACAGAATCATCGCTTTCACCTCACAGCTTCCCCACGTTATTTCAAACGCATACGTCAAAAGCACAACCGCCGTCAGCCAGAAGGGCTTTTCGGCAGGCAGCTACAGGGATCTGACCCGTGTTTCAAAGCTCAACGAAAAAATGTGGACAGAGCTTTTCTTTGAAAACAAGGATAATCTTATAAATGAAATCGACTATCTCGTTGACCGCCTTTCCGAATACAGTCAGGCACTGAAAACAGACGACAGAGATATGCTCGCCGCACTTCTCAAGGAAGGCACAGACAGTAAAATTCAGGCAAAGTAGGTTTTATTATGAAAACAGTCAGAGTATCGGCATCAAAAGAATATGACGTAATCATCGGCAAGGGAATCCTTTCCTCTCTCGGTGAGAAATGTGTTTCTCTTTTCGGCAGAAGCAAAGCCGCAATCATCACCGACTCAAACGTTGCTCCCTTGTGGCTTGACAAGGCATCAGAAAGCCTTAAAGCCGCAGGAATCGACGCTGTTACCTACGTTTTTCCTGCAGGCGAGGAATCAAAAAATATTCACACGCTGACCGATATTCTTGAGTTTATGGCTGAAAACCGACTCACTCGCACCGATTTCGCCGTTGCTCTGGGCGGCGGAGTTACGGGCGATATGACGGGTCTTGCCGCTTCGCTTTATCTTCGCGGAATTGATTTTGTGCAGGTGCCGACAACGCTTCTTGCGGCGGTCGATTCATCCGTAGGAGGCAAAACCGCAGTCAACCTCACCGCAGGCAAAAACCTTATGGGTGCCTTTGCTCAGCCGTCTCTCGTGCTCTGCGACACCGACACCCTCGGCACACTTTCGCCCGAAATTTTCGCCGACGGTATGGCAGAGGTCATAAAATACGGCGTAATTTTTGACAGAGAGCTTTTCGACGCCGTAAAGGGCGGAAACGTTGAGGATAACATTGAAAACATCATCGCCCGATGCGTCGAATTGAAGCGTGACGTTGTTGCAAAGGACGAATT
The DNA here is from genome assembly GCA_045592085.1 of Acutalibacteraceae bacterium. Lineage (GTDB taxonomy): Bacteria > Bacillota > Clostridia > Oscillospirales > Acutalibacteraceae > CAG-177. The sequence goes on along the minus strand of JAZNUD010000006.1, from coordinate 10,169 downwards.
TGATAAAGGCGACAGACAGCTTCTGAATTTCGGACACACAATGGCTCACTCGATTGAAAAATGCAGTAACTTTGAAATATCACACGGCAGTGCCGTTGCCATAGGAATGGTTATTGCCGCAAAAGCGGGCAATGCTCTCGGCTGGAGCGATGAGGACTGCACCGCCGAAATAACCGAAGCAAACAAAAACAACAAGCTTCCCTGCGAATGCGATTTTTCTCCCGAAGCTCTTGCCGATGCGGCACTTTCGGATAAAAAACGTGCAGGTGACTCGATAACCTTTGTCGCACCCAAAAAAATCGGTGAATGTTATCTGAAAAAAATTCCCGTCGGGGATATATACAAGGTTGCAGAATACAGATAATTCACTCCTCAAAGAATCAAAACGGAGCTGAAAATATAATGGATATCAGAATAACTCCCTCGCCTTTATCGGGCGGCATTGACGGCATCGCCTCAAAATCATATGCTCACCGTGCATTGATATGTGCCGCACTCGCAAAGGGCGAAAGCAAAATCAGAATAAATACCTCGTCCGAAGATATCGAAGCAACGGTTGACTGCCTCGTAAATCTCGGTGCAGGCATCGTGAAAAACGGTGACGTTTATACCGTTACACCGATTTCGGGAGCACTCGGAAATGCAGAAATCAACTGCCGTGAAAGCGGCTCGACAATCCGTTTTCTGCTCCCCGTTATCTGTGCTCTCGGCACTGAAACACTCATCAATGCTGGCGGCAGACTTCCCGAAAGACCTCTTTCTCCCCTTAAAGAAGAGCTCATCAGAAACGGCGCATCAATCTCGGACAGCTTTCCGCTTTCCGTTTCGGGCAAAATAAGCTGCGGCAATTACGAAATTGCGGGCAACGTCAGCTCGCAGTTTGTCACGGGGCTGCTGATTGCTCTTTCCTTCCTTTCGGGCGAAAGCAGAATCAGGCTCATTCCTCCCGTTGAATCAAGACCCTACATAGACATTACCCTCGACGTGTTGAAAAAATTCGGCGCAGATATCAAAGAAGATAACAACGTATTTTATATAAACGGCGGCAACCTCATCGGCTGCGATTTCACCGTTGAAGCCGATTGGTCAAACGCCGCTTTCTGGCTCTGCTCGGGCATTGAGGTAAGAAATCTCAATCCCGATTCCGTGCAGGGCGACAAGGCGATTCTCAGCGTGCTCTCCGATATGGGTGCAAAAATAACAAACACGGAAAACGGCTTCTCCGCTGACGTTTCTTCGCTTCACGGGTGCAGGGTTGATGCATCGCAGATACCAGATGCCGTGCCCGTTATTGCGGCGGCTGCGGCTACAGCAAACGGAGAAACCGTTATATACAACGCCGAAAGGCTCCGCCTTAAGGAAAGCGACAGAATCGAATCAACCGCATCGATGCTCAGAGCTCTCGGTGCTCAGGTTGAAACAGCAAGCGACGGACTCATAATTCTCGGCAAACCCACTCTTTCGGGCGGCAAAACCGATTCCTTCGGTGACCACCGCATCGCAATGGCGGCGGCGGTTGCGGCGCAGAAATGCGAAAACGCCGTAACAATAACAAACGCACAATCCGTCGCAAAATCATATCCCGCATTTTTTGAAGATTATAACAGTCTTGGAGGTAAGGCAAATGTCCTGTAACTTCGGCTCAAAAATAAAACTCACAATTTTCGGTCAGTCCCACTCGCAGGCAATCGGATGCGTGCTTGACGGTATCCCTGCAGGCATAAAGCTCGATACCAACCGCATCGAAGCATTTATGGCAAGGCGTGCACCGGGCAAAAACAAAATTTCAACCGCACGCAAAGAAACCGATACTCCACGAATCATTTCGGGCGTTGTTGACGGCGTTACCTGCGGCGCACCGATTTGCGCAATAATTGAGAATTCCGACACACGCTCGGGTGATTACGATAAGCTCCGCAGCCTTCCGCGCCCCGGTCACAGCGACTACGCCGCATTTATGAAGCACAACGGCTTCAACGATATAAGAGGCGGCGGAAATTTCAGCGGCAGAATGACCGCTCCCCTCTGCTTTGCAGGTGCAGTATGCATTCAGATTCTTGAAAGCAGGGGTATTCATATCGGCGCACACATCTCATCAATCGGTCAGGTTGACGATTGCAGATTCGATACTGTCGGCGTAACAAAAGAAAATCTCGACAGCGTAAAATCCAAGCCCCTCCCCGTTATCAACGATTCAAAGGGTGAAGAAATGGTTGCAGCAATTGATGCCGCACGTTCAGACGGAGATTCCGTCGGCGGTACTGTTGAATGCGCCGTTATCGGTCTGCCTGCAGGCATAGGCGACCCGATTTTTGACGGAATCGAAAATCAGATAAGCCGCATCGTTTTCGGAATTCCTGCCGTCAAGGGCATTGAATTCGGCTCCGGCTTTGACGGAAGCAGACTCAGAGGAAGCGAAAACAACGATGAATTCACCTGCACAAGCGGAGAAATCAAAACGGTAACGAATAACCACGGCGGTATCCTCGGCGGCATCACCTCGGGTATGCCCGTTATCTTCCGCTGTGCATTCAAACCCACTCCGTCAATCGCAAAACAGCAGCAGACGGTAAACCTTTCAACTGGCGAAAATGAAATTTTCACCGTCGGCGGCAGGCACGACCCCTGCGTTGTGCAAAGAGCCGTACCCTGCGTTGAAGCAGCGGCGGCGCTTGCAATTGCAGACTATATTTTTTAAGAGGAGATAAAAATGGATATAAATGAACTCCGTCAGAAAATAGATTCAATCGACAGTCAGCTCACCGCCCTTTTCGAAGAAAGAATGAAAACGGCAGCGGCTATTGCCGGATACAAAAAAGAGCACGGCCTGCCCGTTTTCAACAGAGAACGTGAGCGTCAGGTGCTCAACAAGGTCACCGAAGCAACGTCACCCGAAATCGAGGTTTTCACCAAAACTCTCTATCAGACGATTTTTGATTTGAGCCGCACCTATCAGAAAAAGCTCATCACCCCGTCATCCGAGCTTTCCGAAATGCTCGATGAGGTTACAGCCACAACCGAAAGGCAAAGACCCGAGCGCGCGGTCGTTGCCTGCCAGGGGGTTGAGGGTGCATATTCTCAATATGCCTGCGACAAGCTTTTCACCTATCCCTCAATAATGTATTTTTCAGGCTTCGAGGACGTTTTCAAGGCGGTTGAAAGCGGTCTTTGCCGTTACGGAATCCTTCCTCTCGAAAACAGCACCGCAGGCTCGGTCAACACGGTCTACGACCTGATGAAAAAATATAAATTCTATATCGTTCACAGCACAAGGCTCTGCATCGGACATTCTCTCCTTGCCCCCGAAGGCACGGCCTTAAGCGATATCAAAGAGGTTTTTTCTCACGAGCAGGCACTCAACCAGTGCTCCGAATTCATCAAATCCATCGGTGCAAAGGTCACCGTCTGCAAAAATACCGCCGCCGCCGCAAAAATGGTTGCGGAAAGCGGCAGGACAGACTGCGCCGCCATCGGCTCAAAGGACTGCGCCGAGCTCTACTCACTCAGGGTTATTGAAAGCGGAGTTCAGAATACGGATAACAATTATACCCGTTTCATCTGCATCTCCAAGAAACCCGAAATCTATCCGGGCGCAAAAAAAACGAGCATTATGCTCACTATCCCCCACAGACCCGGCTCACTTTACAATATCATTTCAAAATTCGCCGCACTGGGGCTTAATATGACAAAGCTCGAAAGCCGTCCGATTCCCGGCAGTAATTTTGAATTTATGTTCTATTTCGATATTGAGGCTTCCGTTTACTCCGAAAATCTCAAGGCTCTGCTCTGCGAGCTTGAGGATGACTGCGAGCAATTCATTTACCTCGGAAGCTATACTGAAGACTAAAGGTGATTTTTTATGTTTGGTTTGCTGGGCAGAAAGCTCGGTCACTCCCTGTCTCCGCAGATTCATTCGCATCTTTGCGATTATGAATATAAGCTCTACCCCACCGAGCCCGAAATGCTCGATGCCTTTTTTGCCGACACAAAGCTCAAGGGCTTCAACGTGACCATACCCTACAAAGTTGAGGCTTTCAACAGATGCTCCGTTCTTTCCGAAACGGCAAAGAAAGCAGGCTCCGTCAATACCGTTGTCCGCCTGCCCGACGGCTCGCTTTACGGAGATAACACCGATTATTTCGGATTTCTCTATATGGCGAAGAAAATCGGTTGCGATTTCAAGGGCAAAAAGGTGCTGATTCTCGGCTCGGGAGGCGCAAGTCTGACGGCACAGCTCGTTGCCGCCGACGAGGGTGCAAGAGAAATTATCGTTGTTTCACGAAGCGGTGAAAACAACTATGACAACATCTCTCTGCATTACGATTCCGATATCATCATCAACACCACGCCCGTCGGAATGTATCCCAACAACGGCGAAAGGCTGATTGACCTTTCGGCTTTTAAAAAATGCAGAAAGGCTCTCGACCTCATCTATAACCCTGCCAGAACGGTTTTTCTGCTTGACGCACAGAAGCTCGGCATCGACTGCATAAACGGTCTGCCGATGCTCGTTGCCCAAGCACTGCGTGCGGCGGAAGTATTCACGGGCAGGAAAATCCCCCTCTCCGAGATTGACAGAATCCACGATATCATCCTCGGCAATCAGAAAAACATCGTGCTCGTCGGTATGCCGGGCTGCGGAAAATCAACCTTTGCCCGCCTGATTTCTGAAAAAACGGGCAGGGAATGCGTTGATACCGATTCACTCGTTGAGCTCTGCGGCGAAACGATTCCGCAGATTTTCGAAAAATACGGTGAAGATGAATTCCGCAACCGTGAAACCGAGGCAATCAAATCCGTTGCAAAGGAGCAGGGAAAAATCATCGCAACGGGTGGCGGTGCAATCCTGCGTGAGGAAAACAGAATTGCCCTGAGTGAAAATTCAACCGTCATTTTCCTCAATGCACCAGTTGAGAGCCTTGCCACAAACGGCAGACCGCTCTCAAAGGACCTTGAAACGCTGAAGAAAATGCACCAAATCCGTCTGCCTCTTTATCTTGAAACGGCAGATATCACCGTTGAGGTCGACCCCAACCCCGAAGAAACCTTAAGGAGAATCAATCTATGAAAATTCTTGTCATAAACGGTCCGAATCTCAATATGCTCGGCATCAGGGAGCCTGCCATCTACGGCTCGCAAAACTATGCCGCACTCTGCACGCTGATTGAGAATTATGCTGCAGAAAAAAACGTTGAGGTCAGGATTTTTCAATCCAATCACGAGGGTACAATCGTTGATGAAATTCAGGCGGCTTACGGTAAATTTGACGGCATCGTAATCAATCCTGCCGCGTATACCCACACGAGCGTTGCCATTCTCGATGCACTCAAATCAGTCGGTCTGCCTGCAACGGAAGTGCATATCTCCGACGTTTCAAAGCGTGAGGATTTCAGACAGATTTCATACGCAGGAATGGCGTGCGAAAAATCCTTCATCGGTCTCGGATTCGACGGTTATCTCCGTGCAATCGACTATCTGATTGAAAAATATGCATAAAAAAGACGGGCGTTTTTTGGCGCCCGTTTTTCTTCTTCTCGGTTTACAAAACACTCCCGATATGATACTATTATAAAAACACTTTAAAGCAGGTGCATAAATATGAAAGCTAAAATTACCCTCGCTAAGGAATTCCGCATCGGCGACATTGATAAAAGAATTTACGGCTCGTTCATCGAGCATCTCGGCAGAGCCGTTTACGGCGGCATCTATGAGCCGGGGCACCCCACCGCAGACGAAAACGGCTTCCGTCAGGACGTTATCGAGCTTGTCAGGAAGCTCAACGTGCCCGTTGTGCGCTATCCCGGCGGCAACTTCGTTTCGGGCTATAACTGGGAGGACGGTGTCGGCCCCGTTGAAAAAAGACCCCGCCGCCTTGACCTCGCCTGGAATACAACCGAGCCCAACACCTTCGGCACCAACGAGTTTATGAAATGGTGCAAGAAGGCAAATGCAGAATGTATGATGGCGGTCAACCTCGGCACAAGAGGTGCTGACGAAGCAAGAAACCTCGTTGAATACTGCAACCACAAATCCGGCAGCTACTGGTCGGATTTAAGACGCTCACACGGTGTTGAAGAGCCCCATAATATCAAACTCTGGTGTCTGGGCAACGAAATGGACGGTCCCTGGCAGATGGGCGCGAAAACCGCCGTTGAATACGGCAGAGCCGCCCTTGAAGCCTCAAAGGTTATGAAGTGGACGAGCCCCGGAATCGAAACAGTGCTCTGCGGCTCATCGAGCAGAAATATGAGCACCTTCGCTAAATGGGAAGCCGAAAGCCTTGAAATCGCCTATGACAGCGTTGATTACGTTTCTCTTCATCAGTATTACGGCAACCACGACGACGATATTCAGTCCTTCCTTGCACGCTCGCTTGAGGTTGATGATTTCATCTATTCAATCATCTGCACCTGCGACTACGTAAAGGCAAGAAAGCGTTCAAAGAAAACAATCAATCTTTCGTTTGACGAGTGGAACGTTTGGTATCATTCCAACAACGCACCCTATGAAAAATGGAGCGAAGCCCCTGCCCTGCTCGAAGATATCTATAATTTTGAGGACGCACTTCTCGTCGGCTCGCTTCTCATCACCTTCCTTCGCCATTGCGACAGAGTCAAGATTGCCTGCCTTGCACAGCTCGTCAACGTTATCGCACCCATCTTCACCAAAACGGGCGGCGGCGTTTTTGAGCAGACAACCTATTTTCCCTTTATGCATATGTCAAACTACGGCAGAGGCTGTGCGCTTCTTCCTCTCGTTGACTGCCCCAAATATGACTGCAAGGCATTCACCGACGTTCCTTATATCGAAACAATCGCAACCTATGACGAAGAAAACGAAGAAATGGCAATTTTCTGCGTCAACAAGAGCCTTGATGAAAATGTTGTTCTTGACGTTAACCTTATGGATTTCGGCGGCTATAAGCCCTGCGAATTCATCTCGATGGACGGCTATCACAAGAAGGATGAAAACTTCTTCGATAACGTCAGGGTAAAGCCTCACAACAACCCCGTACCTGCTATCGACGGCACGCAGCTCACCGTTGAGCTCAAGCCCCTCAGCTGGAACGTTATCAGACTCAAGAAATAAAACAAAACGGCTTGTACGGAAACGTACAGGCCGTTTTTCATTAATCCTTCTGGCGTTTTTTCATACTCTGCCAGTTGACAAAACCGTAAACGTCATTCGCAAAGAATGCGGTGAAGCAGGCAATCATCGGCACACAGCCCGTATCGTTGCCCGAGGCGATAATCCACAGAATAATCAGCACAACGTCGTTTGCGGCGTAGGCAAGCGCATAATACGGACTGCGGCAGGCGGTGAGATAAGATGCGAGAAAGCTCGTTGTTACCGAAACAGTGCTGAAAAACAGGCTCGCATTTCCGAGTGCCTTTAAAATGAAATAAAATCCTGCCGTAACTCCGACCGAAAGAAAAATCATTGTCCGTTTCTGAAAATTGCTCATTCTTGCAATTGCTACCTCTTTCGTTCCCTTGTAGGGATTGCGAAGCCAGTTGATTGCGGCAACGGCGGCAATCGGCGCCGTCATTCCGAGATAGGTTATCATTTCGCCGTAGTATCGCTGTTTAAATGAAATGATTCCGTAAAAAACGGCAAACACTATCGTCAGCACCTGACCGATGACGTAGCCCTTTGCCACAAAAATCAGAGCAGTCACACCAATAAGTGAAGCGGTAAGGGTCAGATAATCCGTCTGACCGAAAGCAAAAAAAGTTACCGTAACGGTTAAAACGGAAACAATCCAGAGCAACAGTTCAAATCTGTTCAAATCCTTAAAAGGGTTCTTCAAGGCAATTCCTCCAAAAAAATAAGCACCCGACGGCATATCTTCAAAGACCTAACGATATGCGGCGAATGCAATGCATTATTCTACCCGGTGGCAGTAAATATTTTGTTGAGTGCATTATAGCAGACACGAGTCTGATTGTCAACTGAAAACGGCCTGTGCGTTTCTGCACAAGCCGTTTGATTTTATATTCAGGATTCCATCATTTTGTTCATAAGCACTCTCATAAACAGTCCGCCCTGAACCGTTCTGTGGCGGAAGGAAACCCATCTGCTGCTGACGGTATCGTACCAGTCGCTCAGAGGCACTCTTGACGGTGTATCGTTATACGCTTTCCAGAGAGGTGCAACGTAATCGGCAAACACCTTGTCAGACGATGCCATCGACGCCGTCCACACAATCCAGTCGGATTTTGTGTAGTCCGCCCTGCTGTCAAGAGGCATTCCGTATTCGTTGAAATGCTTCATATTGTCCGCGATTTCAGCGTCCATAAACTCCTGCGCAAAGAGTCCGCTCTTCCACGCTCTGTCCCAGACCATATTATATTTCATCGAATAGGTGTCGGGCTGGTCAAACGCAAGTTTTGTCGTGCCGTCGGGATTAACGGCGGTGCGCATCCAGTTATCCGCCATCTTCTCCGCTTCTGCTCTGTAAAATGCGCTCTTTTCAGTATCGCCAAGCATTTTTGTGATTATCGACATACCCTGCAGACCCATTATCGCCTTGAGCGAGAGGTTGCAGTTATGAGCAAGATGACCTGCGAAATCGTCCGTGCAGAGCTGATGACCGGGGTCGGCACCGTATTCGATAAGATATCCGCACCATTTTTCAAGCAATCCGATATGCTCTGCGGCAAAATCAGCATTTCCCGTTGCGATTGCAACGTTTGCTTCCATAACGAGCATATTGCCGCATTCTTCAACCGGCATCTGCCATTTCTCCTGATTGTCGCCGTAAACCTGACCGTTAAGCAGAGGATACTGACCGACGTCGTGCGGTGCATAATCAAATCTCCACGCATCACTTGCGGCATACTTATAAACGGGGCGCATCATGCCTTTGACAAGCTCAGGGTTATAAAGCAGGAACATCGGCGTTGACGGGTAGGAAACGTCAACCGTTGCGGCGCAGCCGTTGGAATTGCATTCCTTTGAAATATAAAGTATATCACCGTTTTCATCGAGCGCAAGCTTGTGAGCGGCAATAACCTGACGGTAAGCAAGAGAAAGCAGCTCGGCATATTCTTCACCGCCTGCGGCAAAAGCATCGTCATAAAGCTTCTTCGAAAAGCCGTCGCACTGCTTTTTCAACTGCTCATATTCATCTGCCGCCTCGGATATCGCATCGAGAATACTCTGTCCGTCTTTATTCCAATATGAACGGAGATGCTTGCCGAAATATTCGATGCTCTCAATATCGTCATATGCGAAATAATACATCAACGGCTGATTTTCTTTTATCGGTGCGGAAATTTCAATCTGCTTCTCACCCGATGACTCGGTGACATTGCCCTGCGCATCGGGACAATTCGATGCAAGGAAAAGATATCCCCAGTCGATTCTCACCAGATCACCGCTTCTGTTGAGCGGCTTCTGCTCGGCATTGCCCATTTTCATAACGGTAAGACCCTTGTGGCTGATGCTTTCGGTGATAACGGGGCTGTCAATTTCTTCGTCGAGACAGATTTTTTCGCTTGCCGATATGCTGATTTTCACGTCGTGCTCTGCACCGTCAACGGATTCATAACCGATTTCAAGATACGAAACGGGACGGGTAAGCAGACGGTAATCATCGGGAATAATCGGAGTGGTGAATTTTATGTTAAGCCTGATTTTGCCGTTTTCAAACGTTGCTCTCGTTGACAGCGCATCAATATCGAGAGAAACCTGAGGAATTTTTTTGATATTCTGGTGATATCCGAGAAAAAGTCTTTTTTCTCCGTCGATTGTAACTGTGCCGACAATTGAATTTCCGGTTCCCGTCCAGTGTTCGGTTTCGGTATGATTAAGGCTGGTATCGGGTGACCATATTGAAAAGAAAGGGTCAACCGTAATAAGCGGCACGGAAGGTGCTCTGAGTTTCATTTTATCATCCTTTCGGAATGTATTTTCTCCTGAATTATAGCTTATATCGCCTATTAAATCAACCGCATAAAGCAAAAACTCCGATGAAAAATCATCGGAGCTGGCACCCCCAGTAGGAATCGAACCTACAACAGACCCTTAGGAGATCCTCCAGAAGCCGTTTTTGGGTTCCCTTCCAAGGTGCCCTAATCCCTTATATATCAACGATTTCACGCATTATCGAGTTAATCTGTTCCCTTAAAATATCGGCTGATTTTTGCTGTTTTTTCACGTTCCTG
>JAZNUD010000005.1:0-17169 GCA_045592085.1 Acutalibacteraceae bacterium | reverse complement strand
ACAACCCTCAGCCCTTCGGGCAGCTCCCTTCAAAGGGAGCCTATGATTACGAAGAATAAAGAATATTGAATAAATAATATATTTAACCGTGCAGGGGACGGCGACCCGACGTCCCGTTTTGAACGATTCCGATGAATTTGCGGGCGGATAATATCCGCCCCTACACTGAAACATCAATAATTCCAAATTAAAAACGGGCAAGGGCAACGCTCTTCCCATTTCCATAAAAAAAGAGCACAGCCATTGACTGTGCTCCTTTTATTTATTCTGTTCTGAGTGCTACTACGGGGTCCTTCTTCGAGGCGATTCTTGAGGGAATCAGACCTGCAACGAAGGTCAGCACCATACTGATTGCAACGAGGATGATCGCTCCGTTTGTGGGAAGCTGGGCAACGTCCGCAATCTTTGTCAGATGCTCGATTACCGCATTAATCGGTATCGTCAGCAGCAGCGTTGTGCCGATGCCTATCGCGCCCGAAACAAAGCCGACTATCAGCGTTTCCGCATTGAATACGCTTGAAATATCCTTCTTCGATGCACCGATTGCACGGAGAATACCGATTTCCTTCGTTCTCTCAAGAACGGAAATATAGGTGATAATACCGATCATCAGCGATGAAACAACAAGCGAAATTGCAACGAATGCAATCAGTACGTAGGAAATAACGTTGACAATCTTTGTAACGGACGAAAGAAGAAGTCCGATATAATCCGTATATTTGATTGCGCTGTTGGGCTTGCCTGCAGCTTCCATCTTGCCGTTATAGTTTTCAATATCAGCCGAAATCATATCCTTCGCCTCAAAGTCAAGAGGATAAATGCTGATTGAAGTGGGCTTGCTGAGGTCTGCAACGCCGAGAAGCGAAACAGCTTCATCAAAATTCGCCGCAAAAGGCTGGGGCTCGGGCTCCTCGGGTGCTTCGGGCTCAACGGGAGCTTCGGGATCGGTTACGTCTCCACCTTCGGGAGGAGGAATAACGGGGCCGTAATCGCCGTTAATCATACCCGTAAGAATATCGAGCTTCATTCCCTGCGAAGGAATGCTGCCAATCATATCAACCGCCTTCTCTGCGGTCAGTTCACCGACACCGGGGATGCTGAGCGTATCGGGAAGAAGGCTTGCGAGCTCTGCCTTTTCGGCATCGGTGCGCTTGCTCTGGAGGAAGAGCGTGACCATTCTTCTCATATCTTCTCTCTGCTGACCCGAATAGGTTTCGTCAATCAGAGCGAAAATTTCTTCTTCGGAAAGTGCGGTTGCCTTTGCCTGAAGCGATTCACCCTTGAATGCCATTGAGCTGGTTTTGGGTGCTTCGCCCGAGGGAAGCTGCGGGTCAAGCGAAACGTCTGCGGTCTCGGGAGCTGCATCTGCCTTGGGTGCTTCGGGTGCGGCAGGCTCTTCCTTTGCGAAGGGCAGTCCCGTAAATACGTCTGTTTCGGGGTCTGCAAGCTGCTGCTTTACGATTTCGCACTTATTTGTTTCGGTGATAACGTGCTCCGTAAGACCGACGGTATAGCCGATTGCACCCGTGGTGACAACCATAAGAGAGCCGTTTGCAGGTCTCACGATGCCGACAACCTTGATTTCCTCGCCCTTTTCGATAAGCTGCTTCTCATACTCTGCATCGCCGTGCTTATCAACCCAGGTTGAGGTTGCTTCGTCATAGCTGTAGAAATCAGGCTCGAGAACGATTCTGAACGTTCTGCCGATAATCTCATCGTATTCGATTTCGTAGGTCTTGGGCGTATATTCCTCGCCCGACTGCATCGCCATAAAGGATTCCATCATTTCCTCTGTTGTGGAAAGACCGAGGCCCTGAATTGCGATATCGCTGATTTCGTTGTTTTTGTCAACGATAAGAACAACCTCGTTGTAATTCTTCGGCCACGAGCCGGTTACAACCTCATACTGCTCCTCAAGGAGAGCCTGATTATCGATAAGTTCCATCCAGGAGTTGAGGTATTTGTTCATATAGGTTTCCATCGAGGCGTTATCCATCATCATGCCGCCCATACCTGCGCCCATGCTGCCCATCATGGTATCTGCCATTGCAACAACGGGGCTGGGATAAACCTGATTGATGCCGTTTGCGGTGTCTGCGGAATAAATATTCAGCTTGCCGCCGTAGGTATACTGAATGCTGCTGGAATAATTCTTTATCTGGCTTTCGCCGCTTTCAAGATACTGCTTGAAGCCCGAAAGGTCGTTGACCCAGATGCCGCCCGTAAAGGATTCCATCATACCTGCGGCCATCGTATTCGAATAAACCTTGTCGAGCCCGTGGTTTACTTCGCCGGGAGTTACACCCGCCATACTGCCCATCATCGCATTCATATCCATCGTTGCGGCCTCAACCATAACGGGATACGAGGTGAGCGCTTCCTTCTGGATTGAATCGATGTAAAGCTGGAAGCCGTTTGAAAGCGCAAGAATCAGCGCAATGCCGATGATGCCGATGCTGCCTGCAAACGAGGTAAGGAAGGTTCTGACCTTCTTTGTGAGCAGGTTATTGAGCGAAAGGGAAAGAGCCGTAAAGAAGCTCATTGAGGTTTTCTTTTTGCCCTTGCCCGAGGGTTTCTCTTCCTTTTTCTCTTCAACAGGCTCTGCAGAGGAATCGTAGGGTGCGGAGTCGCTGACAACCTTGCCGTCAACAAGGCGGATGATTCTTGTTGAATATTCATCGGCAAGCTCGGGGTTATGTGTAACCATAATTACGAGTCTTTCGGCGGAAATCTCCTTGAGGATATCCATAATCTGAACGCTCGTTTCGCTGTCAAGCGCACCCGTAGGCTCGTCGGCAAGAAGGATTTCGGGGTTATTGACGAGAGCTCGTGCAATCGCAACTCTCTGCATCTGACCGCCCGACATCTGGTTGGGCTTCTTGTTGAGCTGGTCACCGAGACCGACCTTTTCAAGAGCCTCTGTTGCTCTCTGCTTTCTTTCAGCCTTTGAAACGCCGCTGAGAGTAAGCGCAAGCTCAACGTTTGAGAGAACGGTTTGATGCGGAATCAGGTTGTAGTTCTGGAAAACGAAGCCGACGGAATGGTTTCTGTAAGTATCCCAATCCCTGTCCTTGAAGGATTTGGTCGACTTTCCCTTGATGATAAGGTCGCCGCTGGTATACTGGTCAAGGCCGCCGATGATATTGAGAAGGGTTGTTTTGCCGCAGCCCGAATGGCCGAGAATCGATACGAATTCGCTCTTTCTGAATTCGATATCAACGCCCTTGAGCGCAACAACCTTGGAATCACCTGTCGGGTATTCCTTGACAATGTTGGTTAATTTAAGCATATCTTAAAACTCCTTGACAAAGTGTTAATCCGATGTTACACTTGTAACTGTGACAAGTGTAACATTAGTTTATGAACAAATCATCAACAAATTCAAACTATTTTAAAAAAATCTTTTAAATGTTACAAAAGAGGGATAGTTGTAAATGGAGAAGCAAAACGAAATCAATGCTCTGACAAAAGAATGCATCCTTACCGCCCTGCTCAGGCTTATGGAAGAAAAACCCTATAAGAGCATTTCGATAACCGATATAACCGCCCTTGCAGGCGTCTCAAGAATGGCGTATTACAGAAATTATTCTTCAAAGGAAGATATCCTGCTCAAGAGGCTTGAAGATGAGGAAAAGAAAATTATCGAAAGCGTCAACGGTCAGAAGGCGGAAAGCCTGAAGGATATCATATACTATGTTTCCAATTTTATTCAGGATAATTCGGACGTTATAACCGCAATATACAACGCAGACCTGACCCATAAGCTGACCGATATGCTCAACAAGCGAATTCACAGCTATTTCCCCGTTGCCGTCCAGAATACAGAAGGCAAATATGCCGTTAAATTCTATGTCGGCGCGATTCTTTCGGTTTACAGATACTGGATTGATACGGGCATGGAGGAGCCTGCCGAAACGATTACGGAAATTGTCTGCAAGCTCATTGATAAGGACAGCGCAATTGATTTGCTCGTTATGCCCGAATGAACACAAAAAAACAACGGCCTGCACGCTCTGTGCAAGCCGTTTTTCATTTACTCGGACGTATAATCCGCATTAATCTGTGCTTTTGCGATTGCCGCAAGCTCTTCGTCATCCTTCGCCGCTTCAACCGCATTTCTCATCGCTTCTCTTCGTGCAAAAAGCTCCTGATACATTCTGTCACGCTTTTCGCCGTTGAGATTGTGGAAGAATTTCGGGATGATTCCGAGTGCGCCCGTGATAACGGGAATGCCCGTACCCATTGCGAAAATCCACCATTTCGTGGTGTCCGCCTGAGTGCCGATTTTGAGACCCTGAACGTAGCCGATTCGCTTCATTATGAAATTCTGAATCGAACGCATCGCAACGCCCTGCAGCTTGGTAACAAGTCCTCGTGCAACGCCCGTCATCGCCTCGGCACGGTAACCGTTTTTCCATTCGCAATAGTCCATCGCTTCGTTGAGAATCTCCTCGGGAATAACCTTGCGCAGACCGTAGGCGCACATCTCAAGCATTTCCTCAACCGCAAGAAGCGGAAGCATAACCCATTTGTTTTTGTAAAGTCCCTTCGACGCACCGCCGATTGAGCCTATGCCGAAAACAAGCAGCCAGCAGGCATCCGTCCACATATCCTCAAGAATCCAGATTGCCTTCGTCGAGAGCCGTTTGCGAAGCGGAGCAATGAAGGCGTAGCTGATGGTCGAAATCGGTGATGCGGGGATACCGACGATTGTCTGATAGGTCGCAGAGCCGAGAACGTCGATGAAATAGTTGATTCTGCTCTTCTGCACTGCAAAGCCTGCAAGGAATTCGGAAAGCGTATAGAGCAGGATGGGTCTGTTATTGAATATCGCCTTGAGGCCCTGAACGATGCTCGGCTTTTCGATTGTCTGCGAAACTCTTTCTTTCGTGACGCAGATGAAATAGAACGACATAGCGCAGGCAATAATACCGCTGCCCACCGCAAAACTGATGAAAAGACCCGTTTTGTTCCATTTGAGCACCTCGTTATTGACAAGGTCGAGCAAAACACCGAAGAGCAGCTCGGGCAGGTGCGCTCCGAGGAAGCCCGAAAGCAGCTTCGTCATCGTTATCAGATTCGTTCGCTCAAGCGGGTCGGGCGTTATGGTAGACATAAAGCCTGCACTCGCAATCGAGGTGAAGGTGCCTGCCGTTTCGCTGATAATTGAAAAAATCGCATAAAAAAGCAGTTTCGGGGCATATGTTGCGGTTGAATTTGCGAAAATAATCGGCATAAACCAATACCACATACCCAGAATGGTAAGCGGAATTTTGCCGAGAAGAATATAGGGCTTGAATTTACCCCAGCGTGTTCTCGTTCTGTCAACGAGCACGCCGATAAAGGTATCGTTGATAGTGTCCCATACACCTGCAAAAAGCTCGAAAACCGCAAGGAAATCGAAATCAAGCTTGACGATATCGTAGATGAATCTTTCCTTATAGTTATCGATGTTGAAGGTTGATGAAACGTCGTTGAGCAGATAACCGATGCGCTCCTTGTTGCTGACGTAGCGTCTGTTTCTCATCAGAGGATTTTTGACGCCTTTTTCGTAGTCAATGACAAGACCGCGGCTTTTTTCGGCGGATTCGGTTTTCACTTCAGCCAAACGAACACCTCCTCAGTGATTATTTATTCGATTATAACATAATATTTACGCATAATCAATATATTTTATTCAAAAAGCACAAAACTCCGTAATTCCGGACCTTTGTGCTTTAAAATCACATATTTTCCCAGAATTCCTCGATTTCGCTTCTCTTTGCGGTAACCGAGCCCTGAATCATATTCGGCTTACCGCCGCCCCTGCCCGAAAGAGCGGAGTTGAGCGATTTTCCGATTTCTCTTACGTCGGTTTCGCGGCTGACAACGGCGTATTTATAGCCTTCCTCATCGTTGCCCGAGAATACCGCCGCAATGCCGACCTTATCGGCAAGCATATCGGCAAAAACCCTTGCATCGTCGGCGGATGCACCGTCGTCAAACATAAGGCATCTCTCGCCCGAGGCATTTTTGCTCTTTTCGGCAAAAAGCTCCTTTTTGAGAGCGTTGTATCTGAAATCGGCATCCTTGAGACGTGCCTGAAGCTTTTCAACCGCCTCGGCAACCTCATCGGTTTTTGCGCAGAGAAGATTTGAAATCGCATAAACGCTCGCATTCTTGCCGCAGTAATCGGCAAACGCCTTTCTGCCGATTTGCAGGGTGATGCGCACGCCCGATTTATAATTCATCATCGAAACGGCTTTAATCGGACCTATTTCGCCCGTCAGAGCAACGTGCGTGCCGCAGCAGGCGCACAAATCAACGTCACCGATTTTCGTCAGCCTTACCCGACCTGCGATTTCCTTCTTGCTTCTGTAATCGAAGTTCTCAAGCTCCTCGTCGGTGGGATAAAGCGCCTCAATCGGAATATTCGCATAGACCGCTTCGTTGGAAAGCCTTTCGATTTCGGCAAGTTGCTCTGCAGTCACTGCACCGTTGAAATCAACGGTTATGCAGCTTTCGCCCATATGAAATCCGACGTTATCGTGACCGAGCATTGAATGAAGCACGCCCGAAAATACGTGCTCGCCCGAATGCTGCTGCATATTTGAAAATCTCCGGTCAAAATCAAGCGAGCAGGCAACCGCACCCTCAACGGCGGCATCGCAGATATGGATAACCTCGCCGTCCTTTTCAACGGTGTCGAGCACCCTTGCACCGCCGATAACGCCTCTGTCACCCGGCTGACCGCCGCCCTCGGGGAAGAATGCGCTTTTATCGAGGATAACCTCAAAGCCGTTTTTGCCCTCGGTGCAGGAAACAACCTGCGCCTCAAAATCCTTCAGATATTGGTCTTTATAGTATAAACGCTCTGTCATAAACAGTCTCCTTTTCGCTTTGTCAGTTAATAATAGCACATTATGAACATAAAATCAAATATTCTTAATGCTTTTCCGATAATTTCAGGTTGACTGTAAAGATTATAGATGGTATAATGAACAAACTATGAACAAACTGTCGAAAGAACAGTTAAACGGAGGACAAAATGAAAGAATACATACAGCGAATCAAAGACGGCACTTCAACAAAGCAGCTCATTTTCTGGTGGATTATCAGAGCGAGTATGATTTACGCATTCATCAAGGGCTTTTTTCCCTCTGCGGGAAAAGAATTTGACATCACAGACCCTCTTCAGGTCGGCGCAAACCTGCTTGCCACCTTCTTGTGGGAAATATTTATGTTCTTTCCTCCCAAAAGCATATTCCGCAATATTTCCTCATCATTCCAGAATTTCCTTATCGCCATGATTTGGTGCGCATCCTTCGGCGGCAAATTCCTCAATCTTTACTATGATTTCAGATGGTGGGACGTTATGCTCCATTTCGTAGGCGGTGCGGCGTGCGTTTTCTTCGGCTACGAAATCGTCTGCGCAATTCTCAAAAGAGACCGCACCTCTGCTCCCCTCTCACTCGTACTTCTCGCATCCTTCGGCTTCTCGTTCTTCGCCGCAACGGCTTGGGAGGTTTTTGAATTCAGCTTTGACCAGATTGCCTGCATGGGCGGCGGCATCGGAGACGCACAGCACTGGAGCATCGAGATGGCAAAGGGTACGCCGAAAGAGCTTACTCTCTTCCCTCCCGTTTATCCCGACCGCTGGGCAATTATGGACACAATGGCGGATATTGTACTCAATACCGTCGGAGCAGTCCTTTCCTACCTCATCATCAAATTCTTCCCCTACAGACACAAGGGAAAATATGCATTCGATTTTCTTAAAGTTCCCGAAAAGGAAAAGGTTACGAAATAAATAACAAAGGTGTACCGCAGAATGGTACACCTTTTCTTTTATTCAAAATTTTTCAGCGCCCTGACGGTTGCAGCAACGGGCAGACCGACTATATTGAAATAATCGCCCTCAATGCTCTCAACGAGCACGCATCCCCTGCCCTGGATTCCGTAGCTGCCTGCCTTATCCATAGGCTCCTTCGTTGCAACGTAGGCGGTGATTTCATCTTCTGTCAGAGCATAAAATCTGACTCTGCTCACCTGCGCGAATTTCTCGGTTTTTTCGCCGTCGGTGATGCATACGCCCGTTATAACATCGTGCTCCCTGCCCGAAAGAGTGCGGAGCATATCAGCCGCATCGGCCTCATCCTTCGGCTTGCCGAGGATTATTCCGTCGATAACAACGATTGTATCTGCGCCGATAACAATGCTGTCCCTGCAGCTTTCCGCAACGGCAAGGGCTTTCTTTTCAGCCGTCATAATTGCGGCATCCTTCGGTGCGGTGCCCTCGGGTACGGTTTCGTCCGCCTCGCTGACAAGCACCTCAAACTCAACGCCTGCCGTTGTGAGAAGCTCTTTTCTTCTCGGCGAAGCGGAGGCAAGAATTATCTTTTTCATCTGATTGTGCCCCTTCTCTTCATCTCCGCAACACGCATAATGAGAGTCTGTGTTTTGCCGTCGGGAATTTCTCCGTGCATAACCATTTCAACGGCTTGTGAAAGCGGAATCTTTTCAACCTCAAGGAATTCACCCTCGTCGGGGTGAGCCTGTGTTTCTTTCAGACTCCACGCAGCATAAAGATGGATGATTTCTCCGCAGTAGCCCGGAGTGGGATAAAATACGCCGATTTTATGGTATTCATCGGCAACGTAGCCCGTTTCCTCCTCGAGCTCACGCATACCTGCTTCGCCGTCATCCTCACCCTTTTCGAGCTTACCTGCAGGCAATTCGAGAACGACTTCGCCGTAAGGATATCTGAACTGGCGGACAAAAATCAGCTCGTCATTATCTGTCAGCGGTGCAACGCATACGCCGCCGTTATGCTCAACAACCTCACGGGTGCAGGGTGTTCCGTCGGGATGCTCTGCCTTATCCCTGCGCACGCTGATGATTCTGCCTTCATAAACGTAATTCTTTTCAACCGTTTTTTCAAAAAGATTCATAATAATACTCCTTAATTAACATAACGGGAGCGACCCGTGGCAGGCTGCTCCCGTTTGAAATTATTACCAATTGAACATCTGCTCGGGATTCTTGAAGATATCCTCAAGTCTCTGAATGAAAGGAACAAGGTCGCCGAAATCGACTGCTCTGTGGTCAAAAACAAGGTCGATGGGCATTTCGTTACCGATAACGATAACGTCGTTGCCGTTTTCATCCTGCTTGACAACGGGCTTCTTCATAATTGAACCGATGCAGGCAACGAAAATCTGGGGAGGAATGATTGAAAGCAGAGCAACTCTGCCGGGGATTCCTCTTGTTACCGAGCCGATGTTGGAAACGGTAACCGTACCCTGCTTGATATCAGCCGCAGTGAGTCTGTCGGATTCAGGGATAGCGTAGTATTCCTTCTTCGCCTTGCCCGAAAGAGTCTTTATCTTATGCTTGCCCGTCTTTGCACCGAAAAGGCGGAGAATTGCCTGGAGAATATGACCCTTCTTGAGCTTTTCGATGGTATCGTTGAAGGAAACGGAGAACATAACCTCGGTAAGGTCAGTGTTGCCGATTCTTCTGGAAACGTCGGCAATATATTCGGTAAGCTCAACGAGGCTCTTGTTGCCGATATCGTGAAGATTGATCGTCATCATCTCGCCATTGGGGAGAATCCAGGTCATACCTGCATGGATTTCGTCCCACTCGGTAACCTCACCACGCACGAGCTTGCGGTTGAATTTGATATGTGCGTTAAGCTGAGGAGCAGCCTTGAATGCCTCTGCAAGAGCCTTGAGCACGATTGTGTTAACGGTGATTTTTACGGGGAATTTGCCCGAGTCGTTGAGCTTCTTGACAACTGCGAGGAAATCCGTAACCTCAGGCTCATAGATATAGGAAATATGAGGAATTGTTTCCCAACTTTCAGCGGTCATATTTGCCACGATTTTTCTTGCTATGCCGAAATGTGTAACCTTGGTTGCTTTCATTATGTTCAGCCTCCGATTTTATTCGTATTTTTGCGTTTACACAGTAATATTATCATACGGATTTTTATATATTTTTCCGTTTTAGAAAAATAATGCTTTTTAAGAAATATTTTACAAATAACAAACAACAATTTCTAATTCCGAATTAAAAAACGAAGGCTCTGCCGCCGCAAAGCCTCCGCATATGATTATTTATCTGTTTTCTCCACAAAAACGGGATTATCGGTTATGCCGTGAGCAACAATATCCATCAGGAGATTGTTGGTTTCTTCAAGGTTTTCCGAAACCTCGACGGGCTCGAAAAACTCAATCTTAATGCTCTTTCTGAACATCTTGTACTTGCCCGTAATCGAAAACGGAACGATTTTTGTTCCCGTCTGCTGTGCCATTTTGACTGCACCGAATTTGAAGGGCGTTATGGTATACTGCGCCTCGGATTTCAGCTTGACCTTACCCTCGGGGAAAATGCCGATAACCTTATCGTCCTCAAGCACCTCGATTGCAGAAGAAAGTGCCGCTTTATCCTTCTGACCTCTGTGAACGGGAATGATTCCGAAGGGTTCAAAATAGCGTTTGTAGGGCGGTTCGAGAAGCTCGCTTTTCGCAAGGAAATGCACAACCCTTTTCGTTGATGCCGCAACGGTTATGCAGTCCATAAAATGAGTATGGTTGCCTGCGAGGATTACCCTGCCGCTTTCGGGGATGTTTTCCGTACCGATTATCGTGGGCCTGAATAAGAGTCTGAACGTCTTGTCCAGCTTATTTCTGTGTTTAAGATATGCTTTGGGTTCGTTCATTTCAATGCCACCTCCGACATATTAACAATACACTATTTTTTGAAAAAGTCAACAGACTTTGTTCTCTTTTGTATAAAATAAAACAAAACTCTGCCCAGCGAAATGCCGATAACGTTGAGAATCAGGTCGTCGATATCGCATTTGCCCAGAAGGGTGAAAAGCTGCAGGATTTCAACCGCAACGATGCACACCGCGCCGAAAAGAATACTGCGCAGAGGCTTTTCAAATTTTCTGAAAACCGCAGGGATGAAATATCCGAAGGGAATAAAGAGAATGACGTTTCCTCCGAGGTTTTTGACCGCCTCGAAAAGCGCTTCTCCGCTTCTCGGATGAAGCATCGAGCGGAAAAAGTTGCTGATAGTCATAAACGGCTCAACACTGTAGGATTCCCTGACCGTTTCCCAATAATCGGAAACGGCAACGTTGCCGATTCTCTGCCCGAAAAGCAGCCACAGCATTATCACCGCATAAACCGCAAACGCAGTTTTCGTCAGCTTTTCTTTTTTCTGCTCCGTATACGTCATAAGCCTCTCCTTTTACCGTTTACATTATAACGGAAACATTTTACCGTGTCAAATCCGCCGATACGGTCGGTTTATGCGTTGCCTTTGAAAACAAAAATTTTCCGTTTTTTTCTCTGATATTGTTCAACACTCCGAAAATTTCCCGAAGGCATAAAAAGTCCCCGCTTTTCCTTGAAATAAGGATATAAAAGTGTATAATTGTAACTTGTAAAAAATAATAAAACGGGGTTACTTAATAATGAAGATTTTCGCTCCCAAGCTGTTCTCAATCAAAGAACGCTTCAGCAAAAAGCAGCTTATCAACGATATCGTGGCAGGTGTTATCGTTGCAATCATTGCCCTGCCGCTTTCAATTGCGCTCGCAATCGCATCGGGTGTTTCTCCCGAAAAGGGTCTTTACACCGCAATCGTTGCAGGCTTCGTCATCTCGTTTCTCGGCGGCAGCAACGTCAATATTTCGGGCCCCACCGCCGCATTCGCAACCATCGTTGCAGGCATCGTTGCCCAATTCGGTACGGGCGGTCTCGTAATCGCAACGATTATGGCAGGTATACTGCTTGTCATTATGGGCATTTTCAAATTCGGTTCACTTATCAAGTACATTCCCTACACCATCACAACGGGCTTCACCGCTGGCATTGCCGTAACAATCGTCATCGGTCAGATAAAGGATTTTCTCGGGCTCTCCTTCCCCGTGGGTATTCCAACGGTTGAAACCGCGGAAAAGCTCCACGCAATCGCAAAATCAATCGGCACTTTCAACTGGCAGGCGCTTCTTGTGGGTGTTATTGCCCTTGCAATCCAGATTGTATGGCCGAAAATCAGCAAAAAAATTCCCGGCTCACTGATAACCGTTATCGTCGGCGTGGTCATCGTCAAGGCGTTCAATATGGACGTCAATACCGTCGGCGACCTCTACACGATTTCCAGAGACCTGCCGAAATTCAGCCTGCCCGAATTCAACTTTGAATCAGTCGGTCAGCTTCTTCCGAGCGCATTCACAATCGCCGTTCTCGCAGGTATCGAATCCCTGCTTTCCTGCGTCGTTTCCGACGGTATGATAAAGGATAAGCACAATTCCAACACCGAGCTCATCGCTCAGGGTGTGGGCAATATCTGCTCGGGACTTTTCGGCGGTATTCCCGCAACGGGAGCAATTGCAAGAACTGCGGCAAACGTCAAAAACGGCGGCAGAACTCCGATTGCAGGCATTGTTCACGCCGCAGTGCTTCTGCTGATTCTCGTTGTGCTTATGCCCTATGCCGCATGGATTCCGATGCCCGTTATCGCCGCAATCCTTTTTATGGTTGCTTATAATATGAGCGAGTGGAAAAGATTCGTCAAAATCTGCAAAACCGCTCCCAAAAGCGATGTTCTTGTGCTCGTTGCAACGTTCATTCTGACGGTTGTTTTTGACCTTGTTGTTGCAATTGAGGTCGGTATGATTCTCAGCCTTATTCTTTTTATGAAGAGAATGAGCGACGTTGCAAAAATCAGAACGTGGAGCCACGATGCAGGCGAGGACACGCCCGACAGCGACAGACTCAAGGCAATTCCTGCACATACCGAGGTTATCGAATTCGACGGTCCGATGTTCTTTGCATCGAGCGAGAAATTCAATTCAATCCCCATTAACGAGGGTGTCACAACGGTTATTCTGCGAATGAGAAACGTTCCTGCGCTTGACATTACCGCAATGCGTGCGCTCAACGAAATCCATTCAACCTGCAACGGCAAGGGTCTGACCCTCATTCTTTCGCACGTCAACGAGCAGCCCTTATCCGTTATGAAAAAATCAGGCTTTTACGACAGAGTCGGCGCAGAATATTTCCTGCCCGATATCGACGAAGCCCTCGCCTTTGCCGAATCACTCAATAAATAAAAAATTCCGCTCCGATGCGATTGCAACGGGGCGGTTTTTGAACAAATTACCTCTTTAAAAAATGTAATGTTTATGGTAGAATAAATCTCATCACACCGAAAGGAGAAAAAAGAATGCTCGGCAGCGACGTTAAACTGATTGAATATTCACGCAGGGTTGACCTGAGCAACAGCATAACGCACGGTGCAGGTGCGGTTGCGGCGCTGGCAGGATTCTTTTTTCTGATTGCAGAGGCAAACGGAGTGAGAGGAATTCTTTCCGCCGTTGTCTACGGACTTTCGCTCATTGCGGTTTATACGGTTTCGTCGGTTTACCACGGTCTGCCCGTCGGAGAAGCCAAAAGGAAGGCAAGGCTCATCGACCATTCGACGGTGCCCGTGCTCATCGCAGGCACAGCAACGCCCTGCGCCCTGATGACGCTCTGGAATCTGAGCATACCCCACACCGTATTCGTCCTTGCCGTCGGCTGGGGATGCACGCTTTTCGGCATTTTCTCAAAGCTCTTTTTCTTTGAAAAGCTGAAAAAGGTCACTGTTGCGGTTTATATAGTTTCGAGCGTTGCGATGCTCCTGACGGCAATACCGTTTCTCGGCAGAATCAGGGGCGATGCCTTCGGCGGTCTGCTGCTCGGGAATGCGTTTTACCTTGTCGGAGCACTTTTCTGCGCAATCGGCAGAAAGTACCCGGCAATGCACGTTGTGTTCCACGTTTTAACCGTAATCGGAAGCGCAATTCATTATTTTGTCATTCTGCTTTTCGTTCTGTAATAACGGGGCAATAATTTTGTTTAAATTTTTTCAAAAATAGGGTTGATTTTTTTCTGCATATGTGTTAATATACTTGGGCAATCGGAACTCGGTTGCCAAAATTAAAAAATGCGCTGCTAGCTCAGTTGGATAGAGTGTTTGGCTACGAACCAAAAGGTCAGGGGTTCGAATCCCTTGCAGCGCGCCATACCGCAATCCTTTGTATATCAAGGGGTTGCGGATTTTTTATGCCTTGTTATAAGCTCCCCGAAAAACCGAGAAAAATCAACAAAAAATCAACTTTGCATCAAAAAACATATTTTTCAAGCAAAAACCGCCCCGAAATGGAGCGGTTAAATTGTTTTTATTCAGCCTTGAGCTTATAGAGTACATTGGCAACGGCTGCGTTTGCCTTTTCGTCAGCCTTATTAAGCATATGAGCATAATAATCGGCGGTTGTACTTGGCTTTGCGTGGCCGAGCCTTTTACTCACTGTAACAATATCAACACCTTGCTCAATGAGTATTGATGCTTGTGTGTGTCTGAATTTGTGCGGGTTCATATGTGGCAGGCCGTGAACCTTTTCCAATCGGTTCAGATAGGTTGTTAAGCTGCCGGGTGACATAGGCAGTCCGTTCTCCTGCGTGAAAACAAAATCACCGTTTTGCCAATCTCGACCGAGTGCCAGGCGGAGTGTTGACTGTTCAGCTCGCCACATACGCAACAAATCAATAACGGGTTGTGCAACGGTCACATATCGGCTTTTATTCGTTTTCAACGTGTCGGTGTATATTCCTCTTTCGGGGCTGTACAAGAGGTTGACACACAAATAAAGCTGATTATTGTTGAAATCAACATTTTTCCATTGCAGGCCGAATATTTCGCCCCTTCTTGCTCCTGTTGCAATCAACAGATTTATCATTGCCTGCCATTTGAGCGGCTCATTACTCAGAACCTTAAACAAGTTCTGAATATCTTCGGGTTCAAGGCTTTCTGCTTCAGCTTTTTGCTGTTTTGGCGGTGTGGCTCTCTGTGCAATGTTAACCGGGACAATGCCCTCTTTGACGGCTTGAGCAAATACGGTTGATATAAAGCGATGGTATTCAATGACTGTTTTGGCAGACAACGAACCCTTTACCTTTCTGAATTTGAAAAGTTCATCAGGCAAAGATTTCAGAACTACTGCAATGCGCCGGGCGGTGTCACCCTGTATCGGTTTGCCCTTCAATAACGTGCGTAATGTTTCGCCGCCTATATGGTTGTCGTTGCAGAACCGGGTCAGAGTTCCCGATGCTGATATTATCCGCTCCCGAAGGTCTTTGACTTTCAATGTTGCACTGTCGGGTGTTTTGGCAGCTCCCGGAGCTTCCAACGCTTTATAAAAGCGGTTAAGGTGGTCGGGGCGAATGTCCTGGAGCTTAATATGCCCGATGCCGTTCAAATCAACATCGTTTATTCTTGTCAAAAGCCTTATATAATGGTCGGTTGTACTGACTTTTATACCTGTCCTTGCCTTAAGCTCGATAACATATCGTGCATAAGAATCGAAGGTCTGTTTTTCGGTTGTTACATTGCCGTCCTTGCAGTTCTGCTCAAACAATGCGGCAGCCCTCTGAAGTTCTTTCTTTACCCTTGCAGGTTTCCACTCTGGGAGCGGTGTCCAGGTCATTGTGAAGGGCTTGAGCTGCTTGCCTTGAGCATCACGGCCACGATGAACACGGATTTGATAAGAAATCACATTGCCGTTCTTGTCTTTTCTCGGTGATATACTTGCCATGGTGTGAACCTTTCTATAAAAATTCGGGCATCGGTGGTGCAATACCCGGTGTTGTTTATGTGCTTGCTCCTGTGGTGGTTGGTGTTGGTTAATTAATAAAAGCGAGAAGCTCCGAGTTTCTGAAGTGTGTCATACGCTTCCCCAACCAATTGGCTGACGATTTCAGAATATGTTCGGTATCTTGGAAAACCATAAACAATTAAAGGATGGTCGTCTTTTTTCATCTCATTGTTTCCGTTAAAATATTCGTCTACAACATCATCAATCAGATATTTTGCTCTTTCAAGAGCGAGAAAGGCAAGAAGAACACCGTCCTCTAAGTCTCGCTCCCTCTTTGTTTTTACTGCATTATTCTGTGTTTGCTCGTTTACTTTGTTACTCATTGTAATGCTCCTTTATATTTCTTGACTTTTCGGAGCGGCGAGCTTATAATGTACTCAACCGCTCCGGCGGTGTGTTGATGCCTTTATCTGTTGCTTTGGTCGGCGTTCAGATAAGGGCTTTTCTTATGCAATGCTGAATCGCATCGAGGTTGACGGCTTGCAATACTGTGTGTAGAGTTCGCCGTGAGTGGCTTTGAATGAATTGGTGTCAAAGCGGTTGCTTGTTACTGAGGAATAACGGAGCTTAAAAACATCAACTGTCAGCTCTGATGCGCCTGCAGCTTTCATATGTGCTTTGAGTTCGTCTTTGATTGCATCGGCTTCAGCTGTAAGCTCCTCAATGAAGGTTTGCAGTTCCTTAAGCTCTCTGACTTTTGCGGTTAATTCGTGTGTTGACATTGTAAAAACCTCACTTTTCTTTGTTTACGTCCTCTGTCTGACTTGCGTGACCTGCTCTGTTGCCGCCTATGTTCGGCTCAAGGGGTTTCACGGTTTGCCACGTTGGGGCTGTTGGTTAAGAGGTGGGTGGCTTTAAGCATCTATCACTCCGTGAATCTCAATCTCCCTTATCCGTTCCCACTCTTATGTGACCTTCTTGGTTTCGGCTGTCGCTTACTTTCGTCTGCCTTCCCTTAACCTGTGATTTAATTGTACACTAAATCGTGTACAAAGTCAATACTTTTAGACTAAAAAGTTCACTAAAAAGTGTACAAATATAATGGCGAAAGTTTGTTAAATCTGTACATTGAAAAGTGTACAAACATCTGCTATAATATGTTATAGTGGGAGAAGGATTTGACTATAAAACCGCCCCCGATATTATGGAAATGAGGTGTTTGCGTGTCCGTATCTGCTGTGATTAAACAAAGGCTTTCAGAGCTTAATATGACACAAACGGAACTTGCTGAAGCTGTTGGAACTACCCGACAGAACTTTGCAAACAAAATGACAAGGGATAACTTTTCATCAAAGGAATTGTGTGCCATTGGTGAAGCTTTGGGTGTTAAGCTTGTTTATAAAGATTCAACAGGCAAAGAATATCCGATTGAGTATTAAGTGAGGTATGTGCAATGACAAAGATTGAAGAACGCAGGAAGGCAGCGGGTATGTCCCGGTCAGAGCTTTCTCGTCAGTCTGATGTACCGCTCCGAA
>JAZNUD010000004.1:0-20284 GCA_045592085.1 Acutalibacteraceae bacterium | reverse complement strand
GTTGTGTTTGATGAAGAATGCCTTATCCGTTTTATTCAGCACGGTATGCGCTGGGAAGAGGATTATGACTGGCTTTTAAAGGCACAGCAGCTCGGATTTATCGATATGATTCTCAACGAGCTTATTCCCGTTATCTTTGATACTCTCGGCTATTGGGGCAGCCTTTGGGATTTCATTCCTGCAGATAAATATGAAAGTGCAAAAAAAGAGCTTCTTGATCCCGTTAAAAGTGCCGCTCTTATTGAAAAATGTGACCGTTTCCATTACGAAATTTTGCCGACTATGAACGAAAAGCTCAGCGAATGTATTGAAAACGGAACAAACATCTCAATTATTTCGGGCACGGGCAACAGAATTGTTACGGGTATGAACGAGTATTCCGACGGCATTATCACAACAAAAGCATCAACAGGTGCAACCGTTGCGCCTTACGGTGAAAGATTTGCCGACGGTTATATTCAGGTTAATGACTGCGGCGGAAAAAACAAGGTTTCGCCCGATATGACAATCGATGCTTCAACCGCATATCTTCCCGATAACACCTGGTTTGTTGACGGACTTTTCCACGGAATGACCTTCTGGGATACCTATACGTCAAGCCTTATGCTGACAACACTGCTTACCGATAACATCACCGACGTTTATTCCGACCCCGAGTATCCCCAGTTCAGAGATACGAGCAACCCCTCTCACGGAGTTTACGCAGTATTCAACACTGCAGAGCCCGGCATTCTTGACGGCGAGGCAACAAGTCTCATCATCACAAACTGCTGTGCACAGAATAACGTCAGGCTTTCCGCTATCCACGTTGACGGCATTGATATTGCGTTTGCAACCGAAAAGGTGACTCTTGCTCCCGGTGAGAGTGTTGAAATTCCGTTTACGGGCGAGATTCCCGAGGTCAGCAAGAAGGTGTTCAGCGTAACCGTTTACTACACGATGGATACGATAACGCCCATCGGCTACAGAACGCAGAACTTCACCGTTATGAACGGCGATGCTGTTGAGAATCAGGGCGGTACGGTTTCGTCAGCGGCGAAAACACCCTTTGATAAGCTTCTCACCGAGGGAATGACGAAGCTTCTTAAAGAGCTTGGTCTTTACGAGCTTTTCTCAATGCTCTATACTCTTATTTTCTATCACCTTGCACCCGTTTTCAGAGCGGTTATCAAATAAGAAAAAGCAGGAACGGAAAACCGTTCCTGCTTAATTTTTTTGCATTTGAATCAGAAGCCAAACCACTTCTCAAGAAATACGTTAACTGCGGCCCAGATGGGATTCCAGATGTGGCTGTACTTGGTGAGAAGCTCTGCAAGCCAGTCGAAATCAAGAGTTTTGAGATCGAGGTTTGCAAGTGCATTTACAAAAGCAAGGAAAAGCTGCTGAATGCCGTCGGTATTGATTTCCATTGAAATATCCCCCTTAAATAAAATTTCAGATTACTCCCCGTGGGAGTTTACGGCATCATTATAACCTAAGCGTTGCCGTTTGTCAACAAACATAATTTTAACAATTTATTAAAATCTCATCAGACGCAATAATCTTTATATCGGTCAATGAGAGCAACGTCGGCAATCAGCTCAAGATAGAGGCCGTCGGCTCTGTATTCTTCAAAAGAAATTACGCCGTCCTTGCGCATAACCGCACCCGCCGCACCGTCGGAATAGGGGATGAGCATTTTAACCTTTGCTCTTGTGGGCGGAAGTGCTTTTGCAATTGCTTCAAGCAGGTCGTCGAGACCCTTCTTTTCAAGGGCGGAAATCCGAACGGAGTTTGGCTCGTTGAAAAGGAAAATATTTGCGCTTTCAAGGTCACATTTGTTGAAAACGGAGATTATCGGTTTTCCGCTGCAGCCAAGCTCGTCGAGAAGCTCGTTTGTGACCTCAAGATGCTCGGCACATTCCTCGTCGGATGCGTCGCAAACGTTGAGAATTACCTTTGCGCACACCGCCTCTTCAAGAGTTGATTTGAAGGCTTCAACAAGATTGTGGGGCAAACGGCGGATGAAGCCTACCGTATCTATAAGCATAACCTTTCTGCCGTCGGGCAGGGTAAGTGCTCTTGAGGTCGGGTCAAGGGTTGCGAAAAGCTTGTCCTGAGCGAGTACGCCTGCTTCGGTAAGCGCATTCATCAGAGTGGATTTGCCTGCGTTTGTATAGCCGACGATAACAACGGTTTCAATACCGTCCTTTTCTCGTCTTGCGCGGGCAAGACCTCTGCGCTTTTCAAGCGCATCAAGCTCCTCTTCAAGAGAGTTGATGCGGCGTCTGATATGCCGTCTGTCCGCCTCAAGCTTCGTTTCGCCGGGACCTCTTGTGCCGATACCGCCGCCGAGCCTTGAAAGCTGGATTCCCTTACCCGTTAGTCTGGGCAGGGAATATTTGAGCTGGGCAAGCTCAACCTGAAGCTTACCCTCGTTGCCTCTTGCTCTGTCGGCAAAAATATCAAGAATAAGGGTCGTGCGGTCAACGATTCGTGTATCAACCGCTTTTTCGATGTTGCGAAGCTGCGCAGGCGAAAGCTCGCTGTCTGCAATAACGAGGTCAACGTCATTGTTTTCGCAGAATTCGGCAAGCTCCTCGATTCTGCCGCTTCCGAGGAAGGTTGCCGAATCGGGCTTGTCTCTTTTCTGCCACATTCTGCCGATAACCTGCGCACCTGCAGTCTGTGCAAGCTCCTCAAGTTCATCAAGAGAAGCCTCGCAGTTATAGTCGCCCGTATCAACGGCAATCAGCACCGCCTTTTCGGGCTCTTGCTTGTTTTCGTAAAATTCCATAGAAATCCTTTCGATATAAAGCCATAAAAGCCGCCTCGGAAAGAAGCGGCTTTTGGATTAATTACTTAAGTTCGATTGACTCGGCCGCAATGATTGCGCCTTCGCCCTTATAGGTGATTTTTACGCTGCTGCCTGCGTTAAGAATAACAACGCTTTCGTTATCCTTTGCGGCAAATGAGAAATAAGCGGGGTTGGAGTCGAGCTTGATATAATAGTAGCTGTTTCCGCCCTTGACCGCAGTTCTGATATCGGTAACAACGCCTTCAACGGAGAGAAGGGCTACACCGGGCTCGTTGTTATCGGGTTTGTCGGAGCCGACGTCATCGGGGTTGATATCGGTTTTAACGCCTGCCTTTTCTTCAAGAACGGCAAGGTAGTTTTCAAGGCACTTTGCAAGGTCTGTGCCCGTTGCACCGATATTGTTATACTGACGCACGTTGATGAGAGCATACTGCTGAACGATGTTGCTGTCATCCTTGAGAGACATAAAGTATGTGGGTTCACCGCCGATGTTGAGAAGAAGCGGGAAGGTTGCGGTGTACTGAAGGTCCTTTACTCGGCCCTGAGCAGCGCTTTGAGCGGAGCTTTCAGTACCGCCGGTTACGCTGTAGAACTTGGTTTCCTTTGTTCTCTGGTTAACGAGAACGAAGCCTGTGATGGAGTTGTCGCCCGTAACGGAGGTAACGCCCGTATACATCCATACGTCGTCGCCCTGAGCAATGTAGTTATAGCCCTGAGTTGTTGTAACAACTTCCTTCTGACCGAGAACGGAGTTCCAGAAGCCCTGACGGTATTTGCCGTAGAAGTTATACTGCTCAACGATAAGGTCTGAATCGTAAACGCGGTCAATCCACTGGAGAGATGCGTCCGATTTGATTTCTTCGGTTGAATATTCCTTGCATTCGCCTGAAATAGCGTCAACGAGGATGATTGATTTAACGTCTGTACCGCCGAAAAGACCGATGGTCTTGTCAAGAACGGGGCATACCCAGTAGGGATGGTTGGTGTCTGTTACTTCGAACGTTGCATCGCCGAACATATAGGTGGGGAAGCTGAAGCGGAGATGACGGTTAAGGAAATATTTGAAGTGTTCTGCGGTTGAATATCTGATATTCTTGTCAAGCTTTACGAACTCTGTCTTTTCGCTTGCCATATCAATCTTGATGAAGCCGGGCAGACCCTCTCTTGTGTTATAGAACCACTTGATGATGGTATCATATTCAAGGGGAACAACTCTTGTGGGGTTGCCGTTATAGTTGATCTGGGTGTTGTTTTCTGTCGAAACCTTGAACTGTGATTCAAGATTGAGCTTTGCGAGGTCACCGAGAGCTCTTGTTGCAAGCTGGTTTGCGGAGTCGCTGTCGAGCTTGGGGATAACCTTGAAGGTTTCAGCCGACTGTGCCTCAACGTCCTCTGCAAAGGTTTTCGTGTCGTCAACGGTGATAATGCGGCTGTATGCTTCAGCCCTGAAGAACTGGCAGGAAACAAGATAGCCTACACCGACAACGAGAACGAGAGCGGCAATGATGATGAGGGGAACTGTTGCCTGCTTTTTGACATAGGGCATATATTCAGGCTTTGAAAGTGCTCTTGTGAAAAGTGCGCTGAAAACAACGAACGATGCCGCAACGATTCCGAGATAGAGGTAGAAGTCATATGATTTGAAGTTTACTGCGGGAAGCATAAAATAAAACGCAACAACTGCAGTAACCAGTGAGCATACGATGCTCAGAATTGTTTTGAGAACGGCTCTTTCGGGGGGGATGACGATATCGGTCTTTCTTTTGCCGTTATTACCCGAAAAATCAACCTTGATAGGATCCATATATTCATCTCCTTATAGAAATAACAATTTTCTCATACAGTATAACCTATTTAAAATAATATTACAAGTATTTTTTGTAAACAATGATATTTGACAAAGCGTTTGCTTTCGTGGTATTATTCCATTATAATAGATAAATATGGCTTTCAGGGGGTTTTTCAAATGTTTTCAGATTATCTCGACACAATAAGCTTTGTTTCAAAATACGATAAGGAGATCGGAGATGCAATGGCATCCGAGCTTTCCAGACAGAGAAGAAACATTGAGCTTATCGCATCCGAAAATATCGTTTCACCTGCCGTTATGGCGGCAATGGGCAGCGTTCTGACCAACAAATACGCAGAAGGCTATCCCGGAAAAAGATATTACGGCGGCTGCGAATGCGTTGACGTTGTTGAGCAGCTTGCAATCGACAGGGCAAAGAAGCTCTTCGGTGCAGAGGCGGCAAACGTTCAGCCTCACTCGGGTGCGCAGGCGAATATGGCAGCTTATTCCGCAATTCTTCAGCCCGGTGACGTTGTTATGGGTATGAATCTTGCTCACGGCGGACACCTTACACACGGCTCGCCCGTAAACGCAAGCGGCAAGCTCTATAAGTTCGTTCCCTATGGCGTAGGTGATGACGGCTATATTGATTACGATGAGCTTGAAAAAACTGCAAACGAAACGAAGCCCCGTCTTATCGTTGCAGGTGCGTCCGCATATGCAAGAACAATTGATTTTGAGCGCATTTCAAAGATTGCAAAGTCAGTCGGTGCATATTTTATGGTTGATATGGCTCACATTGCAGGTCTTGTTGCCGCAGGTCTCCATCCTTCACCCGTACCCTATGCCGATATTGTGACGACAACGACCCACAAGACCCTCAGAGGTCCCAGAGGCGGTCTTATTCTCTGCAAGGCAGAGCTTGAGGCTGCTATCAATAAAGCGATTTTCCCCGGCAATCAGGGCGGACCTCTGATGCACGTTATCGCCGCAAAGGCGGTTTGCTTCGGTGAGGCACTTGCTCCCGAATTCAAGGAGTACCAGAAGAAGATTATCGCCAACTGCGCCGCACTCGCAAAGGGTCTCACTTCAAGAGGCGTCAACCTTGTTTCGGGCGGTACGGACAACCACCTTATCCTTGTTGACCTTCGTTCACTCGGCATCACGGGCAAGGAGCTTGAGCACAGACTTGACGAGGTTTATATCACAGCCAACAAGAATGCAATCCCCAACGACCCCGAGAAGCCCTTCGTTACAAGCGGTCTCAGACTCGGCACTGCTGCGGCAACCTCAAGAGGTCTTGACGAAGCAGATATGGATAAGATTGCAGAGTTCATTTACCTTTGCGCAACCGATTTCGAAAACAGTGCAGAGAAAATCAGAGAAGGCGTAACGGAAATCTGCCGCCGCCATCCTCTTTATGAATAATTTTAATTGGAGATGAAAAAAATGAAAGGTATTTTTACGGCTCTTCTCACACCTTTTAAGGACGATTATTCAATCAATGAAGCTTCTCTCAAAAAGCTTGTTGAATTCAACCTTGAAAAAGGCATCAACGGCTTCTACGTAGGCGGAAGCACGGGCGAAGGTCTCATTATGACCTCTGACGAGCGCAAGGAAGTTTTCCGCATCGTCAAGGAAGCGGCAGGCGACAAGGTGCCCCTTATCGCACATTGCGGCTCAATTTCAACCGATGAAGCAATCAGTATGGCAAAAACCGCAGAGGCACTCGGCTACGACGCAGTTTCGGCGGTTGCTCCTCTTTACTACGGCTTCTCATTCCCCGCAATCAGAAAGTATTATGACGATATCGTTTCAAGCGTAAACATTCCTATGGTTGTTTACAACTTCCCCGGCGGCAGCGGAGTTACCTTCACTGCAGATTATGCGGCTGAAATGTTCAAGGATGAGCGTTATATGGGTATCAAGCATACCTCTGCCGATCTTTACACACTCCATCAGTTCAAGCAGAAGATTGAAAGACCCGTCACCGTTTTCAACGGCTTTGACGAAATGTGTCTCGGCGGTCTTGCGATGGGCGCTGACGGTGCAATCGGCAGCACTTATAACTTTATGGGTGATAAGTTCATCAAGATCTTCAACGCATTCAATGCAGGAGATATGGAAACAGCTCAGGCAATCCAGACCGAAGCAAACGAAATCATTGCAGAAATGATCAAGTACACCGTTCTTCCCTGCGAAAAGGCGATTATGACTCACCTCGGCATCGACTGCGGTCCCTGCAGAAGACCCTTCCTTCCCCTTACAAAGGAAGCGGACGAAGCAATGGCACGCATCGCCGCAAGCCTTTAATAAAAATTAAAGCCGCCTCATCCGAGGCGGCTTTTTGTTTGAATATTTTACTGTGTAACCGTTTCCTGTTCCTGCACAAACACATAGTCAGGTGAGGTGGCGAGGCCGATTGCGCCTGCGATGCTCCAATCAACGGGAAGCTCAAAAATGCCTGCCGTTGCGCCGATGCCGGGAGTGATATCAGTTTTATCATAAACAAAAGTTATGCCCGTATCTTCAACCCAGAAATTGATGCGATCAAATTTTTCTTCGATATTCTTGAGATGATCCTCGGTAAGCTCGGTTTCGGCAAAGCTGTATTTGGCGGTTTCCTTGAGCTGCTCAATCAGAGCCGCCTGAGCATCGGGCTTATTGATGAGGAAATATTCCTCGATGTTCATAACGGAGCCGTCTGTGAGGTTAAAAGTTCTTGCTTCAATGATTTTGCTTTTTTGCGAATATGCTGTTGTGAAAACAATGCTCACAATATAATCGCTGTGATATTTGATTTCGTGAGAGATTTTGATTTCACGGGGAGCAGTTTCCTCTGCTCTGAAATGCTGAACGTTGATTTCCGCAAAATGAAATGCCTTGTCAAGATAGAACTCGGCAATATATTTGTTGAGAAAATCTGCGACGTACTGCTCGCAGTTTTCAGCGGTGAATTCGGGGATGCTGTAGCTGACTTTATATGCTACTTTGCCTTCGGCATTCTTAAATTCCTTTGCCGCTTCCGTAACGTTGATTTCGGGCAGTGCGGCATCGGGGTTGACGGGTTTATCGGATTTGCAGGAGGCAAGCATAGTCAGGGAAAGAGCAAGAATCATTATTACTGCAACGATTTTTTTCATTTTCAAAATCCTTTCAAGCGTTTGTGTTAAATTATTCTAACAGATAACCCGAAATTATTCAATAGTTTATTGCTTTTTTAAGGTTGATGATATAAAATAAAGTTGATTCTTCCACACGGAGGTGTTTTATGAAAAACATATTAAATGCAAAATGGATAAGACATCCCGAGGTGCACGTTGACAAGGCAATCGAATTCTGCAAATCCTTTGCCGCAAAGGGTGCGGTTTCATCCGCCACTCTTGAAATCACGTCTCTCGGTGTTTACGAGGCAAAAATCAACGGAAAGAGAGTAGGGGACTTCATTCTTGCTCCCGGCTGGACTTCCTATAACAAGCGTCTGCAGGTTGAAAACTATGACGTTACCGCTTTAATCAAGGCGAATAACCGCATCGTTGTCGGGGTTGCTCCCGGCTGGAGAGGCAATTATATGGCGCAGCCCTTCCACTATGCAGGCGATTATATCGGCGCAAAAGAAAACGCTCTGATCTGCTCGCTTGAAATCGTCTATGAAAACGGCGAAACCGAGATTATTTACAGCGGCAAGGACTGGAAGGCAAAAGAGTCGAAGGTACGCTATTCCAATATCTATAACGGATACGTTTATGACAGCGATTACGTTGACTTAAAGCCGAAAAATGCGGTTGAATTTCCGCATCCGACGAAGATTCTCATTGACAGAGAGGGCGAAAAGGTTGTTGAGGTCGAGCGTGTCAAGGCGAAGGAGCTTATCATCACTCCCAAGGGTGAAACGGTTATTGACTTCGGTCAGAATCTGACGGGCTACGTTGAATTCACCGTTAAGGGAAAATCGGGCGAAATGGTGACAATCCGCCACGCAGAGGTGCTTGATGCCGAGGGTAATTTCTATACCGATAACCTCAGAGGTGCAAAGGCGGAGGCTGTGTTTATCTGTAACGGCAAGAAGCAGAAATACAAGCCGCCGTTCAATTTCTACGGCTTCAGATATATCTGCCTTGACGGCTTCAGCGACGAAATCGAGCTTAAGAATTTCACCGCGGTTGTCGTTCATTCCGAAATGAAGAGAACGGGTTATTTTGAATGCTCCGATGAGAGAATCAACAAGCTGTTTTCAAATATCGTCTGGGGTCAGAGGGGCAATTTCCTCGACGTACCCACAGACTGCCCGCAGCGTGACGAAAGGCTCGGCTGGACGGGTGACGCACAGGTTTTCATCAAAACCGCCGCATATAACTATGACGTTGAGCGGTTTTTCACCAAATGGCTCGGCGATCTGAGAGTTGACCAGACGGGCTGGGGTACGATTCCCCACGTTATCCCCGACGTTTTCGGAGTTGACGACGAATGCTCCTCCGCCTGGGCAGATGCCGCAACGGTGTGCCCGTGGCAGATTTATCTTTCATATAACAATGAGCAGATTCTTCGCGATATGCTTGAAACAATGGTGGATTATATCGAATATATCAAAACAAGACTCGTTGACGGAATCTGGGTACAGCACTGGCATTTCGGTGACTGGCTCAACCTCGACGGCAGCAGTGCCGAGGACTGCAGCAAGGGTACCGACAAGCAGCTCATCGCAACCGCATTCTTTATCTATTCGAGCGAAATCCTCATCAAGTCGATGAAGATTCTCGGTGAGGACAGCACAGAATACGAGGCACTCCGCAACGAATCAATCAAGGCATTCCGTAATAAATATATGAAGGACGGAAGAATTGCACCCGACTATGCAACGCAGACTGCGTGCGCACTTGCAGTACATTTCAGAATTTCCGATAATATCAGGGAAACCGCCGCACAGCTCAGTGAGCTTGTTGCCGAATGCGGACACATCAAAACGGGCTTTGTCGGCACTCCCTATATTCTTCACGCACTCAGCGATAACGGCTACACCAGGCTTGCATACGACCTTCTTCTCCGTGAAGAATATCCCTCGTGGTTATTCTCCGTGAAGATGGGCGCAACAACCGTCTGGGAGCATTGGGACAGCGTGCGTGAGGACGGCTCAATGTGGAGTACCTCGATGAATTCGTTCAACCATTATGCTTACGGATGCGTGGGCGACTGGCTTTACGGTGATGCGGCAGGCATCAACGCCGACGAGAGCAATCCCGGATATGCCAATATCATTTTCCGTCCGCTGACCGACGAAAGACTCAGCTACGTCAAGGCATCGCTTGAAACACGCAAGGGACTCGTCAAGTCCGAGTGGAAGAGAGAAAACGGCAAGGTTACTTATACTTTTGTCGTTCCCGAGGGAAGCACCGCAACTGCATATATCGGCGGAAAGGAATATGTGCTCAAGTCAGGAATAAATGAGATAACAGAATAAAATGAAAAGCAGGGTGTAGAAAGCACCCTGCTTTTTGCATCAAAAAAGCCCCGTATCCGAAGATACGGGGCAATTCCGATTAATTATTCAAATTAATAAGCGATGTCTGTGAACTTACCGGTTGTCTTAGCAGCGCCGTCGCCGTTAATCTTGATACCGGCCTTAAGGGTAAGAGCTGCATCGAAATCATATGAATATGCGATGCTTGTGATCTTACCGTCAGCAACTGTAACGGAAACCTTGATGTTTGTGTAGTTAACAGTTGAGCTCTGAAGAACGATCTTATCGCCAACACCGTCTGTGATACCTTTTGAAACTTCTTCATGTGTGATGAAGTCATTCATGAATCTGGAGATAGGAGTAGCATTTGTCTTCTTGGGGTTGGTTGCGTTAGCAAGTGTGAAGCTGTAAGTGCTTGTAGCAGCATCGTACTTGAAATTCTTAAGGTCAGCTTCTGTGAGCTTTGCAGCCTTGATCTGATAATCGTCTTCGGGTTTTTCCTTGGGAAATGAGCCTGAAGTTGTGCCGATTCCGAGGAAGCCACCTACAACTGTGTCAAGGTTTGAGTTCTTGTCAACAATCTGGATGATGCCGTTGATGATACCTGTTGCACCGCCAACATCGATGGGGTCTGTGTAGGAGCATACTCTGTTGTACTTGTAGGAGCCCTTTGCTGCCTTAGCTGATTCTGCATTGTAGAAAGCAACGAACTGAGCTGCTGTCATTTCGCCTGCAGGAGCTACAGGAGCTGAGGGGTCAACTGCTGAAGGATCAGCAACTGAGGGATCTGCTGTTGAGGGGTCTGCAACAGAGGGAGCATCAACAACGGGAGCGTCTGTTGCGGGAGCTTCTGTTGATTCTTCAACGGGAGCTGTTGTGGTTTCGGGTTCTTCGTTACCGCCGCAAGCTGCAAATGCGAAGAGCATTGAGAGTGCGAGGAGAACTGCAAGAAGCTTTTTCATGGTTTTTCCTCCTGAAAAAATTATAGTTTTGGCAGAATGCACAGATGATATGCATTCCGCACATCCGCTTATAATAAAAATACTACATTAAAAATGGTTTGTCAAGACAGATTTTAATTCTTAATAATTAAGATTATTTACATTTTATTAAATAATTAGTGGTGACAGAACTCCTTTTTTATGTTATAATACATTTAATTATACTGGAGGACTATGCACAATGGCGATTAAAAAGTTTGTTTCGTGGAACGTAAACGGAATAAGAGCCTGCCTCGGCAAGGATTTTTACGGGAGCTTTGCAGCTCTTGATGCCGATATTTTCTGCCTGCAGGAAACAAAGATGCAGGAAGGTCAGGCGGAGCTTGTTCTCGACGGCTATCACCAGTATTGGAATTACGCCGAGAAGAAGGGCTACTCGGGTACGGCTGTTTTTTCAAAGGAAGAGCCGATATCCGTTGCTTACGGTCTCGGAATTCCCGAGCACGATACCGAGGGCAGGGTAATTACCCTTGAATTCGATAATTACTATTTCATAACGGTCTACGTGCCCAACGCAAGAGACGGACTTGTGCGTCTCGATTACCGTATGGAGTGGGAGGATGCCTTCAGAGAGTACGTCAGAAAGCTCGATGAAAAGAAGCCCGTTATATTCTGCGGCGACCTCAACGTTGCCCATAAGGAAATCGACCTCAAGAATCCCAAGTCAAACCGCCGCAACCCCGGTTTTACCGATGAGGAAAGAGGCAAGTTTACCGAGATGCTTGAAAGCGGTTTTGTTGATACCTTCAGATATTTCTACCCCGACCTTGAGGGTGTTTACAGCTGGTGGAGCTACCGATTCTCCGCAAGAGCAAAGAATGCGGGCTGGAGAATTGATTATTTTGTCGCTTCCGAAAAACTCAAGGACAGCCTTAAGGATGCAAAAATTCATAATGAAATTTTCGGCTCGGACCATTGCCCCGTTGAGCTGACGATAGAACTGTGAGGAGATAAAAATGAAAGACAAGGCACTTAAAATAATTGCCGCCGTTCTTGCGGCAACAACCGTTGTGTCCGTTGCGGCATTCTTCCTGACAAAGGATAAAGCCCCCTCGGGCAAGCCTTCTGAAAAGGATGCGGTTGTTTATTCTTATGATAACAGCGAATTCACAAAGGCTCTTTCCGTAAAGGGCACAAACGGCGAAATCTTTTTGCCCACCGACTTTGAAAACGTTTATTTCACCGCCGATTTGCAGAATAACGTTTCATTCTTTGAGTATGTAAACGGTGCGTTCACGGCGAGTGCTCTGCCCGTAAAGCAGGTCAAGGCAAACCTTTCCGCAACCTATGAAACAATTCCCGTAACGGTTAATTATGTTGAAAAAGACGGCAAAGCTTTCGGTATCGGTGTTTACGCATCGGATGCGAATGATGTTTATCCCTATGCTTTTGTCAAGCTGACAAACAAGCCTTCGGGCTACGGCGCAGGACATCTTCTTCTTGCCGATTTTGAGAAGGAGAATTTCTACAGTGCAGAAAAAATCTATTCCGAAATCTATAATTTCGACCTTGCAAGCGGCAAGGCAAGCACCTATGTTTCAAACAACACCCGTCTTATCGATAAAAACGGCGCATTCAGGAACGACTGGACAATGCTGACCGATGAGTTCATCGCAAATCTCGGCGATGCAAAGTATTTCTTCTCGTCAAGATATTACACTGCTGCCGAAAAGGGCGAAAGAGCCGACATAATGGTGCTTTCGAATGCTTACAGACCTGAAATTGCAGCAAAGGATATTCTCGGCACTTGGTTTGTCAACGATGCAAACGGAATGCATTATCTGCGCAAAACCGAAAAGGGCTTTGCAAACGTCATCAATCAGAATAAGGCTGAAAAGGTGCTCGCCGAGTTTGACGGCGATTATTTTGCCGACTATATTCAGGACGGAAAATGGCTGATAAACAAAAAGAGCCTTGTTGTTACCGACCTTATGACCGGTGCAACAAAGACTCTTAATGATATTGAAATCACTGCGTTTGATACCGTAACGGTTTCGCCTGACGGCAACAAGCTTGTTTTTGCCGCAAAAGGAATCAGAAACGCAAACGGTGCGGTTGTCCAGCAGCTTGTTTTCTGCACAGCCGACGGCTCAAAGGAGCCTGCAACCTACGCAGAGCCTCTCCTTTTTGCGGAAAGCTCCGATTTCATCTGGCTTGACGGCTCAACCGTTATGTTTGCCAGAGCAACCGTTGCAGACGGCTCAAAGGTCGGCAGCGCAGTTTATTCCTATTAAACGTTTTCTGCTCTGAAATCGAGCTTGATTTCATCGTGCTCGAGAGTAAGAGCGGTATATTTAACGCCTGCGGCGTCAAACATTCTCTTTGATGCCCTTGTGCCGGGAGTATCGGCATATTTATCGGAGAGGTAGTAAACCTCCTTGATTCCGCACTGAATGATTGCCTTTGCACATTCGTTGCAGGGGAAAAGGGCAACGTAGATTTTGCAGCCCTCAAGGCTTGAGCCGCCGTTGTTGAGAATGGCGTTGAGCTCGGCGTGGCAGACGTAAGGATATTTCGTATCGTATTCGTCGCCGCTTCTCTCCCACGGGAAGCAATCATCGCTGCAGCCTCTGGGGAAGCCGTTATATCCGACGGACATAATTTTGTTGTTATTGTTTACAATGCAGGCGCCGACCTGAGTGTTGGGGTCCTTGCTGCGGCGTGCGGAAAGCATTGCAATACCCATGAAATATTCGTCCCAGGAAATATAATCTGCTCTTTTAGGCATAAAATCTGCTCCTTTTCTGATAATCATTACAATTCGGATTTTAACATATAAAACAGAATAATACAACATCAAACATAAATATTTTACGGAAGAATTATTCCGAAACTGACCTACGAGGTGATTCAAATGGGTTTCTTAACCAAAATTTTCGGCGACTACTCAACTAAAGAAATCAAACGCATAAAGCCCCTTTGCAACAAGGTGCTTGCTCTGGAGGAGGAATATTCGAAGCTGACGGACGAGCAGCTTCAGGCAAAAACTCCCGAATTCAAGGAGCGCCTTGCAAACGGCGAAACGCTTGACGATATTCTCCCCGAGGCTTTTGCTGCCTGCCGCGAGGCATCCTGGCGAGTTATCGGTATGAAGCATTTCCCCGTGCAGATTATCGGCGGCATCATTCTGCATCAGGGCAGAATTGCCGAGATGAGAACGGGTGAAGGCAAAACGCTTGTTGCAACTCTCCCTGCTTACCTTAATGCACTTTCGGGCGAGGGTGTCCATATCGTTACGGTCAACGACTATCTTGCACGACGCGACAGCGAATGGATGGGCAAGGTATACCGTTTTATGGGTCTGACCGTCGGACTTATCGTTCACGAAAAAGAAAATCCCGAGCGCAAGGAAGCCTATGCCGCGGATATCACCTACGGCACAAACAATGAGATGGGCTTCGACTATCTGCGTGACAATATGGTCGTTTATAAGGAACACAAGGTGCAGAGGGGACACAGCTATGCTATCGTTGACGAGGTTGACTCGATTCTTATCGATGAAGCAAGAACTCCGCTTATCATTTCGGGCAGAGGTGAAAAGTCCACCGACCTTTACAAAATGGCAAACCGCTTTGCACTTATGCTTAAATGCGTAAGAATCAAAGAGGTACAGTCCAAGGAAAATATCGAGGACCTTGTCGGTGAAGACTGCGACTACGTAGTTGACGAAAAGGCAAGGACTGCAACGCTCACAAAAGCGGGTGTTGCAAAGGCTGAAAAGTTCTTTAACCTCGAAAACCTTATGGATGCCGAGAATATGACCATTC
Source organism: Acutalibacteraceae bacterium (assembly GCA_045592085.1). Taxonomy (GTDB): domain Bacteria; phylum Bacillota; class Clostridia; order Oscillospirales; family Acutalibacteraceae; genus CAG-177. The sequence continues at coordinate 5,472 of JAZNUD010000004.1, read as the reverse complement.
AGCACCACATCAACCAGGCAATCAAGGCAATCGGCGTTATGAAGCGTGACGTTGACTACGTTGTCAAGGATAATCAGGTGCTTATCGTTGATGAATTCACAGGCAGAATTATGCTTGGCAGACGCTATAACGAGGGCCTGCATCAGGCTATCGAAGCAAAAGAAAACGTAAGTGTTGAGCACGAAAGCAAAACCCTTGCTACAATCACCTTCCAGAATTATTTCCGTCTTTACGGAAAGCTCTCGGGTATGACGGGTACGGCTATGACCGAGGAGGCCGAATTCAATCAGATTTACGGTCTTGACGTTATCGAAATTCCCACAAACAAGCCGATGATAAGAAAAGACCTTCCCGACGTTGTTTATAAAACGGAGAAGGCAAAGTTTGAGGCGGTTATTCAGGTTATCGAGGAGTGCCACGCAAAGGGTCAGCCCGTGCTTGTCGGTACGGTTTCGATTGAAAAATCGGAGCTTCTCAGCCTTCTTCTCAAGCGCAAGGGCATCAAGCACGAGGTGCTCAATGCGAAGCATCACGAAAAAGAAGCTGAAATCGTTGCGCAGGCAGGCAAGCTCGGCGCGGTAACAATTGCCACCAATATGGCAGGCCGCGGTACCGATATCAAGCTCGGCGGTAACTCCGAGTATCTTGCAAAGTCCGAAATGCGCCGTCTGGGCTACACAGAGGAGCTTATTGCCGAGGCAACGGGCTTTGCCGAAACAGATAATCAGGAAATTCTTGATGCGAGAGCACTGTATACGTCGCTTGAAAAGAAATACGATGATGAAATCTCTCCCGAAGCAGATAAGGTAAGAGATGCAGGCGGTCTTTTCATTATCGGTACGGAGCGTCACGAATCCAGACGAATTGATAACCAGCTCAGAGGCCGTTCGGGCCGTCAGGGCGACCCCGGTGCAAGCCGTTTCTTCCTCTCGACAGAGGATGACCTTATGCGTCTTTTCGGCGGCGAGAGAATCAACGCCGTTATGAACACTCTCAAAACTCCCGAGGATATGCCCATTGAAGCAAAGCTCATTTCAAACACCATCGAGAGCGCACAGAAGAAGATTGAAGGCAGAAACTTCGGTATCAGAAAGAGCGTTCTTCAGTATGACGACGTTATGAACCGCCAGAGAGAGCTTATCTACAGACAGCGCAATCAGGTGCTTGACGGCGAGGAGCTCAAGCCTGTTATTCTTCGTATGATTGAGGGCAGCATTACCGATGCCGTTGATATGTTCTGCTCATCCCATGCATCAAAGAAGGAGTGGAATATCGACGGACTTATCGATAAGTTCAGGAGCTGGGGCATTGCCGCAGACGGTGATTTTGAGGATATCGGCGACAGAGACGAAATCCGTGAAATTCTTATCGAAAGAGCAACAACAAGATATGAAGAGAGAGAAGAGCTCTTCGGAACAAACGAAAACGGCGAGCCTGTTATGCGTGAGCTTGAGAAGATGGTTCTTCTCCGTTCCGTTGACAGTAAGTGGATGGATCACATCGACGCAATGGATCAGCTCCGCAGAGGAATCGGTCTGCGTGCATACGGCCAGACAGACCCCGTTGTTGCTTACAGACAGGTCGGCTCGGATATGTTTGACGGTATGAATGAGGAAATCCGAGAGGATACCGCAAGAAATATGCTCACTGTTATGATCAGAAGCAAGGAAGAGACCAAGCGTGAGCAGACCGCAAAGATTACGGGCACAAGCGGTGCGTCCGACGGAAGCGAAAAGGGCAGAACGGTCAAGAAAAAAGAAAAAGTCGCTCCCAACGATCCGTGTCCTTGCGGCAGCGGTAAGAAATATAAAAAGTGCTGCGGCGATGTTTCAAAAAACCCCGCAAAATAATTTGAATAATAAATATAATAACCGCACTGCGTAATGCAATGCGGTTATGTTTTTGTTTATCAGCCGATTCTTCTGCCGTTTTTGAGCTTTACTTTTCCGAACATCGGCACCTTGATGTAGCCGTCAAAGGTATCGCCGTCGATTGTGACAACGAGGGTAATGTCCTTGCCGGGGAGCACGCTTGTTTCAACCGTTGCGGTGATTGTGTCATCGTCCTCCTCGATTTCCTTAACGGTGATATCGGGAATTTTTACGTTGGGAATGTTGAGATTGAAGCCGTATTCGCCGTTATTGTCGAAAATTTCAAAATCAACATCGCCCGAAAAAAACATTGTGTTGACGCTGCACGCCCATTTGCCTAAACCGATCATAGTGAAAATCTCCTTTCAGTTCTGTCCGTGACCATTCTATCATATAAATTCGGAATTATCAATATGTAAGCAATATTTTTGATAAAACCACATTATGTTGTGTAAAAAGGGTTTGCATTGATATATTATATTACTATACCTTTTATATATGTCATATTTGCGGAAAGATGCACTCTGTCCCGTTAAAGCGCAAAAGCCTTGATATCATTGGGATTGAGGGTTTCAAAGACTGCAAAAAATTTCAAAAAAATATCAAAAAAAGTATTGACAAGCACCTGCCCTTGTGTTATTATAATCGAGCATGCTCTCGGATTAGGGGCTAATTATGCCCAAAACCCATCCGAATGTATGCATGATATGCGTTGATGCGAGAGGTGGCTGCCCTCTGAGGCAGGAAATTTTCGCGGAGTATGTCCGATTTTAAACCGGGCGAATTGTGTCCTGACGTAAGGTCTGCCATTCCCGGGCGGCCTTGTCGCGGGATACCTATGTGCAAATGAGCGAAAGCTAACCCGGAAATATGTTTTTCCGGTTTTTAAATCGGACGGGTTGAAACACCCGGGTCGGTTTTCACAAAGTTTGCGGCCCGCCAATTTTTAAGGAGGCGTTCCAAATGGCAGTAAAGGGAAAAATCAGAATCAGGCTCAAGGGCTACGATCACAACCTTGTTGACAAAGCAGCAGAGAAGATCGTAGAAACAGCTAAGAGAACAGGTGCTCAGGTTTCGGGTCCCGTTCCCCTTCCCACAGAGAAGGAAGTTGTTACAATCCTTCGCGCAGTTCATAAGTATAAGGACAGCCGCGAACAGTTTGAGCAGAGAACTCACAAAAGGCTTATCGACATCATCAGACCCTCAGCTAAAACAGTTGAAGCTCTGACAGGTCTTGAGCTTCCCGCAGGCGTTGAAATCGAAATCAAGCTTTAATTTCAACAAATGCAGGTCATGTTGGCCCGAAGAGGTCAACCAATAACCTAAAGGAGGAAAGCATAATATGCAGAAAGCAATCATCGGCAAGAAAATCGGTATGACACAGATTTTCGACGAAAAGGGAAACGTAATTCCCGTAACAGTTGTTGAAGCCGGCCCCTGCAACGTTGTTATGAAGAAGACAATCGAAAACGACGGTTATGAAGCAGTTCAGCTCGGTTACGGCGACGTAAAGGTTCAGCGTGTGAACAAGCCCATGATGGGTCACTTCAAGAAGGCTGACGTAGCCCCCAAGAAGACTCTCAAAGAGTTCAAGCTTGACGATATGGCAAGCATCAGCGTGGGCGACACAATCAAGGCAGACATCTTCGCAGTCGGCGAAAAGGTAGACGTAGTCGGCACAAGCAAAGGTAAGGGTACTGCCGGTTCAATCAAGAGATGGAACTTCTCCAGACTCAAGGAATCCCACGGTACAGGTCCTGTTGCAAGACATGCAGGTTCCCTGGGCGCATGCTCCGACCCCTCAAGAGTTTATAAGGGCAAGAAGCTTGCAGGTCACCTTGGCTGCGAAAGAGTTACAATCCAGAATCTCGTAGTTGCAAAGATTGACGCAGACAACAACCTCATCGCTATCAAGGGTGCCATCCCCGGCCCCAAGGGCGGCATCGTTGTTATCCGCGACTCAGTTAAGAAAGCTTAAAAGGAAAGGAGCAGAACAGAATGCCTACAGTATCAGTATTCGACATGACAGGTAAGAAGGTTTCCGATATGGAGCTTAACGACAGCATCTTCGGAATCGAGCCCAGCATTCCTGCTATGCACCTTTGCGTAGTAGCTTATCTGGCAAATCAGCGTCAGGGCACACAGTCCACACTTACAAGATCAGAAGTAAGCGGTGGCGGCAAGAAGCCCTGGAGACAGAAGGGCACCGGCCGCGCAAGACAGGGTTCAACAAGAGCTCCCCAGTGGTATCACGGCGGTATCTCACACGGTCCCAAGCCCAGAAAGTATCACAAGGACGTAAACAAGAAGGTCAGAAGACTTGCAATCAAGTCTGCTCTTTCCTCAAAGGTTGCTGACAGCGAGCTTATCGTTCTCGACGATATCAAGCTTGACGCAATCAAGACCAAGGAAATGGCCAAGGTTGTTAACGCACTTGAAACCGGCAAGAAGGTTCTCTTCGTTCTTCCTGAGAAGAATGAAATCGTTTATCGCTCAGCAAGAAACATTGCAGGCGTTAAGACAACTCTTGCCAGCACACTCAATGTTTACGACATCCTTAACTGCGACACAGTTGTAGTTCTTAAGGACGCTGTAAGCAAGATCGAGGAGGTTTACGCATGAGCAGATTAGCACAGGATATTATCCTCCGCCCCGTAATCACCGAAAACAGCATGGACGGCATTGCAGACAGAAAGTACACCTTCGAGGTTGCTAAGGATGCAAACAAGATTGAAATCAAGGCTGCTGTTGAAAAGCTCTTTGGTGTTAAGGTTGCAAAGGTAAACACAATCAACGTTGACGGTAAGCTCAGAAGATACGGCCGCTTCGAAGGCTACACAGCTTCTCGCAAGAAGGCAATCGTTACTCTTACCGAAGACTCCAAGACAATCGAATTCTTTGACGGAATGATGTAATCACGATTACTTAACGTAATCATAAAGGACAATGTTCCTATAAAATCCGGCGGTAAGGTATGGAGAATGACATTGCTCCGCAAAGCCGCTATAAGGAGAGTGTAGAAAAATGTCTATTAAGCTTTACAAGCCGACAAGTAACGCTAGACGTAACATGTCGACTACAGATTATTCCGAGCTCTCAAAGGTTGCTCCCGAAAGAAGCCTTCTTGTTTCACTCAAGAAGAACAGCGGCCGTAACAGCTACGGAAGAATCACAGTTCGTCATCGCGGTGGCGGACAGAGAAGAAAGTACCGTGTAATCGACTTCAAGAGAGATAAGTTCGATATTCCCGCACAGGTAGCAAGCGTTGAGTACGATCCCAATCGCTCCGCTTTCATCGCACTTCTTCAGTATGAAGACGGCGAAAAGAGATACATCCTTCAGCCCGCAGGTCTGAAGGTTGGCGATACCGTTGTTGCAGGCGCTGACGCCGACATCAAGCCCGGTAACGCACTTCCTCTCACCAACATCCCCGTTGGTACAGTTATTCACAACGTTGAGCTCTACCCCGGCAGAGGCGGCCAGCTTGCAAGAGCAGCAGGTAACTCCGCTCAGCTTATGGCTAAAGAAGGCGTTTACGCTCTTCTCCGTCTTCCCTCAGGCGAGCTTCGCAACGTTCCCGTTAACTGCATGGCTACAATCG
>JAZNUD010000003.1:0-42895 GCA_045592085.1 Acutalibacteraceae bacterium | reverse complement strand
GGCGTTCTTCCTCAGCAATACGGATGATGATACCTCTGCCGTCCTGAGCGTTCTTGATACAGTCAACGGTGAAGCTGCCGCCCTCAACGGTGAGGAAGCTGCTGCCGCTTTCGATTTTGCCGTCCTGCTTGCCTGCAACTCTTGCAACGGGAGGAACATTGAGGCAAAGACCGTTCCTGACTGTTTCAGCATCCTGCCAGCCGTTCTTATGCGGATAGTAGGCATAAACAAAGGTGCTGATGCCGTGGTCGCCCGTTCTGTCGGGACAGGTCGGTGCACGCATAAGCGTAAGCCTCATACGGGAATTGTGGATATCGTAGCCGTACTTACAGTCGTTGAGAAGGCTGACGCCGTAGCCGCCCTCGGAAAGGTCTGCCCATTTGTGTGCCGCAACCTCAAATCTTGTCAGGTCAAAGAGGGTGTTCCAGTGTGTGGGTCTCTTTGCCGCACCGTGAGCGATATCGTAGGTGGCGTCGGTGTCCTTGACGGCAACGTCAAAGCCTGCCTTGAGTACCTTGTCGCTTTCGTGCCAGTCAACGGTTGTATCAAAGATAACACTTTCGCCGTTCTGGGTGAGAATGATATCCTGAGTTATGACGGATTTGTTGAATCTGCGCTTGATTCTGATTACGCCTCTGACAGCGTTGCTTTCAACAACCTCAATGCTTTCTGCGGTTGTGAGCTCCCACATTCTCTTCTGATAGTTCAGTTCAAGGTTCCAAGCGGTTTCGTGAATGCACTTATCGAGAGAAACCGTGAGAATGTTACCTCTGCCGTCAAGAGCCTCACGCTCGTTGATTTTATCGTAAATACTCGTGATTGTGCCGTTTTCGTCGAATTCAACACGGAGAATTGCGTTCTCAAAGTAAGTTGTTTCGGCTTCAACGGGAGCAAAGGGAGTTTCGCCCTCCTTGAGATAAAATACCTTGCAGCTGAGCGGCTCAAGCACGTCGGGAAGGAAAACGAATTTTCCGTCGATATATGCGCAGGGGAGTGAAAGTCCGTCTGCGGCGGTGATATACATTCCCTCGGGAACGCCTTCAACCTCAACGGGCTCATAGCTTTCGCAGCCTGCCATATTCCATACCGTAACGGTGTTTGCCTCTGCCGAAACCGCGGCGTTGACAGCACTGAGAACGTCGTCTTTGATGCCGTTGCCGATTTCGTTCATAATGCCGTAATCTCTGCGTGCATCCTCAAAAACCTCGTGGATTGACGAGCCGGGAAGAATATCGTGGAACTGGTTTGTCATCAGGATTCTCCAGCCCTTTTCCAGCTCTTCTTTGGGATAAGCCTTGCCGAGACGTTTTTCGGCAAATACGGAGAGCATCTCGTTTCTTGTGAAGAGATATTCACCTCTGCGGTTGTTCTTCTTGACGAAAGCCTGGCTTGTGAAGGTGCCTCTGTGGTTTTCGTAAACAAGCTCGCCGTTCCATACGGGAAGCTCGTCCTCGTGAGCCGCCATTGTTTCAAAGAAGTCGTCAACGTGACCGATTTCAGCCTTGGGCAGACCGGGGAAATTCTGAAGGCGTCTGCCTCTTTCGAGCATATTTCTTGTCGGACCGCCGCCGCCGTCACCGTAGCCGTACATACCCATTGCGGTGTTGAGAACGTTCTTGTTGTTGCATTCCCCGTCGAAGGTCATAAGCTCGTCAACTCTGAAATGGCAGTTATATGCAGGGCGCATAAGGTGAGCGTAAACTCTGTCGCCGTTGTTGCCCTCCCACATGAACATACTGTAGGGGAATTTGGTTGTATCGTTATATGAAAGCTTGGAAGTGATGAAGTTTGTCATACCGCAGCCCTTGATAATCTGGGGAAGAGCCCAGGTAAAGCCGAAGCAGTCGGGAAGCCAGTATGTTTTTGAGACCTTGCCGAATTCCTTTTGGAAGAATTCCGTGCCGTAAAGCACCTGACGGATGAGAGCTTCGCCCGAAGCGATGTTTGTATCCGCCTCAACCCAAACGTTGCCGCAGATATCCCACTGACCTGCCTTGACCTTTTCCTTGATTTTTTCAAAAATCTCGGGATAATGGTCCTTCATCATCTGGTAAAGAACAGCCTCGCTCTGACCGAAGGTCATTTCGGGATACTGGTCCATAAGGGTTGTAACGTTGCTGAATGTTCTTGCACTCTTGCGGATGCTTTCCTGAACTCTCCAGAGCCACGCAACGTCGATATGGCTGTGACCCGTGAGGATAACTCTGCTCTGTGCGCTCCAATCGATTTCGCTGATTTTTTTAAGGTAGAATGCCCTTGCTTCCTTGACGGATTTTCTGACCTCTTCATCGGAGAAATCGTAATCTACCATGTGCATACTGTCGTCGATAGCTGCGTAAACCTTTGCCTTGATGTGCTCATCCTTGATGAAATCAATTGCATCAAAAGCAACCGTGAGGTCAAGATAATAGCCTTCAACGTCCTCATCGGCAACGGCGATATACGTATTTCCGAAAAGGCATTCCTGGAATTTTGCACCCTCCATAGCATCGTCGCAGAATGACATTGAGTCAACCGTAGCTTCGATTTCGAAGGTGAGAATTTCGCCTGCTTTTCGGATTCCGAGCTCAACGTCTGCTCTGTCGGGAAGCGATTCTCTTGAGGTACAGCCTGCGACGTATTTGCCGTTGCACTTTACGAGAGCTTCGCCGCCGACGGGAAGCACTGCTCTGATTTTGCAGCCGTCCATTTCTTCAGGGACGGTGATGCTTGCCTTGAAGAAATGAGCCGAATCATATGCGGCATACCATCTGTCGCCGCATTTTATTTCACCCTTGAAGTCCTCCATTTCGTAATGGGTTTCAAGGAACATACCTCTTGTATATTCCCAGACGGGGATATCTTTTTTTGCAAGGAAAAAATGTTTTTTAAGCTGCTGATGCATATCCTTGAGGATACCTATTTTTAAAGTTTGCATAGATAACACTCCTTTCTTTGATTTATAATATCATCTAAATAATCCCAAATCAATACAAAAACAAAAATTGCCGCAAACTTTTTGAGTCTGCGGCAAAAATTATTCTTATTCGGATTATTTCTTTTCGGGAAGTCCGTCCTTGTCATACATACAAGCGGCTTCAATCATAATTTCGATACCTGCGCCGATAGCATCTTCAACAAGCATATCAACGTCATCGAGTCTTGTGTGGTAGTAACGGGGAGGAGTGGGGTCCATAGCTGCGAAGCCTGTTGACTTGATTCCTCTCTGTGTGAAAGCGGCAGCATCGGATGCACCTATGTAAACCGATTCGAAGTGAAGGTCAAATCCGCAGTTTTTACCTGCCTGCTGAACAAGATGCTTTACGCCCCAGTCGTGTCTGACGGTGCCGCTCATATCTCTGTCGTAAACGGCCATTGTTTCGAGGTCGCGGAAGGTGTCGCAGGCAACGCAAACGGTTTCAATATCCTTGAGCTCTTTTTCGTGAGCCTTGACGTATGCCTTTGCACCTCTGAGACCTGCTTCCTCGGAGCCTGAGCAGATAACAACGAGCTCTGTGTTTTCGAATCTTGTGTCTGTTTCAGCCATAGCCTTTGCAACGCTCATTGCAACGTAGCAGCCCGTGAGATTATCGTTTGCACCGGGCACGCTCTTGAAGGGATTCTGGAAAAGAAGGAATCCGAGCTGGAAAGGAACGAATACGCAGCCGATAACGAAGCCCGCAATCATAAGGCCGTGAGCTTTTTCAGCGGAAAGAGCACCGTCTGTGCCTGCAAAGATGATGCTGAGAATTGCAACGATGAGGTCGGCAACAAGACCGACGACCGCAGGGATGAGAACGAGCTTCATACCTACGCCGCCGAGCAGATAGTTGAGGGTCCATTCATACTGGCTGTCTGCGTGACCGACGATGATGAAACGCTTTTTGACTTCGCCTGTGGGCTTGCGTGTGGCAATCATATTGTGGCTGGGATGACCGGGGAAAAGAGGGTCGATGAACTGCTTATACATAAGGAATTCAAGGAGAAGCGGAATGAATCCGAGAACAACGAGCACAAGAGCAATAACGGGGTTTACGAATGCGTTGATAAAAACGCTTGCAACTGCGCAGGCAACCGTAAAGGGGATAAAGCCCATAAATGCCTGACGGTGAACCTTGAATTCTTCAATTTTGACTTCGTCGCAATGCTTTTTCATTTCCTTCGCCATAAGCTCCTGAGCCTTGAGCTCCTCGGGTGAGCCGGGCTGACGGGGACCGATTTCATTGCAGATGCGGGTGATGCCTTTGACGCAGAATTTTGAAAGCTTTTTGATATCAAAACCCTTGCTGTACTCAAGTGCTGTTTTCATTTGTATTCCTCCCAAAATTTATTACAGACTGTAGACGCCGGATTTCAGAACGGCATACTCGGTATCCTTGACTCTGAAATATTTATAGACCGGCTCGTTGAAAAGCTGGTAATCTGCAACGGTGTAATTCGTAAGGTCGATTGTTCTGATTTTATATGAATTAGTGTTGCAGATGAACAGCTTTTTATCGTAAACCGAAATATCGCTCGGATGGCAGAAGGTTTTGTCCTTTGCGCTTCCGATGCGGAATTCGATTCTGTTATGCTTTACGGAATAGTTGATTATTGCGTTTGATTCGGGAACAACAAACCAGAGGTCTGCTCCGTTGACTGCAGGTGAGCAGGCGGGATTGTCGAGGTATTCGACTCTGCCTTCGGAAACGATTTCGCCTGCGCTGCCGAGCACCTTGATTGTGCCGTCGGTGTAGGAAACAAGCTTTGTGCTTGCGGTGAGCGGCACAACGTCGCAGGTGACGAAATTGCCCAGTATTCTAGCCACGTCAAACGTCATTTCGCCGAATTTATAATTTATGTAAGACGGAACGGGTATTTTATCAAAAATATCGATTTCCTGATTATAGTGGTAGAAAGCAACGGCTGCGTTTCCGTTTGAGAGGGTTTCTTTGCACGCATAGACAAAGCCTCTTTCAACCGGCACTATATCAAGAAGGTCTGCGTTGAATAGCTTCTGCACTTTTAATGCCTCCGAGGAAATAAAATATGCCCCGCCAAGCCGTATGCAGCCGATTGTAACCTGCTCTTTCAGCAGGTGGGTGCCTCCCGATGGGTTCACGCTCCCTTCGTCCGCCACAGGGCGGGAGGTCTGCAATCCGCCTCCGGAGTCCGGCTCCCTATAATTACGTGTTGGGTTACATATGGGCTGCAATTTATCGCACAAGGCAGGGTGAAAAACAATGATTATTCTTCAGTTTCGTCGAAATCGAACATCTCTGCGAGTCTCTCTTCAAAAATCTGACCGATTTCGTTGAATTCGTTGTCATCTTCGATGGGAGAGAGATAAATTTCGCCTTTATCCTCTTCAACCTTGAGAATGATGAGTTCATCGTCGCCTTCAGTAAGATTGTCGGGATTTTCGGGGAGGGGGAGAAGAGCAACGTATTTGCCGCTGTCTGTCTCGATTCTGTCGAGCTCCTCAAAAATGTGTTCTTTGCCGTCCTCGTCAATAACGCTGACGATATCGGGTGTGTATTCTTCCATAGTATTTATACATCCTTTCAAATCAATAACATTTATATTTTAACCCGAAAACGTCTGTTAGTCAATAGAAAATCAAGATATCTTGATGAATTTAACGCTTTGTTCAAAACTTACAAAAGTTATCAACATTTATTGAAAAAACTATTGACAAAACCGAGTTTGTGTGCTATATTAAAGTCGAGGAAAGGAAATGAAGCAAAAAATCTTACAGCAATTCCGAAGAAAAGGCTTCTGAAAAAAGACAGTCAAAATCTTGAAGTAAAAGCCGTAATTTTCAGGATTCGGATAATATGTAAAAGCTTCATTCATAAGAAATCCTCTTGACCATATATCATAAGTCACAGGTCAAAAATTGTCAAAGAGAATAAGAAAGGCGGCGATACCGATGTACTCATCAGCTTCATCGCTCACAGCCGCTGAAACCGGATTTTAATTAAGCGGATTTATTTGAAGACAAACTCAGAAATAAGTCAACTGTAATGAGTCTCTCAAACCGCAATATTAACAGATTTCTTGTTTGATAATCCGGAATCGGCGGTTGTGAGCAGAAAATTACAACTTAATAATTTATAGATAAAAGATCGTGTTAACAAACACGGTCTTTTTTGCTTTTATAAATATTTACTTTTTATATTGAAATAATTACATATAAGTGTTATAATTACCTGATATTGAAAGGAATGATAACCTGTGAGAAGAAAGAAATGGGTTGTTGCCTCAAGTGACAAGGATTTCGCGGCGCAGATTGCTCAGGAGCTTTGCGTTGACCCTTTTGCTGCTTTGCTGGTAACGTCCAGAGATTTTAATAATATAGATGATATCGATGCTTTTTTTGATGCCGATGCACCTCTTTCGCTTGACCCTATGTCGATTAAGGATATGGACAAGGCTGCGGAGCGCATCAACAGAGCCATCGATGATTTTGAGCTTATATGTGTTTTCGGTGATTACGATGCCGACGGCGTAACGGCAACGGCACTTCTTTATTCTTACCTTGAAGCAAGGGGCGCAAACGCAATCCGATATATTCCCGACAGAATCGCCGAGGGCTACGGACTTAACGTCGGAGCAATTGAGGAGCTTGCCGACAGGGGCGTAAAACTTATTGTTACGGTTGACAACGGTGTTTCCGCAATTGAAGAAGCAAAACGTGCCAAGGAGCTCGGCATTTCTCTTGTCGTAACCGACCACCATAAGGTTGGCGATATCCTTCCCGATGCCGAGGCGGTTGTTGACCCTCACCGTGAGGATTGCCCGAGTGCATTCAAAGAGATGAGCGGTGTAGGCGTTGCGTTCAAATTAGCCTGCGCGCTTGAGGGCGGTGCCGACGATATGCTTATCGAGGAATACGGCGACCTTGTTGCGCTCGGCACTATCGGTGACGTTGTTACTCTCAGAGGAGAAAACCGTACTATGGTGCGCAGAGGTCTGCGGCTTATAAACGATGACCCCCGACCCGGTATTGCCGCACTTATGGAAGCGGCAGGAGTCGGAGACAAATATTTCACGGCATCCTCGGCGGCTTTTACCGTTTGCCCCAGAATCAATGCCGCAGGCAGAATGGGCTCGGCACACAAGGCACTCGACTTGCTTCTTTGCGACGATGAGGATACGGCATCGCTTCTTGCAGACGAAATCAACGCAATGAATATCCAGCGCCAGAAAACCGAAACCGAGATTTTTGCAAGTGCAGTTGCAATGCTTAACGAAAATCCCGAAATGCTTAACGATAAAATCCTCGTTGTTGACGGCGAGGACTGGCATCAGGGGGTTATCGGTATCGTTGCCGCAAGGATTACGGAAAGATTCGGCAGACCCTGCGTCGTTATTTCCCGTGACGGCGAAATGGCAAAAGGCTCTTGCCGCAGTGTTGAGGGCTTCTCGATTTATGATGCTATCGAAGCGGTTTCGGATTGCCTTGAGCATTTCGGCGGACACACTCTTGCCGCAGGCGTCGGACTCCGTTCATCAAAAATAAACGAATTCAGAAAAAGAATCAACGAATATGCAGCGGATATCGATATGCCGTTTGCAATTCAGAGAATAGACTGCAAGCTGCTTCCTTCGTCCATCAGCCTTGATTTGCTTTCGTCGCTGTCGCTTCTTGAGCCCTTCGGTTCGGGAAACCAGCAGCCCTGCTTCGGCCTTTTCGGAATGAAAATCGAGGATGTTTCGGGAGTTTCGGATGGTAAGCATATCCGTATGACCGTTTCCAAAAACGGAACGAGAACGGGTGTTGTTTATTTCGGAATGCCGGAGAAACGCTTTCCGTTTGAGAGGGGAGATACCGTTGACCTTGCCGTAAATCTCGATAAAAACGTCTATAACGGAGAAACAAGGGTTTCGGTTATCGTCAGGGGAATCCGTCCCTCAAATACCGATGAAGAAAAGGTACTTTCTTCAATCGCACTTTACGAAAAATTTGCAAGAGGCGAGAGGCTTTCAAGCGAGCAGGCGAAACGCCTTCTTCCCGAAAGGGAGCTTGAGGTTGCCGTTTTCAAAAGCATAAAAGCCAGACCTCTTATCGATAACTACTGTGAAATGCTTTGCGTGCGTCTCGGTGATGACGGCTCAAGGCTTGCGGCAATGACGGCATCGGTTGAGATAATGCTTGAAATGGGCATTCTGACAATCGATGAGGATAACAGAGTCTGCGTGCCGCAGAATCCTCCCAAGGTCAACCTTGAGGATTCAACAATTATGAAGAAAATTAAAAGTATGATCTGATTTTATCCTTCGCAGGTGATTTTATGAAAGACTTCCACAGCACACCGATAAAAATATATGATAATCCGCAGGAATGCTTTGATGCTCTTATTGAGAAGCTTTCAAAGAGCTATACCGGGGAAGAGCTTGCCGATGTCAGGAAGGCATATGAGCTTGCATCTCAGGCACATGAGGGACAGAAGCGTCTTTCGGGCGAGCCTTACATTATGCATCCGCTGAACGTTGCAATTATTCTTTCAAAGCTCGGTATGGATGATGCGTCGGTTATTGCTGCGATTCTTCACGATACCGTTGAAGATACCAAAATGACCTATAACGACGTAAAGTCGGCTTTCGGTCAGACGGTTGCAGACCTTGTTGACGGCGTAACCAAAATCGGCAAGGTGCCCCTGCAGACAAAAGAAGAGCAGCAGGCGGAGAATATCCGCAAAATGCTTCTTGCAATGTCGAGAGATATCAGGGTTATTATCATCAAGCTCGCAGACAGACTCCATAATATGCGTACGCTTATGTTCAAGCCCGAGCAAAGGCGCAGGGAAATTGCGCTTGAAACAATTGAAATTTATGCTCCGATAGCTCACCGCCTCGGTATCAGACCCATAAAGGAAGAGCTTGAGGATTTGTCAATCAGCTATCTTGACCCTGTTGCATATCACGAAATTGAAGAAAATCTTGAGGCGCAGAGCCGCTCAAGAAACGAATTCCTTGCCGATATCAAGGCGAGAATCGAAGAAAGAGTGCATTCTCTTGTTTCGGGTGCGCAGGTAAGCGGCAGAATAAAATCCGTTCACGGAATCTACCGTAAAATGTATATGCGCAACAAGAATTTCGATGAGATTTATGATATCTACGCAGTCAGAATTATTGTTGAATCGGTTATCGACTGCTATAACTGCCTTGGCGTTATTCACGATATGTTCAAGCCTATTCCGGGCAGATTCAAGGATTATATCTCCACCCCGAAGCCCAATATGTATCAGTCGCTTCACACGACCGTTCTGGGTAAAGAGGGTATTCCGTTTGAGGTTCAGATAAGAACGTGGGATATGCACCATACCGCCGAATACGGTATCGCAGCCCACTGGAAATATAAGCTCGGCGTCAACGGCACACAGAAATTCGAGGAGCGTCTTGCGTGGATAAGACAGCTTCTTGAAAGCCAGAGTGACAGCGAAAACGTTGAGGATATCGTTTCAACCATTAAGAGTGACCTCGTGCCTGAAGAAGTGTTTGTGTTTACCCCGAAGGGTGACGTTTTCAATCTTCCTATGGGTGCAACGGTTATCGACTTTGCCTATGCCATCCACTCTGCCGTCGGCAACAAGATGGTCGGTGCGAAGGTTGACGGACGAATTGTTCCGCTTGATTATAAAGTCAAAACGGGTGAAATCGTTGAGGTTCTCACCTCGTCGGCGCAGGGCAAGGGTCCCAGCCGAGACTGGCTCAAGATTGTCAAAACAAGCCAGGCAAGAGCCAAAATCAGACAGTGGTACAAAAAAGAACGCAGAGAAGAAAATATTGCAGAGGGCAAAAACGAGGTCGAGAAGGAGTTCAGACGCAACTTTATCAGGCTCTCGGATGCCGACTTCACTGCGTTTATTGAAAAAATCGCAGAGCGTCAGCACTGCAAAACGGTTGATGATTTCTATGCCGCAATCGGCTACGGCGGTATTTCGCTGATGCGAATGATGCCGAAAATCAAAGAGGACTACGCAAAGCTCACAAAGAGCGAGGAGCCCGTTGTCACAATAACACCTGCCAAGAAGAGAACAAAGAGCAAGGAGGGCGTTGTTGTTGAGGGTATCGATAACTGCCTTATCAAATTCTCCCGTTGCTGCAATCCTCTCCCCGGCGATGAAATCATCGGCTTCATCACAAGAGGACACGGTGTTTCGATTCATACCAGAAGCTGCACCAACGTGCCCGAGGATATTTCAAAAGCAGGCGAGCCTGAGAGATGGATAACTGCGTATTGGGATACCAATATCAAAGAGGAATTCAAGTGTACTCTCAACATCCACTGTCTCAACCGTATCGGACTTCTTGCCGACGTTTCGAGCCTGCTTGCCAATATGCACATTATGATTAACGATATCAGCACAAGAAACACCAAGGACGGCAGAGCGAACGTTATGGTGACCGTTTCGGTCAACGGCGTTGAGCATCTCAATGCACTCGTTGCAAAGCTTTCCAAGGTCAGCGGCGTGCTGAGCATCGAGCGTTCAGGTATATAATTCACGAGGTAATTTATGAGAGCGATAATCCAACGAGTCAAATCCTCATCCGTCAGCGTTGACGGCGAAATTAAGGGAAGCGTCGGCAAAGGCTATAACGTTCTTCTCGGCGTTATGGACGGGGATACCGATGCGCAGGCGGAGCTGCTTGCGGCAAAGATAGCGAAGCTCCGTGTTTTTGAGGACGAAAACGGAAAAATGAACAAAAGCATTCTCGATATCGGCGGCGAAATCCTTGTTATTTCGCAGTTTACTCTTTGTGCCGACATCAAAAAGGGAAACAGACCCTCGTTCACCGATTCCGCACCGCCTGCAGAAGCGGAAAGACTTTACCGCTTTTTCTGCGATTGTCTGCGAAGCAACGGAGTTGCCAAGGTTGAAACGGGTGTTTTTGCCGCGGATATGCTTGTTGAAATCAGTAATGACGGCCCCGTAACCATTATGATGGATACGGATATCTGGAATAAAAATTAAAGAGGAATACCAATGAAAATAACAAAAGTCGATCTCGGTCACGAGATTTTTGCGAATTGCTATCTGCTTGTTGATGAGAAAACGGGTGAATCGGCAATAGTTGACCCCGCTTATTACAATGAGAAAATTGCAGGATTATTCAAAGAAGCAGGTATGGGGAAATTGAAATATATTCTGCTTACCCACGGTCATTTCGACCATATTCTCGGAGTCAGCGGGCTGAAAGAGGCAACGGGCGCACAGGTTGTTATTCACAAAGACGATGCCGATTTCCTGATTGACCCCAAGAAAAGCCTTGCCGAGAATAATTTCCCCGAGCCGCAGATTCCCGTTGAAGCGGATGTCATTATCGGTGACGGCGACGAGCTTTTCCTTGGTGAAGAGAAAATCACCGTTGTCAGCACTCCGGGTCACACGATGGGCAGTGTTTGTTATATTGTTGATAATGACCGTGTGCTCATCAGCGGAGACACTCTTTTCTGTATGACCGCAGGCAGGACAGACCTCTACGGCGGCAACGAGGAAATGATGATTGCATCCCTTAAAAAGCTGATTGCTCTTGAGGGGGATTACAGAGTGCTTCCGGGACACAACCGTGAAACAACTCTCGAAAGAGAAAGAACACGTAACTGGTATATCAGAAGGATGGTAAAATAAGTGATATTAAGAATTTTCGGGCATGATTTTCACTACGAATGCGAAAATCTCTGCAGGGTCTATTTCCCCAACGAAAAAATTAATATAGTTTACGGCGACGAGGGCGATGACCCGAAAGAGGTTGTGACCCGTTGCATTCCCGTTGACGGCGGAAACAGAATTGAGGTTTCGGCTGAAATTGACGGCAGAAAAGCGGAGCTTGATGCGGCTGTGACCGCACCCGAAAACGAGCTTCGTGATAAAAGCGAGCTTAAAACGGCACAGCTTATTTTCGCCGCATTGTCGGAGCTTACGGGCTACACGCCTCCGTGGGGTGTGCTTACGGGTGTGCGTCCTTCAAAGCTTATGCTCAGGCTTATTGCCGATATGGGTGAAGAAGCGGCGATGAATTATTTTCTCGGCAGTCTGCTCGTCAGCCCCGAAAAAGCCGCACTTGCAAAAACCGTTGCCGATGCGGAAGAGAAAATCGTTGCCCTTTCGCAGAAGGATTCATTCAGCCTTTACGTTTCGATTCCCTTCTGCCCGACAAGGTGCAGCTATTGCTCCTTTGTTTCGCATTCGATTGCGAATTCAAATGCCAAAAAGCTTCTTCCCGAATATCTCGATAAGCTTGCAGAGGAGATTGAGCTTACGGGTGCCGTTGCATCGGAGCTCGGTCTGAAGCTTGAGAGCGTTTATTTCGGAGGAGGCACTCCGGGTGTACTTGAAGCGCCGCAGATGGACAGACTGCTCAGCGGAATTGAAAAATCGTTTGACCTTTCAACCGTTCGTGAATATACCGTTGAGGTCGGCAGACCCGATACCGTAACGCCCGAAAAGCTGCGTGTACTGAAGCTGCACGACGTCGGCAGAATCAGCATAAATCCCCAGACCTTCAATCAGCGCACGCTTGAGCTTATCGGCAGAAATCACAGCGTTGAACAGTCGGTCAAGGCGTATATGCTTGCAAAAACCTACGGCTTCAGGAGTATCAATATGGATCTGATTGCAGGTCTGCCCGATGAAAGCTATGACGATTTCGTTGCGAGTGTTGACACTGCGCTTGCGCTTTCTCCCGAAAACATAACGGTACACACTCTTGCGCTCAAACGCTCGTCTGAGCTTAACGCATCGGGTGCAGGAGTTGCAAACGGCAACACCGCCAAGAGAATGCTTGAATATGCATCCTCGGCATTGTCGGGCAAGGGGTACGCACCTTATTATATGTACCGTCAGAGCAAATGCGTGGGCAATCTTGAAAACGTCGGCTGGTGTCTTGATGGGCACGAATGCCTTTACAACGTCTTTATGATGGAGGAGTGCCATTCGGTGCTTGCCGTCGGTGCAGGTGCGGTTACAAAGCTGCGTGAGCCCTGCGGCACAAATATCGAGCGTATTTTCAATTATAAATATCCATATGAGTATATCTCGGGCTTTGATAAAATAACCGAGCGTAAAAACGGAATAAAGAGCTTTTATTTGTCATACTAAATTTTATAAGAGAATTTAAGACAGACGGTGATGAAAATGAATTATTCCGAAGCTTATACCTATAAAAAAATCAATGCTCTTGCAGATTCTCCACGGGAGTTTCTGGAAGGCTGTTCCCGTGATTATTCAGCTTGCGTAAGACAGACGGCAGAGACCATATTTGCCGATAAAAGCAAAAAAATCATAACCCTTGCAGGACCGAGTTCATCGGGCAAAACAACAACCGCATCAATGCTTTCCGATGCGATTGAAGAATTCGGCGCAAAGGCTTATACCGTTTCGCTTGACGATTTTTACTATTCTAAAAGCGAGAATAAATATCCCCTTGATGAAAACGGTGTGCCCGACTATGAAACGGTTTATGCACTTGACCTTGAGCGTCTCCACCGCTGCTTCGGTGAGCTTACGGAGAAGGGTGAAAGTCTTTTCCCCGTTTTCGATTTTACGAAGGGTGAGAGGATTGACGGTGCAAGAAAAATCGTTCTCGGTGATAATGATATCATTATCGTTGAGGGGCTTCACGCGTTGAATCCCGTTATAACGGAGAATCTTGCGAAAGAAAATATATTTGAAATTTACGTCAGCGTTTCATCAAGAGTTTATGACGGCGACGGAAACGTGCTTCTCTCAAAGAGAAACCTGCGTTTTATCCGCAGAATGGTGCGTGATAATCTTTTCAGGGCAACGCCTCCCGAAAAGACCTTTGAATTATGGAAAAGCGTGACGAGGGGAGAGGATAAATATCTTTTCCCGTTTGAAAAATTTGCAGACGTCAAGCTGAATTCTTTCCACCCCTGCGAGCCCTGCGTGATGGCGGCTCAGGCACTTCCTCTGCTGAAAACCGTCAGCGGAGAATACGGAGACGAAGCGGCGGAGCTTGCGGAAAAGATGAGCTTGTTTAAAATAACGGATAAATCGTTGCTTCCTTCAGATTCTCTTCTCAGAGAGTTTACGGGAGCGTAAATTACGGATAAAAGGAGATGAGCCTTGTGGCTACAGAAAAGAAACAGTCGGTGCTTAACGGCGCAATGGTGCTTATGTTTGCCGTTTTGCTTGTTAAGGTTATCGGCGTTTTGTTCAAAATCCCTCTTACTGACCTTATCGGCAGTGTCGGCAGAGGCTATTTCAGCTCTGCATATGAAGTTTATACACCCATTTTTGCAATATCAATGGCAGGTCTGCCCGTTGCAGTTTCAAGAATGGTTGCCGAAAACGTTGCTCTCGAAAAATACAGAGAAGCAAGAAGCGTTTTCAAGGTATCGCAGAGAATATTCCTCATCGTCGGTACTGTCGGCACGGCTGTCCTTCTTCTTGCCGCTTATCCTTACACTCATTTCATCGAAGGCGTAAGCAGCAAGAGCCTTCCTGCAGTGCTCTGCGTTGCACCGTCTATTTTCTTCTGCTGCTTTATGTCGGCATACAGAGGATATTACGAAGGTCTGCGCAATATGTCTCCCACCGCAACCTCGCAGGTTATCGAAGCTCTCGGCAAGCTCCTTGTCGGTTTGCTTCTTGCAAAGGTCGTTGTTTCAACGGGTATGAATCAGTATGATGCAGGTATGCTTGCATCGGGCAACGTAAGTGCAGAGGTTTTCGGCAATACCGTAACAAGCCTTACGGAAGCAAACAGCGTTATAACACCCCTTGCCGCCGCAGGTGCAGTCCTCGGCGTAACCGTCGGCTCAATTGCAAGCACGGCATTCCTGATGATTTATTACAAAATCAAGGGTGACGGCTTCACAAGAGTTCAGCTTGTCAATTCTCCCAAGTCCGCGGAAGGTACTGTCCTTGCAAAAAGTATGATTAAGATAGCCATTCCCATGGTAGTCAGTGCGCTTATCTTAAACATAACGAATCTTATCGATACCGTAACTATTCAGGCAAGACTTGCAACGGCTCTCGAAACCGATTTCAACGCTGTTATAACAATGCATCAGGAAGCAATCACAAAGGCAACCGAGCTTTCAAGACTTGACCTTTCAAATAAAGAGGAAGTTGTAAAATATCTTTGGGGCTCCTACGGTATGGCGCTCGATTTCAGAAACCTTGTTCCCACAATCACCGTTCAGCTTGGCGTAAGTGCTCTTCCTGCTCTTGCTGCCGCATGGGCAACCAAGGATAAAGAAAATATCAGCTCAACGATTGAAACGGTTATCCGCATCGGAATGCTTATTGCTTTGCCTGCAGGCATCGGTATGGCAGCTCTTGCCGAGCCGATTCTTACCGTTATTTACGGCAGGGGACAGAGCTCGGATGCGATTTCGGTTGTTGCACCGATTATGATTTCATACGGTCTTGCAACCTGCATTATGGCAATTTCAACACCCATCACAAATATGCTTCAGGCAATCGGCAGAACTGATATTCCCGTCAAAACCGTTGTTGTGGGCGCAATCTGTAAGCTTACCTGCAACTTTATTCTCGTAGGCAATCCCAGATTCAACGTATACGGCGCCGTTGCGGGCACAATCCTTTTCTACGTTGTTATCGTTACCTGCAACCTTATTTCACTTATCAAGGTTGCAAAGGTTAAGATTAACTGGGTTTCCGTTTTCCTCAAACCCTTCGCCTGCGCAGCTCTTTGCGGCGTTACGGCGTTTGCATCAAACGCACTTCTCAACAGAATTTTCCCTGCCGACACCTCAGAGAGTATCCTCAATATGGGCACAGTTTCGATGGGTATTTCAGTAATTCTTGCGGTTGTTGTCTATGCAATATCCCTTCTGCTTATCAAAGGTCTTGCAAAAGAGGACGTTGCGGTGCTTCCTAAAGGAGAAAAAATTGCAAAAGCCCTTGAAAAACACGGACTTTTGGGGTAAAATACTATTCAGAGATTTCCGGAGAAGAAAAAAATGGTTGATTTTAATTTCAAACCCTGCTATAATATGCAGGACTTGATTGATATAATGCGTATTCTCAGAGCACCGGGCGGTTGTCCGTGGGATGCCGAGCAAACGCATGAGAGTATCAAAAAGAATCTTATCGAAGAAACCTACGAGGCTGTTGAGGCAATCAACAAATGCGATAACGAGCTTCTTTGCGAAGAGCTCGGGGATTTGCTTATGCAGATTGTTTTTCACGCTCAGATGGAGTCCGAAAAAGGTGAATTCGGCTTTGATGAGGTTGTTGACGGCGTGTGCAAAAAGCTCATTGTCCGCCATCCCCACGTTTTCGGTGACGTTACCGTCAGCAGCGTTGACGACGTGCTGACCAATTGGGACGATATCAAAAAGAAAACTAAGGGTCAGAAAACCGTTACCGAATCAATGTTTTCCGTACCCCGTGAGCTTCCTGCCCTGATGAGAGCAACAAAGCTTCAGAAAAAGGCGTCGGATATCGGCTTTGACTGGGATGACGTAGGCGGTGCTCTCGATAAGCTTGAAGAGGAAATTGCGGAGCTTCGTGGGGCAATTGCCAACAACGATTCCGAAAACGCTTGTGAAGAGCTCGGAGACGTTCTTTTCTCGGCGGTCAACGTTTCAAGGTTTATCAAGGTTGATGCCGAGGAAGCTTTGACAGCGGCAAGCGACAAATTCCTTGCAAGATTCACAAAGGTTGAGGCTCTTGCATCCGAACGCTCAATCGATATGAAAACCGCATCTCTCGATGTGCTTGACGCTCTCTGGGATGAGGTAAAGGCGATGCAGAATAATTAAGCATATAAATACTTCGGTATTTGTAAAATAGAATTCAAAAGAATGGAGTAAGAAACATGAATAAGACAGAACTCGTAAACGCAATTGCAAAGGCAGAAGGCATTGAAAAGAAGTGCGCTGAAAAGGCAGTTAACGCTGTTGTAGCAGCTATCACAGAAGCACTCGCAGCAGGCGAAAAGGTTCAGCTCATCGGCTTTGGTACATTTGAGGTTCGTGAACGCGCTGAAAAGACAGCTCGTAACCCCAGAACAGGCGAAGCTATCACAGTTGCAGCAACAAAGGTTCCCGCTTTCAAGGCAGGCGCTGCTCTCAAGGATAAGGTTTCCAAGTAATCATAGCTTTTTAACTTTCCGGGCTGCCTTCACGGGCAGCCCTTTGTTTTAAACGGAGGATATATGAGACTCGATAAATATCTCAAGGTTTCCAGAATCATCAAAAGAAGAACGGTTGCAAATGATGCCTGCGATGCAAAGCACGTAACCGTCAACGGCAAGGTTGCAAGAGCATCCTACGACGTCAAGGTCGGCGATATTATCGAAATCACTTTCGGCAGCAACACAAGCCGCTTCGAGGTGCTTAACGTCACGGAGCACGCAACAAAAGAGTCTGCGGCGACAATGTTTAAACCGCTTTGACAGAATAATAAAGCCTCCCCGGGCATATCATTTATTGATATCATAAAAGGGGAGGATTTTTTTATGGCTGAAGAAAAGAAAACAACCGCAATGCCGCATAATCTTGTGCTTGAGGACCGACGTTTGCTGACGGTTTCGGGCGTGTCAGACGTTGACAGCTTTGACGAGGAAACGGTGGTTGTGTTTACCGACCTCGGTGAACTGACGGTCAGAGGGTCAAATCTTCATATCAACAGGCTGAGCGTAGAGGTAGGAGAATTGACGGTTGAGGGAAATATTTCCGCTCTGATTTATTCTCAGGAGGCTGCACCGAAGGGCGGATTTTTCAGCAAGGTGTTCAGATAAATGGAATATATTCAGGGCATTTCGTCGCAGACGGCACTTTTCTTTTTATCTCTCGGCTTCGGATTTCTGCTCGGCGTGCTTTATGACGTATTCCGCACCGTAAGGCTGATTGTTTCCGACGGAAAACGGTTTGTTTTCGTAATGGATTTTTTGTATTTTGCCGCTTGCGGAGTGCTAAGCTTTTTCTTTTTTCTTGTAACGGATGAAGGGAGACTGCGCATTTATACGCTTTCGGGTGAAATTCTCGGCTGGATGATTTATTATTTTTCATTCGGTGCGGTAGCGGTAAGGGTAACAAACGCCGTTGCAAAGCTGTTCAGACGTATATTCTCAGCGATAATAGCATCAGTTAAATTCTTATTAAGAATAATTAAAGCTCCGTTTGCAAAATTATTTGTTTTTTTACGAAAAAGGATAAAAAAATCAGATAAAAAAACAAAATTTATCTTGCAAAAACAGAAAGGTATAGTGTATAATCTTTATAGTTATTTCTATAAATGTAATCTATTTAAAAATAAAGGAAAATGATATGGCTGTTGCAAAAATAAAAGAGAAAAAAAGAAGCATCATTCTTATCGTGCTTTTGTGCGCACTTGTGTGCTATTTTGTTGCAACCTTAATCAGTGTTCAGACAAAGGTCAGGGCGCAGCAGAATATCAACGAGTCTCTCTCCGCCACCCATCAGCAAAAGCTTGAGGAAAATGCCGAGCTTGAGGACAGAATCAAAAACGGCAATGAAGAAGAAAATATCGACCGTATTGCAAGAGAAGAATACGGATATGCTTTGCCGGACGAAAGAGTATACTACGATTCAACCGATTGATCGCTGAATCGCAATATATATTTTATTTAAATGGAAGGATTTCTTATTGTATGCAAATTGAAGAAGGCGCAATAGTAAGCGGTAAGGTTACCGGTTTAACAGATTTCGGAGCTTTTGTTGAGCTTGAAGGCGGCAAAACGGGAATGATTCATATTTCCGAGGTTGCTCCCAACTATGTTAAGGATATCAAAGAGCATCTTACCGTCGGTCAGGAAGTCAAGGCAAAGGTACTTACGATTTCACCTGAAGGCAAAATCAGCCTTTCAATCAAAAAGCTCAGCGACCGTCCTGTTGAGAGAGAGCAGCGTCAGCCTCAGCAGAGACCTCAGCGCCCCAGACCTGAAAGACGTCCGGCACCCAACGTTTGGAACGGACAGAAGTCGGATGCGCCCGCCGGTGGCGAAAAACCCTCTCTCGATGATATGATTGCTTCATTCAAAAAGCAGAGCGAAGAGAAGCAGACCGCCCTCAGGCGTGTTGATTCCAAGAGAGGAAGTATGGGATATTCCCGCAGAGGCAAATAATAAGCCTGGTTTAATCAGTTTATTTCAAGGGGGCTTATGCCCCCTGTTTTTTTGCAGGAGGCATTTATGCGTGAAATCAACGTTTCTTTGGTCGAAAACGCAGTAAGAGATTTGTGTATCAGCGCGAATAAGATTCTGCCGAAGGACCTTGAAAAGAGAATATGCGAATGTGCCGAGTGCGAGGTCTGTGAGCTTCCCAAAAGCATTATGAATACTCTTTCGGAGAATATGAAGGCTGCGAGAGAGCTTGATATTCCCGTTTGCCAGGATACCGGAATGGCGGTTGTTTTTGCCGAAATCGGTCAGGACGTTCATCTTGTCGGCGGCAGCTTTGAGGCAGCAGTCAATAAGGGAGTTTCAAGAGGCTATACGGAAGGCTATCTGCGTTGCTCGGTTGTTGCTGACCCTCTTCGCAGAGTTAACACAGGCGATAATACCCCTGCCGTTATTCACACGAGAATCGTTGACGGCGACAAAATCAGAATCACCGTTGCGCCCAAGGGCTTCGGCAGCGAGAATATGAGCTGTCTCAGGATGTTTACCCCTGCTGCAACGAGAGAAGATATAATCAATTACGTTGTTGATGCGGCAAAAACCGCAGGCAGCAATCCTTGCCCTCCCATGGTGCTCGGCGTCGGAATTGGCGGCACCTTTGAGCAATGCGCATTGCTTGCCAAAACGGCTCTTTGCAGAAGCATCAGCGAAAAGAATCCCGATGAATTCTATTCTGCGATGGAAGCAGAGATTCTTGAAAAAGTTAATATGCTTGATATCGGACCCCAGGGTTTCGGCGGTAAAACAACAGCACTTGCCGTTGCAATCGAAGCAGGTCCGACTCACATTGCCGGTTTACCCGTAGCCGTCAATGTGGGCTGTCACGTGACAAGGCACGAAACAACGGTTATCTGACGGCATAAAAAGGCAAAATATATTATATTTTTGCCTTAAAGTCCGTGTAATTGTGAATTTTTTATAACTTTTATTTAAAATTTTCAAAAAACTCTTTATTTTTTTGTGTATATGTGCTACAATTTGATTGAGGATAAAACCTCAATGCTAAATAAAGGGGATGACTATATGAAAATCACAATTACCGGTCGCAAATGCTCACCAAGAGACTCTTTCAAGGAACACGCCGAGAAAAAGCTCGCCAAAATTGAGAAGTTTTTCGGTCCCGAGGCAGAGGCTAAGGTAACCGTAACTGTTGAGAAGTCATCACAAACCGTTGAAATCACCGTTAATAACAACGGTATGGTTTTCAGGTCTCAGGAAAGAGCCGAAAATATGAACGAGGCTCTCGACAAATGTGTTGACACCCTTATCAGACAGATCAGAAAAAACAAAACCCGCATTGAAAAGAAGCTTCGCGCAGGCAATTTCGATGCCTTTGCCGATGAAGCAGAGGTCGTACCGGAAGAGGTTGAATACGAGCTTGTGAGAAACAAAACCGTTCTCCTCAAGCCTCAGTCGGTTGAAGAAGCAATTCTTCAGATGAACCTTGTCGGCCATCAGTTCTATGTTTTCCTCAATGAAGAAAACGGCGAAGTCAATGTGGTTTACAGACGCAGCGATGCAGGCTACGGTCTCATTACACCCGAGATTGAATAAATCTGCAAAGCCGCATATATGAAGTGATAATACGGGCGGGAATCTCAGGATTCCCGCCTTTGATTATGAATACAGGCTATTTTATTCAGCAGGAGAAGTTTAATGAAAATCAATTTTGTCATTCCTTGCCTTCTCGGTATGGAATCCCTTATTGCAAACGAGCTTAAAGAGCTTGAGGCGGAAAACGTTGTCAGCGAAAACGGCAGGGTACTTTTCAGCGGCGACGAAAATATTCTCGCCAGAGTCAATATCTGCTCAAGATTTGCCGAGAGAGTGCAGATTCTTGTCGGCTCATTTGAGGCAAGAAGCTTTGAAGAGCTTTTTCAGGGCACAAAGGCTCTCCCCTGGGAAGAATGGATAGGCTCGCTTGATGCATTCCCCGTAAAGGGCTATTCAATCAACTCAACCCTTTTCAGCACACGTGACTGCCAGGCAATCATTAAGAAAGCAGTTGTTGAAAGGCTTAAATCAAAGTATTCAATCAGCTGGTTTGAGGAAACGGGTCCCGTTCATCAGATTCAGTTTTCGATTATGAAGGACAAGGTGTCGCTTCTTATTGATACCTCGGGTATGGGACTTCACAAGAGAGGTTACCGCCTTGATGCAAACGATGCACCCATCAAGGAAACCCTTGCGGCGGCGCTTTGCAGTCTTTCGCATCTGAGACCGTATCACAAGCTCTATGACCCCATGTGCGGCTCGGGTACGATTCTTATTGAAGGCGCAATGATGGCGGCAAACAAGGCTCCCGGGCTCAACAGAAGCTTCTCTGCAGAGCGTTTCGGAGTTATTCCGAGAAACGTATGGGATGAAGAAAGAGAGCGCGCAAGAAGCCTTGAAAGATCCTGTGACGATTTTGAGGGTTTCGGCTCCGATATTGACCCCAAGGCAATCGAAATAGCAAAAATCAATGCTCACAGAGCAGGTGTCGGCTCAAAGCTCAGCTTCAGCCTTTGCGATGTTGCCGATTTCAAACCGCTTACGGAAAAGGGCACGCTGATTTGCAATCCGCCTTACGGAGAAAGACTTCTTGAGCTTTCGGAATGTGAAAAAATATATGCGGCGATGGGCAAGGCTTTTGAGAGAAAGCACGGCTGGTCATACAGCATCATAAGCCCTGACGAGGAGTTTGAAAAAGCCTTCGGCCGCAAAGCGGACAAGAGAAGAAAACTTTATAACGGTATGATCAAATGCCAGCTTTATATGTATTTTAAATAAACGGAAAGGGCAGATAAAAATGAAACACATCTTTATTATCAACCCCGCAGCAGGTCAGGGAAAGTCACTCGGATTCATCAGACCCAAAATCGAAGAGGTATGCCAGAAATACAGCCTCGACTGTGAAATCTATATCACCAAATCGCAGGGTGACGGTATTGAATTTGTAAAGGAAAGAGCACAGAGCGGCGAAGAAATCCGTTTCTATGCCTGCGGCGGCGACGGTACTCTTTACGAGGTAGTCAACGGTGCGTTCGGCTATAAAAACGTTCAGGTTGCCGTTATTCCTCTTGGCTCGGGCAACGATTTCATCCGTCTTTTCGGCACAAAGGAAGAATTCCTTGAGCTCGATGACCAGGTAAACGGTGTCCCCGTTGAATTCGACGTTATCAAGTGCGGCGATGAAATTGCTATCAACCAGTGCTCAATGGGTATGGATGCTGAGGTTTGCGCAATGCAGGGCAAAATCAAAAAGCTTCCTCTCGTAACGGGTGAAGGTGCATATTATATCGGCTGCCTTTACGCAATCATCAAGAAATTCAAAAACCGCTTTACTTATACGATAGATGACGGCGAGCCCGTAACCGACGACGTTCTTTTCTGCTTTGCAGGCAACTCACGCTGGTATGGCGGCGGCTTCAAGGCGGCTCCTCTCGCTCTGCCCGAAGACGGTTTGCTTGACTTTGTTCTTGTTAAGAGCGGTTTCTCACGCCTTAAGCTCGTTTCGCTTCTCAACATTTATAAGAGAGGCGAGCACCTCGACTGGAAGGAGACTACCTTCAAGAGAGGTAAGAAAATCGTTATCCACAGCGACAAGCCTGCGGCGGTTAACGTTGACGGCGAATGCAAGTTTGTAACCGACACTTCATTTGAAATCGTTGAAAAGGGCATCACCTACGTTGTGCCTGCAAAATCCGAATTTCTCAAGGAGCGTGCAAAGCGCCTTTCGGAATCAGAAAAATAATTCAGATGCGCAGTTTAAGGATATCTTTAACGGATATCTTGTTAAACTGCGCTCTTTTTGAGGTTATATAATGAAAAATACAAACACAATCAGATTCAACAGCATCGGAAAACTGAGGATAATGCAGGTCAGTGACCCGCAGGATATGAAATTTGTCCGCAAAGCGATGGTCAGGATGCTTGACAATGCCTATGATTCGCTTCGTCCCGATCTCGTGCTTTTTACGGGTGATAATATTCTCGGCAACCATCTTCTCGATGCACGCTTCGGAGATAAACCCGTTGCGGGCGGCAAGTCCGCAACCTATGAGATAATGCGCGATTCAATCCGCAATATCGTTGCGCCGCTCGAAAAGAGGGGAATACCGTTTGCAATGATTTTCGGCAATCACGATGACAGAAACGACATTTCAAAGCGTGAGCAGGCGGATATCTTCCGCAGCTTCAGCGGATGTCTGCCGATGAATATGAGCGCAAACGGACTCGATTGCGATACTTATAATATTCCGATTCTTCCGAGTGAGGGGGACAAACCCGTTTTCAATCTCTGGATGCTCGATTCTGCGTGGTACGATAAAAAAGAGGATGTCTGCTACGAAAGAATCAAGCCCGAGACCGTTGAATGGTACAGAAAAACCACCGCTCTTCTCAAAGAACAGAATGGTGGCGAGCCTGTGCCGTCGCTGATGTTTATGCATATTCCTCTGCCCGAAATCGAAAATCTCATCGAGCCTTGTATGCCTGATGAAATCGGCGCAATCAAGACTCATAAAAAAGGCTGGTGCAGACTCATTCCCGATATAACACGCGGCGTTATGGGCGAATATCCCTCTGTTCTTGAGGACGGAGCAGGTCTTTTTGATGCCGTGCTTGAATGCGGTGACGTTAAGGGAATCGTTTCGGGCCACGACCATACAAACTGCTTTGAGGGCACGTACAAGGGCGTTGAATTCATCCAGACCTCCTGCGCTTCTTTCCGTTGCTACGGCAACGAAACAAGGGGAGTGCGTATTTTTGAATTTGACGAAAGGGACCCCTCGGAATACATAACCTATTTCTTCAATTATTCCGACCTTTGCGGCAGAGGTGCAGGCGCAAGGCTTCGCTATGCAATCGATGCCGACGGTTATCTCAAGGATAAAACCTCGTTCATCACAGATGCGGCTTCAACTGCGGTTTCCGCTCTCGGAGCAATGCTTAAATTCAAGAAGGAGGAATAAGAGTGAAAAACAATTCTTCTGTCAAAACAACGAAGCTTGGCTTCAAGCTCTGGTTTTCGGTAATTATTTTCGGTCTTATCGGTCAGATTGCGTGGATTGTTGAAAATATGTATTTTTCAAAATTTATGCAGAATAACATCGAGCCCGAGCCCTATGCAACAACGCTTATGGTTGCGCTTTCCGCAATTGCGGCAACAGTTGCCACCGTTCTGGGCGGAGCTCTCTGCGATAAGCTCGGCAAACGCAAGCCGATTATCTGCTGGGGCTATATTCTCTGGGGCATTTCAACGGTTGCTTTTGCGTTTGTGCCCGTTGATATTTCTGTTGAAACAAAGCTGAAAACCGTTGCCGTTATCGTTATTATGGACTGCGTAATGTCGTTTATCGGTGCGGCGGCAAACGATGCGGCTTTCAACACCTGGGTAACGGATATTTCCGATACCACCAATCGAGGCAAGATCGACGTTGTTCTTGCCATTATGCCCGTTGCGGCGATGGGTGTTGTTTTCATCGGTCTTGACTCTCTCACAAGCGGAAAGGACCATTGGGGCGAATTTTTCACCGTTCTGGGTCTTGTGCCTATTGTCGGCGGTGTTCTCGGTCTCTTTATGCTTAAGGATTCACCCGACGTTAAAAAGGCTGACACCTCTGACTACTGGAGCAACGTTTTCTACAGCTTCAGACCCTCCGTAATCAAAGAAAACAAGATGCTTTACGTTTGTCTGCTCGGCAGTATGTGCTCGGGCGCATCTATTCAGGTTTATCAGTCATATCTTATCAATTTCGTTGAAAAAACTCTCGGCATAACCGATTACGTTATTCCGCTGATTGTTATTGTTCTCGGCTCTGCGATTCTTTCGGTTGTTATGGGCAATCTTATGGATAAATTCGGCAAGGAGAAGTTTTATTATCCTACGATTTTTGCCAACGTTATCGGCGCAGTGATTGTTTACTGTCTTAAGTTTGTCCTCGGCGAAGAATCAAAAATGCTGCCTTTGATTATGTGCGGCGGTGTTCTTGTTATGGGTGCATCGCTTGTTATGGCGGGTCTTTTTCTCGGAGCATTCAGGGATTATATTCCCCACGGCAAGGAAGGCTCTTTTATGGGTATGAGAATGTTTCTTTTTGTTCTCGTGCCGATGATTATCGGCCCTGCCGTTGCACAGTTTACAATCAACAAGGTGAATATGAGAGCCCCCGACGGAACGATTCTTTATCCTCCCGAGCTTTTCCTCGCAGGAGCGATTGTTGTTGCTTTTGCCGTAATTCCTGCATTTTTCGTCAAGAAAAACGATAAGGTCATCCGTGCAAAGCTCATCAAAGAAAAAGAAGAAGCAACTAAATAAAAGGTGAAATTATGATTGGACTTATTGATATCGGCGGCGGTATGCGCGGCGTTTATACCTGCGGAATTTATGATTATCTGCTTGACCGTGACGTTAAAATCGATTACTGCATCGGCGTTTCCTCGGGAAGCGGAAATCTTCTCAATTTTGTTGCAAGGCAAAGAGGCAGAAGCGTAAAATTCTTCACCGACTATTCGTTTGACAAGGATTATTTCGGAGCCGTTGCGGCACTTAAATCGGGTAACCTCATCAATCTGAATTATATTTATTCAGAGGTATCTAACAGTACGGGCAAGGACCCCATCGATTTTGAAGCTTTTATGGCAAACGAGTGCCGCTTCACCTGCGTATCAACGGATTCCAAAACCGCATTACCCCGATATTTCACAAAAGAGGATTTCAAAAAGGACGATTATACCGCGCTTAAAGCGGCTTGTGCTCTGCCCGTTGCGTGCCGCCCCGTAAAATTCGGCGGCAAGAAGTATTTTGACGGCGGAGTTTCCGACCCGATTCCGATTAAAAAGGCTTTTGCTGAAGGCTGCGACAAGGTTATCGTCTGCATAACGCAGCCCAGAGATTACAGGAAAACCAAAATCCATTGGGCAGCAAATATTCTGCTCGCCAACCACCGTAAGGTGCTCGATAATATCCTGATTATGCACAATATGTATAACAACGGCATTGAGGAGCTTATTGAGCTTGAAAAGCAGGGCAAGGTGCTTCTGGTTGACCCCGAATTCTGCTTCGGAGTGGATACGATTAAGCGTGACAAGCAGGGAATGCAGAGCCTTTATGAGCTTGGCTACCGTGACGGCAAGCGGGTTGAGGATTTTGTAAATCAGGCAAGAAGTGAAATGAAATAATATAATATAATATAATATAATATAAAAAACGGTACGCTATCGGATGAGATAACGTACCGTAATTTTTTGCTGTTATGCTTTTGCTCTGCCTGCGATTTTTCCGATTATAGAGAAGATTGCAAAAACAACTATGTCGGCAATAACAATCGTAGAGCCTACGGGAGTGCCGCATATGATTGCAACAAGCAAGCCCGTAAGGGTGCAGAAAACGGAAATCGCCGCCGCACCGATAATAACCGAGAAAAAGCTTTTGAAAACTCTCATTGCCGTCAGCGCAGGGAAGATGATTAGTGCCGAAACAAGGAGAGCACCCACAAGATTCATCGCAAGGACGATAACGACTGCCGTAACAACTGCAATCAGGTTGTTATAAAGCTTTGTATTTGTGCCCGTGGCGTTTGCAAAGCCTTCGTCAAAGGTGACGGCAAAGATTTTGTGATAGAAAAGAACGAAAACGAGAATTACAACAACGGCGAGGACCGTGCAGAGAATGATATCGCTCTTTGTCAGAGTCAGAATTGACGTTGAGCCGAAAAGTGTTGTGCAGACGTCTCCGCTGATGTTTGAGGAAACGGAGAAAACATTCATCAGCAGGTATCCGAAGGCGAGCGTGCCGACGGATATCATCGCAATTGCAGCGTCGCCCTTGATTTTGCCGTTTGAATTGATTCCGAGCAGGATAACTGCGGCAACGATTGTGACGGGCAGAGTGACCGCCATGGGAGCAAAGCTGCAGACTGCGGCGATTGCAAGTGCACCGAATGCAACGTGAGAAAGACCGTCGCCGATCATTGAATATCTTTTTAAAACAAGCGAAACGCCGAGGAGCGAAGCACACAGAGAAATCAGCAAGCCTGCAATCAGCGCATATTGGACGAAGGTGAAGCTGAGATAATGAGTGAGAGTTTCAATCATTGTGCGTCACCTCCCTGCGAGGAAAATATTCGGCAAACGTCACTGCGGAGATATTCCTCTTTTTTGCCGAAAAACAGCGGAGTATGTCCGATGTGAAGAATATGAGTGGCGTTTTCAATTGCGCCGTTCATATCGTGGGAAACCATAATAACGGTGATTCCGTTTGCGTTGATTTCTTTTATCATTGAGTAAAGATTCTGCGTTACTATCGGGTCGAGCCCTGCAACGGGCTCGTCAAGAATGAGCAGTTTTTTTGTTGCGCAAAGAGCTCTTGCAAGCAGCACTCTCTGCTGCTGACCGCCTGAAAGCTCTCTGTAGCATTTATCGGCAATATCCGAAATGCCGAGCTTTTCCATGTTTTCGATTGCGAGCTTCTTTTGTGCAGCAGAATAAAACGGTCTCAGTCCGCAGCCGTTAAGGCAGCCTGAAAGCACGATTTCTCTGACCGATGCAGGGAAATCCTTTTGAACAACCGTCTGCTGCGGAAGATATCCGATTTCCTTGCGGTCAAGCGATTTATCAAAAACAATTTTGCCCGAAACAACGCTTTTTTGTCCGAGCAGGGATTTCATCAGAGTGCTTTTTCCCGAGCCGTTTTCGCCGATGATGCAGAGATAATCGCCCTCATTAACCTCAAAATCGAGACCCGTCACGATGGGTTTGCCTTCGTAGCCGAGTGAAACGTTTTTGCATTCAATCAAAGCCATCAGTTCAGAGCCTCCTTAAAGATTTCAAGATTTTTCGTCATAATATCAATATAATTTGCGCCGTTTTCAATGTCCTCTGCCGATATCGTCTGGCACGAATCAACGGTGAGAGCCTTTGCTCCCGTAGCCTCACAGACGGTGCGTGCCGTTCTGCCGTCAGAGCCCTCAAGAATCAGCACGTATTTGAGCGAATGCTCCTTTGTCTGCCCGATAAGCCTTGCAAAGGTTTCTGCAGTTACCTCGGATTCCGATGAGCAGCCCGTAAAGGCGGCTACGTGAGAAATACCGTAATCGTGTGTAAGATAACCGAAGGGGAATCGGTCCGCAAAAAGCAGAATGTCATTTTTGCCGCTTGTGAAAACGGCTTCATATTCTTTGTCAAGAGCCTCGAGCTTCGCAACGTATGCGGCTGTGTTGGCTCTGTATTTTTCTGCATTCTCAGGGTCGAGCGAGCATATTTCATCGCAAAGAGAGTTTACGATTTTTACGGAATTTTTCAAAGAAAGCCAGATATGCTCATCGGCTTCTTCGGGCGAATGATGGTGGTCGTGCGTGGAATGGTCATGTGCGTGATGACCGCCGTACTCAAGGCTTTCGATGTCCTCAAGAGACAGTGTGTCAACGCAGTCCATAATCGCAACGGCACGAAGGCCGGGATTTTCGTTTGAGTCGATGATTCTGTCAACCCACGCATCCGATGCACCGCCGATATAGACAAACATATTTGCCGTGCGTATTTCGACGATGTCCTTCGCCGTAGGCTCAAAGCCGTGAAGGTCGGAGCCGTTGCTGATGAGCAGGGAGAGATTCTCGTCAGAGCCGAGAATATTCTTTATATAATCGTATTGCGGAAACGTTGTGCAGACGATTTTCATACCGTCCTGACTTGCGATATAGTCCGAGCAGGAGCAAAGCGTCAGCGTAATAATGATGACCGCAATGATAAGCGATAAGATTCTTTTCATTTTTCCTCCGATATGGTGCCGTTATTTCTTGCACTCAACGCATTTTCCGAGCAGGAGAGTGTGGCTGTCAATTTCAAAGCCTGTGTTGCTCTGGATAATTGACGTAACTCCGCTGTCAAGGTGATAGACCTTGCCGCAATCTGTGCATTTTATGTGGAGATGGTTTTCGCATTTTTCATCGGAGATATATTGGTAAACAAAGCTTCTGCTGTTGCCCTTGACCGTTCTGTGAACGAGGTTTTCCTCAACGAGCTTTGTCATCAGGCGGTAAACGGTGCTCTGGCTTATGGGGTCACCGCTGAGATTTTCGATGATTTCTTCAATCGTAAACGCCTTTTCCGAATTTGCTTTGAGGAAATCAAGCAGGCTTTTACGCTGATGGGTATGATATGTTTTCATTATCATATTCCTCCGAATTTGAGAATAACTCTTAAATTATTATACATACTTTCAGATTAAAGTCAATATGGTAACTTGACTTTATGATAATAATGTTTTAAAATAATACAGTAATTTTAAAGCGTGCCCCGAGCGGCACAGAAAATTTTCAGGAGGCAATTATGGCAAAAAGAATTCTTTCCATCATCCTTGCGCTTTGTATGCTTTTCGGCATATGCGCAGCAGCTTCAGCAGAAGAAGCACCCGTACTTAAGTTTGACGAAAACGGCGAGTTCAAGATTCTTCATCTTTGCGACTGTCAGGACGGTTATCCTGCAGATGCAAGAATGTTTGAATACATCAACACCGTTCTTGAAACCTATGAGCCCGACCTTGTTATTCTCGGCGGCGACAACACCGTCGGCGAGGAAGAAACAAAAGAGCTTGCAGTCGAAGAGCTTGTAAAGCCCTTCGTTGACCACGAGGTTCCCTTTACTCTCGTTTTCGGTAACCACGACTATCAGCAGGGCTACACAAACGACGAGCTTTTTGAGATGTATAAGAGATACGGCGGCGAATACTGCGTTGCTTACGATGCAGTGCCTGAGCTTCACGGCACGGCAACCCACAATCTCCCCATCTACTCATCAAAGGGCAACGATATCAAGTTCAACCTCTGGATGTTCGATTCAGGCGCATATGTTGACGGCGGCTACGACTGCGTAAGAAAAGACCAGATTGATTGGTATAAGGCAACAAGCAATGCTCTTGCACAGCAGGCAGGCGGCAAGGTTCCTTCACTTGCGTTCCAGCACATCATCGTCGGTGACGTTTATGACGTTCTCTTTGCTGAAAGCCCCATTGCTCTCGGTGAAATCACAAGAGAATTCAACGGCAAGATTTATTCCTTCTTCCCCAAGCTTCATAACTTCACAGGCTTCCTTATCGAGTATCCCTGTCCCGGTGTTGACAACGAGGGTCAGTTTGATGCAATGGTAGAGCAGGGCGACGTTCTCGGTATCTTCTCGGGTCACGATCATCCCAACTCATTCGAAACCGAGCTTGACGGCATCAAAATCATCAATACTCCCAGCCCCACATATAACTCATATTCCAGCATCGTAAATAAGGGTTCACGCCTTATCACAATCAAGGAAGACGATAACTGGAACTTCACAAGCGAACTTATCACCTATAATGACCTTGTTATCAACGATGCAGAATTCGCAGAAGCTATCGGCGAAAGCAAAGCAGTTGCAATCCTCTATAATTTCCTCGGCGACCTCGCACTTGCTTTGACAAAGATTGCATCAATCTTCTCAGCAATCATCTTCTAAAAAAATTATCCACCGATTCGCTTGAATCGGTGGATTTTTTCTGCTTTATTCTTTTGCTTTGGCCTTCTGAAGCTCTTCTTCAAGTTCCTTGAATTTTCTGTTGGTTTCTCTCTGGCTGACCCAGAAAACAACCTCAAGCTCTGCAATACCGCCAAGGATATGCCAGAGTGAGTGACCGTGGAAGTTGCCGAGAAGGAATCCGTTGATTTCGTTGTCGCCCCAGAGAGAGGTGATAACAACGGCAATGAGAAGAGTTGAAACAAGAAGGATGATGAGATATTTTTCGGATTTTTCCATATGCTTGAAATTGGAGCCGAAAAGATAGAAGAGAGGCACAGCGGTAAGGAAGCAGCCGAATTCAGCAAGTGAAAGACCGCCGGTTTTGCCGTCCATGGGAGCTCCGCCGCCGCCGATGTAAAGAGGTCTGTTGTGAACAACGAAAACCTCGTATGTAAGCACTGCGATAACGATGACCATAATCGCCGTTACAACTGCTGTGAAGATTGTGCGCTTTTTGTTTTTGCCCGGATGGAATTCCATTGCCGCGCAGCAGGCGCCCCACCATACCGTCAGCTCGGTGAGCGACATATCAACGTAGCTTGCGAGAAGCTTGGTTGTCATTTTGAATGGCTCGAATTCGCCGTAATCAGCCGTGTGCATACCGACAGACGTTACTGACATAACGGAATAGAGCACAAGGAAAATGTACCAATACCACTTTTTGTTTTTGGTGATAATGAGCGTGAGAATACCGACTATTGCTGCGATTGTGTAAACCCAGTTTGTCTGTACTGCAGAATACTGTGCGCAATATTCTGCAAGGGTCATGGCACCGTCAAACAGCGGGATATCCTTGAATGATACCCAGTCGATAAAATTGATCTGCATTTTACCGTCTCCTTTTATTTAATTGAAAAGCAAAAATATGATAGCAGAATTAGTGTGAAAAATCAACATAAAAATGGAAAAATGACGGAATTTGGGATAAATTCCGTCATTTCTTAATTTAAAACGTTTCAACTTTAAGGGTGTAGGTTGCGCCGTCCTCAATCATAATTGAGTCAATTCCAGTCTGTGCCTGCTCACCGTTAACGTAAATCATCCAGACGTAACCTGTGGTTTCATAGACGTGCTCTGTACCGAGTACGGACTTTATCATAAGACCGTAGGGGCCTTCCTCACCGGCGATGATTCCCATAGATGAAAGGGATTTTCCGAGGCTGTCCTCTTTGGCATATACGCCGTATTTCGTTGCGCTGCCGTCCTTCTGAACGATTTCAAGATAGCAGGCGTGCTTGTAATCGGTCTTTGAGCCGAAGCTGCTGAATGATGAGTCGAGCGTTACGGGCTCTGTGGCAGGAGCTTCTGTGGGAGTTGCGGTTGTTGTTTCCTGAATAACGGGCTTTGATACGCAGGATGCAAGCGAGAATATGATTGCAAGAGCTGCAAAAACAGCAATTATTTTTTTCATTTTTATCAGTTTCCTTTCGTTTTGAATTCGGGGAGTCTGTGTTTCTTTGCATAGCCTTCGAAAGATTTTGTGAATTGCTCTCCGCCTTCGGTTTTGTAGTTGTTAAGGTATTCGTGAGCATCAAAAACAGAGTCGTGAATTCGGAGCACGCAAACCGCAATGTTGGAGCAGTGGTCGCTGACTCTCTCAAAGTTTGTCAGCAGGTCTGAAAGCACGAAGCCGAGCTCTATTGTGCAGTTGCCGCCCGTAAGTCTTGCAATGTGACGGCTCTTGATTTCGTCAACCATTCCGTCAACAACCTGTTCGAGGGGCTCAACCTCAAGAGCAAGCGAGGTGTTGTTGAAGCAGAAGGCGTCTGCCGTAAGACCGGTAATTTCGGAAATTGCATTGATGGCAACCTTGAGTTCTGCGGTTGCCTGAGATGAGAAGGAAATCTCTTTTGTGTGAATTTCCTGCGCAGCATTGACGATGTTGAGGGCGTGGTCGCCGATTCTTTCAAAATCGCCGATTGTGTGAAGCAGGGTTGATACCGTGTGGCTGTCCTCATCGGAAAGCTGGCTGCCCGAAAGCTTTACGAGGAAGGTGCCGAGCTTATCCTCGTAATCATCGAGCTTCTGCTCGTCCTCAATGAGCTTATCTGCGGTTTTCTGGCTGAAGTTTTCAATCAGCGCAACGGATTGCAGAAGCATATCCGCTGAAAGGCGAGCCATCTGAGAGGTGTATTCACGGCACTGTGAAACTGCAAGAGACGGTGTGGCAAGGAGTCTCTCGTCGAGGAAAACGCCCTTGTTTTTGTTTGTCTTTTCCTTAACGGTTTTGACTGCCAGCTTCTCAAGAAACCTTGAGAAGGGGAATAGAAGAACGGTTGTTGCGACGTTGAAAATCGAGTGAACGATGGCGACACCGGCCGGGTCGATTGCCATGCTGCTGAATGTAAAATTGAAAATTGAATTAAGAATGAGATATGCCGAAAGCCAGATTGCTGTACCTATGAGGTTGAAATAAACGTGAACTGCGGATACTCTTTTTGCGTGTTTGCTGACGCCGATGCTTGAAATAAGTGCCGTAACGCAGGTACCGATATTCTGACCCATGATAATCGGAATTGCCATCCCGAATGAAATGCCGCCCGTCATCGAAAGAGCCTGAAGGATACCGACGGTTGCGGATGAGCTCTGGATAATTGCGGTCATAACAACGCCGACAAGAACGCCGAGCAGGGGATTGGAGAACATTACCATAAATCTGGCAAATTCGGGGCTGTCTGCAAGGGGGTCCATAGCTCCGCTCATAAGCTCCATACCGTACATAAGAACGGCAAAGCCCATCATAATTGAACCGATATCTTTAGTACGGTTTTTCTTTGAAACCATCATCATTATGATGCCCGCAAGTGCAACAAGCGGAGAGAATGACGAAGGCTTGAGCAGGCTGATAAAGAAATTGTCGCTGTCGATACCTGCGAGGGAAAGAATCCACGCAGTAACGGTGGTACCGATGTTGGAGCCCATAATAACGCCGACGCACTGTCCCAGCTTCATAATGCCCGAGTTTACAAGACCGACCAGCATAACGGTTACCGCAGAGGACGACTGAATCGTTGCGGTTATGCCTGCGCCGAGGAGCAGACCCTTTATCGGTTTGTCCGTCATCTTGCCGAGAATCCTCTCAAGCTTACCGCCGGCAACTCTTTCGAGACCGCCTGACATTGTTGACATACCGAAAAGGAAAAAAGCGAGGCCGCCGAGAAGTGTAAAAATATTGAATACCGTCATTTAAACAACCTCTGTTATTTTATTTTGTCAAATATATAATAAAGCCTATTTAATCAAAAATCAACAGAAAAATAAAACTTTATAGAGATTCACAATTATTGTTATTTTTATGAATTATTTAAAGCGGTCTTGCCTAAAATGATAATAGAAAAAGGAACGGCAGAAGCACCGTTCCTTTGAAAATCGGATTTTATTTTTCGAGAATCTTTTCGATTGCGGCGATTTCGACGCAGATGCAAAGAATCTCAACCGCTTTGCAGAGTTCATCCCTTGACGGGAAGGTGGGGGCAATGCGGATATTTTTATCCTCGGGGTCCTTGCCGTAGGGGTAGGTTGCGCCTGCGCCGGTAAGGGTTACGCCCGCTTCCTTGCAAAGAGCAACCGTTCCTTTTGCGCATCCGTTGTAAACGTCAAGGCTGATGAAATAGCCGCCGTTGGGTACGGTCCAGGATGCGATGCCCTTGCCTGCAAGATTCTTTTCGAATGCGGAAAGAACAGCGTCAAACTTGGGCTTGAGGATTTCAGCGTGCTTTAACATATGAGCATCAACGCCTGCTTTATTTCTGAAATAGTTAGCGTGGCGGAGCTGATTGATTTTGTCGTAACCGATTGTCTGAACGGTCATTCTGCTCTTGATGGCCGCAACGTTGTTTGATGAAGCGGCAAGAGCTGCAACGCCTGCGCCGGGGAATGAAATTTTTGAGGTTGAGGTAACCTCGATAAAATAATCTTCCGTGCCGAATTCCTTGCAGGCTTCAAAGATGTTGAGAAGCTTGTCGGGAGTGCCGATATGGTGAACGCAGTATGCATTATCCCAGATAACTCTGAAATCCTTTGCGGCAGGCTTCAGTGCTGCGAAGCGGCGGACCGTTTCGTCAGAATAAGTAATTCCTGCAGGGTTTGAATACATCGGTACGCAGATAACGCCCTTGACCTTTTCGTCCTTGACAAGCTCTTCAATCACAGCCATATCGGGGCCGTTTTCGTCTGTAGGAACGTTTATCATTTCAATTCCGAAATGCTCAAGGATTGCAAAGTGTCTGTCATAACCGGGGACGGGGCAGAGGAATTTGATTCCTTCCTGCTTGCTCCAGGGCTCTGCACCTGCGCCGAAAAGCATACACTGAGCAATATAATCATACATAATAGTAAGGCTTGCGTTGCCGAATACGATGACGTTATCCGCAGGCACGTCAAGAATTTCCGCGAAGAGATTCTTGCATTCGGGGATACCGTCAAGGATACCGTAATTGCGAACATCGAAGCCGTTTGATGCCTTGAAATCTCCGAGAAGCTCGGGGGCGATGAGCTCGTTTGTCAGCTCAAGCTGGTCTGCGCCGGGCTTACCTCTGGACATATCGAGCTTAAGACCGAGCGCTTTATATGAATTGTATTCTTCATTAAGTGCCGCAAGACGCTCCGTGAGCTGTGACTTGCTGAAAACGGGAATTTGCATTTCCATTTCTGAATACCTCCGAAAAATTATCGTGAACAGGTTATATTCTATTATATAATGCCGAATTTTGCAAGAGTTATTTTCAAATCTTGCAAAATTTTGTGTTTTTTTGTAAAAGGTTACAAAATAGTTAAGAATTATTACAATATTAATACAGATATGCATAATCTGTTGATAAAAAATTCATTTGATGATATATTGTATTCGTAACAGAATGAAGCTGTTATAGTAATCATCCTGCAAAGGGGGATGTGAAAATGTCAAACCTGACCGAAAGAATAAGAGGAAAAATTAAGTTTGAATTATCCGGGCTTAAGAGGGAAATCGGCCCGATAGAATATGCATTCTGGTGGCTTGTGAGAGTTCTGATGTTTGTCGGGTCGGTTGACTGTATGGACAGCGGTGATACGGGTCACTTGATTCTGCAGATGTGGGCGAATACAGCGTTGCTTTTCGTTTTGCCCGAATTTCACATTCTGCCGAGAAAATGGTGTTTTTTCGCAAGACTCAGTCACCATAATCAGACCGTTGCGGCGCTGATGGTGCTGCTGACGTCGTATCTCGGCAACTATCAGAATTTTTACGATAAAATAGAAGCCTTCGATTTCTACGTACACTTCTTCAGCGGCATAGTCTGTGTTTTTGTAGGCTATGACCTTGCAAAAGCACTTGCACCGTCAAGCGCGGATAAATTCGATATCAACATAAAAACAATCAGCGGATTCGGACTTTCCTGCTTTGCTGCGGTTTTCTGGGAAATATATGAGTTCGTTTTCGATGCGATTATGACCTCAAACACACAGGGTCACAGTGTTACTCCCGAAACGATCCTTGCAGCTGTAATCAACCCCCACGCAGACCAGTTTCCGCTTTTTGATACGATGACCGACCTTATTGCAGGTTTCCTCGGTGCGGTTGTCGGCGGATTCATCTTCAGGATTATTCTTGAAATCGGTAAGAAGAATAAGACCGAAAAGCAAGAAGAAAAAGTAACGGCAGTTCATTAAAAGGAGCGTGATTCTGTGAAAACGAAGAAACTTGCGGTAATTGCCGCTGTTGTTGTTTTGCTGGTGCTCTTTACTCCGATTCGTATGAATTTAAAAGACGGCGGAAGCGTCAGGTATAAATCCTTGGTTTATGAGGTCACAAAAATCCATCAGCACGCACCGAATTTCGAGGGTGTAAAGCCGTATATTGACGGGTTTGAGATCAAGATTCTCGGAATCACCGTATTCAGGGAAACTGATGAATAAGGTAAAATATTATATATCAAAAACGGAGCAGGCGAAAACCTGCTCCGTTTTTGATTATCTGAAATCAAACAATTCCTTCGGCGTTATTTCAAGCACCTCGCAAAGCTTGAAGATAACGTCAAACGATACACCGACCTTGCCCAGCTCAATTGCGCTGATATGACTTCTGTCAATATCTGCGAGCTCAGCCAATTGAAGCTGGGTCAGCTTTTTTCTTTTTCGGTAAAACACAACGTTCAGCCCGAATTTTTCATAAAGATCTTTGTATTCCTGTTTCAACTCATCACCCTCAAATACTTTCTAATTATATTTTATGGTGATTTATACAAACAATAAACCTTGTAAAAATCGCATTACGCTATTGACACAAGTCAAAAGAGGGTTTATAATAACTAAAAAACGAAGAGAGGTATTTTTATGAAGAAATTTCTTTCAGTATTTTTAGCTGTTGTTATGTGTTTATCTTTTGCCGCTTGCAACTCTGATGCCGATACATCAGTAAGCGGCGATTCATCCGATGTTACAGAAAGCAAATCTTCTGACGCAACAGAAAAAGACAAAATTTCAGATGTTACTGATATCACAACTGTTACTTTAAACGATACCGTAAAAACAGAATTTATGGAAATGACGTTTAACGAGTTTAAGGTTGTTGAAAGGCTGGTTTGTGAAGTCAACACCCGTGGAGATAACGTGATTCTCGGTGAGGTTGCAGAAGGAAAGAAAGTTGCTTATTTAAGCGGTGAGATAAAAAATATTCATACCGATTCAATAGGCAACGTATTTAAAAGTAACGATTGCATTTGGGGAAATATCTGTTTTGATGATAAATATAATTATGATTTTAAAATGTATATTCAGAACGGAGAAGATATGCAGGGTAAAATAAGTCCTTTTGGTACGGGAACTTATTATTTATACGCGCATATTCCCAACGAGTTGTTAGAATCATATACTGCTTGCACGGTAAATTTCGGATTCTGTGAAAATCTTGAATCGTATGATTCGTCTTTTGGAGAAGGCTTTTCCTTTGATAAGTGTGAATACAAATACAGTTTATCTGTAACTGAATAAAAAGAAAAAACGGTGCAGATTTTTCTGCTCCGTCTGTTTGTTTATAGGGTAGGGGAATTAACCGAAATATCTTGCAAGAAGACCTGCAAATGCCTTACCGTGTCTTGCTTCGTCACGAGCCATTTCGTGAACGGTATCCTGGATAGCGTCGAGACCCTGCTCTTTAGCCATCTTTGCAAGGTCAAACTTGCCTGCTGTTGCGCCGTTTTCAGCTTCAACTCTCATTTCGAGATTCTTCTTTGTGCTGTCGGTTACAACTTCGCCAAGAAGTTCTGCAAACTTTGCAGCGTGTTCAGCCTCTTCATAAGCTGCCTTTTCCCAGTAAAGACCGATTTCGGGGTAGCCTTCTCTGTGAGCAACTCTTGCCATTGCAAGGTACATACCAACCTCTGTGCATTCGCCCATGAAGTTGGCTCTGAGGCCTTCGATGATTGCGGGGTCAACACCCTGTGCTACGCCGAGAACGTGCTCTGCTGCCCAAGTCATTTCGCCTGACTGCTCATTGAACTTTGAAGCAGGAACGCCGCACTGGGGGCACTTTTCGGGAGCTGAATCACCTTCGTGAACATAACCGCAAACGCTGCATACATACTTTTTCATAATTTTTTTCCTCCAATAATATAAGTTTTAAATTTTAAAAAATTGACTGATTGATTATCCGAGCTTTTCGGAGCATTCGGGGCAGTAGCCCGTGAACATTACAGTGTGAGAAAGAATCTTTCCGCCGAAATGTTTTTCTGCCTTTTTGCAAAGTGTATCGTCATCCATAAAAATATCGTGGACTCCGCCGCATTCGAGGCAGGTGACGTGATAGTGAGGAGAGATGTTGCCGTCGTATCTTGCGGTGCCTCCCGA
Organism: Acutalibacteraceae bacterium; assembly: GCA_045592085.1. Lineage (GTDB taxonomy): Bacteria > Bacillota > Clostridia > Oscillospirales > Acutalibacteraceae > CAG-177. The sequence continues at coordinate 4,441 of JAZNUD010000003.1, read as the reverse complement.
GCCTATCCGGATGATTTTGTTTTCGCTTTCAAGCAGTGCAAGGTTTCTGTAAACCGTTGCAAGGCTCAGTGCGGGCATCTCCGCTTTCAATGACATATAAACATCTTCGGCAGTGGGGTGATCGGTTCTCATACAAAGATTCTGATAGACTGCATCTCGCTGTCGGCTGTGCTTTGTCATAACAGCTCCTCCCTTCGTTTGAATTCGATATTGATAATCGTTATCATTATTATATCTGCGGATTTGCATTTTGTCAATAGGTTTTTGAAAAAAATTTTAAAAAAATTCAGCGCATCCGAAGATACGCTGAAAATGATTATTTTCCCTTTTTCTTTCTGAATCTGAAAAGACCGATAAATATTGAAATAATACCCAATACTTCCGTGCCGACCGCGGCAACCGAACCGCAGGATGCATTGTAAATAAGCCACATAACCGATGTGGGTAACGTGAGTGCACGAAGCTGCTGTGCTTTGATGTTCCAGAGCACGAATGATGATATCATCATCGCAACCGTGGGCAGCAGAGAAAACGGTGAGGTGTAGGTGAAAAATCCGCTGATTCCGAAAAGCGCTGCAAAGATGCAGGGGCAAACGGGGGAGTCAACAAGCTTTGATTTCGTGCGGAAAGAATAAGCGATACCTCTTACCATACCTATATAATTACACATCATTCCTTCGTATGCACCGAGCATCAGATAGTGTGTGCCGAAAAGCAGACCTGCAACAGCCTGCATGCATACGATGCGCTTATGTGTGCGCTGCTGATATGAGAAAAGCAGAAAGAAGGTTGCAATAATGCTGATAACCTGCGAAATGATGTAAACTGCTCCGTTCTCGGAGATAAAATTCTTTATTGTATCCATCAGATTCCTCTATTATATATTGTATTTTGCCGTAAGAAAGCTCCCTGCATGGCAGGAAGCTTATTATTTTATGCAGACGGAACACTTGTATCCGTCAATTATTTCTTCAAAAAAGAGTGTGTATCCGTTTTCGGAGCAGGAGACGCTGCCTTCGGAGATTTCAAAGCTGACGGATTTTATATCCGCGCCGAGTCCCGTGCCTTTGCACTTGAAAAATGCCTCTTTCAATGTCCAGATTTCAAAGAAACGGCTGATATCTTCTCCGATATATCCGATTTCGGAATCGGTTGCGAATTTTTCGGCAACCCGAAGACGGATGCTTCTGACTTTTTCGATATCAATGCCGATTTCGTTTTCGGAAACTGCACAGACAACGGTGTCCGCACTGTGGCTGATGCTGAAAAAAACGTTTGCATTTACGGCATAGGGCTTGCCGTTTTCGTTTTTTGCAAAAACAACGCTTTCGGGAGATATGCCGCATTTTTCGGAAATCATACGCCTGCAAAGCATATCGGCGGCAATTTTTTGCTTCTTTTTGACATCGGACGGCAGAGAAAGAATTTCGGCTTTCTTTTTCTCGTCCATAACGGCGAAATGACTTCTCAGCGTTTCTTCGCTGATTCCGTTAACGTCAATTGACGAAATTACGTAACCTTTCATTTATCCGAGGAAGCCGACGACTTTTACCATAATGAAGGAGATGAGTGCACCGACAACGAAACCACCGATGATTTCGGGGATTGTGTGACCCTCAACCTTTTTAACCTCTTCAGCTTCTTTTCCCGAGACCTTGTTCTGGAGAGCATTGAAAGCTTCGGTCAGCTTTTCAACGGGCAGACGGACTTTGACGGCATCAAACATAGTGATGAATGCAAAAACGCCGCTTGCCGCAAAGATGGGCGAGTTCCAGCCCTCGGTAAACGCCAGCGAAGCAGAAAGCGCAATAACGGTTGCGGTGTGGGAGCTGGGCATACCGCCGAGCTTGAGGAAGGTGCTGAAAGTAACCTTTTTGGTTTCTTTGCCTTTGCTTTTTCTGATAAAATATGTTACAGTATTTATAATGACCTTAAGCAGCTGAGCTGTTGCCCATGCCATAAGACAAATAATAAATATTTTCATTAATAATCTCCTTTTTGTTATAAAAATGTTAAAATTACCCCTATTCCAAACAATAATATAATATTGACTGGCAAAAAGCAAGAGAAAAATGTTGAAATTTTTTAAAAATTATGTTATTATCAATCGAAATGTTTAATTTTTAATAAATAAATAATAATTAAACGGAAAATTGAGGGACAAAATATGAAAAAGATTCACAAGAATGCTGTAACCGTTGAAATCCCCGAGTACGAAACACTTAAAGAAATAGTTGTTACGGGTACCGAAAGGGGCGGTGACAAAAGACAGTATATGTTCGTCAGAAACGGTATTGACCACGAAAAAACCTATAATGACACTTGGAGAGAGCTTTGCGGCTTCGGAACGTATCTTTATTCTCTCGGTCTCAAAAATCATGAAAAAATTGCCATCGTCGGCGAAAACTGCCCTGAGTGGCTGATTGCATATTATTCCTGTATCGTCGGCGGTTACATATCTGTTCCGATGGACTGCAAGCTGCCTTATGATGACATTGCCGACCAGCTCATTCGCTGCGATTGCGACGTGCTCGTTTATACCGGCAAGTTCAGCGATATGGTTGAGGATTTCAAGAAGAATCCCGATATGCCCGTCAAGCATTATTTCTGCACCGATGAATTCCCGACCTATCTTCAGAAGGGCTACGAAATTTATGACGCAGGTGAAAGAGGCTTTGTTGATGCTGAAGTCAAGCCCGAGGATCTCGCAAGCGTTGTTTATACTTCGGGCACAACAGGTAAGAGCAAGGGCGTTATGCTTACCCATAAGAATATCGCCAGCGACTGCTCTGCATCCTGCCGCTGCATCTCAGGTAAGCACGTAATCGGCTTCCTTCCGCTTAACCACACTTTTGCATGGCTGAGCGCACTTTTTGCAACCTACATCGTTATTGAGTGGGGATATATGTGCGAAAGCATCAAAACAATCCAGAGCGACCTCAAGAAAATCCAGCCTTATAATTTCTCGGGTGTTCCGCTTGTTGTTGAAACAATTTACGACCGAATCTGGAAAACGGCAAGAAAAACAGGCAGAGAGGAAACTCTTAAGAAGGGTCTTAAAATCAGCCGTTTCCTTATGAAGCTCGGTATTGATAAAAGACGCAAGATTTTCAAGACCATTCTTGATAATCTCGGCGGCAACCTCAATATGATTATCTGCGGCGGCGCAACCCTTGACCCCAAATACGAAGAGGGTATGCGTGATTTTGGTATCGACGTTTTCAACGGCTACGGTCTCACCGAATGCTCGCCTGCAATCACCTGCAACAGACCCGGCAAGTTCAAGCCCGGCAGCGTAGGTACGCCCATCGGCTGCTGCGAAATCAAAATCAACGAGCCTGATGACGAAGGCGTTGGCGAAATTTACGTTAAGGGCACAAACGTAATGGTTGGTTATTACGGCGAGCCCGAAGCAACAGCAGAGGCATTCGACGGCGAATGGTTCAAGACCGGTGACTACGGCAGAATCGACGAAGACGGCTTCCTCTTTATGGTTGGCAGAAAGAAGAATCTTATCGTTCTTTCAAACGGTAAGAACGTTTCTCCCGAAGAGCTTGAGGACAAGCTGATGATGATTGATTACGTAGCTGAAGTTCTTGTTTATGAAGAGGATAAGAAAATCGTTGCCGAATTCTTCCTTGACGAAAAGGAATATCCCGATGCAAGAGAGAGAATCAAGGCTGACGTTGACGCGTTCAACCGCAAGATGCCCTCTTTCAAGAATATCAACAAAATCAAGATTCGCGACGAAGCATTCCCCAGAACAACAACCCTCAAGATCGTCAGAAAATATATGGAAAAGAAGTAAAATAATTAAGGACTGTACCTATCGGTGCAGTCCTTTTGCTTATATTTCAATAATATTTACCTCAACCCCGAGCAGGGGAAGAAGCTTTTCAAAAACGTCTGACGTTTCCATTCTCAACGTGCAGGTATTGATTCCTGCGTGACAGCAGAAAAATTCGTTTTCAAGCAAATCTTTGTCTGCTGCAAAAGCAATCTTCTTTTCTTTATCAAAAAGCAGACTCATTATTCCCAGGGAACCCGGTGCTGTGTCCGTCAGGGCAAGCATTTCGTCCGCTGAAACAAATGAAAGCCTTGATGAGCCGAGCTTTTTTGAAACCTCTTTTGTGACAAACGGCTTGTCACCCTTCATTGAAAGCAGAAAATATGCCGTACCGGGTGTGTTGCGCAGCAGAAGGTTTTTGCAGATTTCTCCTCCGATATCAGCTTCAATCAGGCGGCACTCCTCGATGCTCGAAACCGCGGGATGCTCCAGCTTTGAAAACGGGATGCCGTTTTCCTCAAGGATTTTGCAGATATAATTGATTTTTTCGGAATTATTCATATTCATCATCATTGTAACGGGAATACGTTTGCGTAATCGTTTTCGTTGATTGTTATTGTTTTCCAGGGACCGCTGCTGCATTCCTCGTGAATC
>JAZNUD010000002.1:0-6723 GCA_045592085.1 Acutalibacteraceae bacterium | reverse complement strand
AGAAAAATCCCGAAACAACCGAACCTGATGAGGAAACAACAAGCATTCCGAACGAAGATGTTCCAACAACTCAACCGAAACCTCCCGAAACAAACGGAGATTTTCCTGAATTCAACGGTGAGTTGCCTCCAAATTTCAACGGTCAGATGCCTACTGTTAACGGCGAACTTCCGGCACCTCCGCCCAACGGTATTAACCCCTTCGGCAACGGCACTATGCCGCCGATGAACAATAATCAAACCGCATAAAACAATCAATCCATACAAAACGATTAAAATTTAACCTATATGCCAATTGTTATTCTTTAAATCATACCACAATATCAACTGTAAAACGGGGCGGATTCAAAATCCGCCCCGTTGTTTTTAAAAAAGATATTTTCGGATTGCTTTTGCGACGCCTGCGTTTTCAGCGGTATCGGTTACGTAGTCAACAACCCCCAGAATATGCTCCTGCGAATTGCCCATAGCAACGCTGATGCCTGCAAACTCAAGCATTTCGAGGTCGTTGCTGCTGTCACCGATTGCGATTGTATTCTCTCTCGCAATGCCCGTAAGCTCAAGCACCGTTTCGATTCCATTCGCCTTACCGCAGCCCTTGATGACAAAGTCAACGTAGGTGCGCATAACGAAAAAGGACATTTCATCCTTAAACCGAGCCATAAATTCATCGGGCACGTGCTCGCCTGCGGCGATAACCTGAATTTCTTCATCGGGAAGAAAAAGCTCAAGGTCATCGATTGATTTCAGCTCAATCTGCCTGCCGTCACGGACTTTATAGCCTGCGTTTGCGATGATATAGTTTGTTTTGAGACCCTCAAAAACACACCAGCAATCACGGTTTTCAAAGAAATATTCTGCAGTTTTTCTGACGGTTTCGGAATCGTAGCTTCTTTTATAAACCGTTTCACCGTCAATGATAATCATTGCTCCGCTGCCTGCGATAACGCCGTCAATGTTGAACTGCTCACGCAATTCAAGAGGAATGTTTCCCCAAGAGCGGCCCGTATTGATAAACACCTTGTGTCCGAGTGCTCTTGCAGCATCGATGGCATCAAGATTCGCCTGCGGAATCCGGAAGCTGTCGGATATCAGAGTGCCGTCGATATCAAGAAAAACGGCATAGCTGTTTTCGGTCTGAGCCATTGTTATGCCTCAATCTTATGGAAAATTTTCTTGCCCTTCTTAACAACGATGGGGTTAGCCTTAAGGGCATCCTGAGTGAAGCTCATTGCGAAATCGGTTACCTTTGCATCGTCAACCGAAATACCGCCCTGCTGAACAAGTCTTCTGCCTTCGCCTCTTGACTTTGTGATTTCAGCCTTCATAAGGATATCGAGAATATCGATAACGCCGTCGTTAAAATCAGCATCCGTAAGTGCTGTTGAGGGCATATTGTCAAGGTCAGCCGCACCGCTGAAGATAGCCTTTGCTGCAGCCTGTGCCTTGGTTGCTTCCTCCTCGCCGTGAACGAGCTTTGTGAGCTCGAAAGCAAGAATTTCCTTGGCGGTGTTGAGCTGGCTGCCTTCCCACGAATCCATAGCATCGATTTCTTCAAGAGGAAGGAATGTGAGCATACGGATGCACTTGAGAACGTCATCATCTGCAACGTTACGCCAGTACTGATAGAATTCGTAGGGAGAAGTCTTTTCGGGGTCAAGCCACACTGCGCCCGAAGCAGTCTTGCCCATCTTCTTGCCCTCGGAGTTGAGGAGAAGAGTGATTGTCATTGCATAAGCGTCCTTGCCGAGCTTCTTTCTGATAAGCTCTGTGCCGCCGAGCATATTTGACCACTGGTCGTCGCCGCCGAACTGCATATTGCAGCCGTATTCCTTGAAGAGATGATAGAAGTCATAGCCCTGCATAATCATATAGTTGAATTCAAGGAATGAAAGACCCTTTTCCATTCTCTGCTTGTAGCATTCTGCACGGAGCATATTGTTAACAGAGAAGCAAGCACCGACCTCACGGAGAACTTCAACGTAATTGAGGTCGAGAAGCCAGTCGGCATTGTTGATCATCATTGCCTTGCCTTCGCCGAACTCGATGAAACGGCTCATCTGCTTTTTGAAGCATTCAACGTTGTGCTGAATAGTTTCCTTTGTCATAACCTGACGAAGGTCGCTTCTGCCCGAGGGGTCACCGATCATACCTGTGCCGCCGCCGAGAAGAGCAATGGGCTTGTTGGCTGCCATCTGGAGTCTCTTCATAAGGCAAAGAGCCATAAAGTGACCTACGTGGAGGCTGTCGGCAGTGGGGTCAAATCCGATATAGAAAACCGCCTTGCCGTTGTTGATAAGATCTCTGATTTCTTTTTCGTCTGTTACCTGCGCAATAAGACCTCTTGCGACAAGCTCTTCATAAATCTGCATTATTAAAACATCCTTTCGATAAATGATAACTGAAATAAAAAAACCTCTGCCATTGCTGACAGAGGGCGAATTAACGCGGTACCACCTCTTGCTTGAGCATACCTCACGGCATACTCCTCGGCGGGTAAATCTGTTACCCTGCGCTTTAACGTGCGCACACGGCTTTGCCTACTGCGATTTTCAGCAAAGCGGCTCGGGAATGTATTTCACACGCCGCACGCTATCCCCTTTCACCGACCGGGAACTCTCTGAAGCTGCTGACACGGTTACTTCTTTCCGTCATTGCCATTAAAATTTATTATACAATATTAAAATATGTTTTGTCAAGCCTTATATGCAAGCTGCGCACTGAACCAGGAAAAAGCGATCATCAACGAAATAAGCGCCGCCGTAACCGTGAAATTCATAAAGGCAAACGATGCACTTGCAAGGGCAAAATTGATAATCACAATAATCTTGAAGGCTTTTTTCACCCCTGCGAAATCCCTGATAAGAATTATCAATGCCAGAATGAACAGTACACAGGTTAAAACCGCCGTAATAAACGGCAGGAAATTTGCATAGCCGTAAGGCGTCAGGCTGAAATAGCTGAAAAGCTTTTCCTGAGTTTTGCCTTCGTCAAGTGCAAAAGTTAATTTTGCTCCAAAGGGCAGGATTTCAAGAATAATTGCCGCCAAAGTAAAAATCATCGGAATTATATTTTTTGTTTTCATAAAAATATCCTCCTTATAATTCACTTGTTGCCTTCAGCCATTCCTCCGCAATAATCATATGATCCGCAATGCCGGGATGAGGTGAATTTTCATAAGAATAATCCGACTTATCAAGCGAAAAATAATATGTTGCCGGGCTCTTTTCTCGTCAATTCAAGAATAGCATCGTCTGAAAAGAGAACAATTTCATTTTTACCAAGCTTCTTTTTTACCTTAAATCCTTAAGAATCTCATAGGCATTTTTGACATCCTGCTCAAAGTCAATAACCTCCGCCTCAATTGAGCAGGTTTCAACGCCAACCGCCTTCAGTGGCTCGAAAAAGCTTTTCTGGCTGAATGCATCGTCTGACGCAGGGTAAATCCTTTTCTTGCCCGTTTCGGGTGCAGGGGCGGGATTTGACGTATGAGCGTGAATCAGCCAACCTTTATATTCAAGAAGGCTTCCCATCGGCTCATTCTGCACGTACATATGCGCAACGTCGGCAAGCACCCTGATATAAGGCGAGCCGACCTTTTCTGCGATTTCAACACCGTCTGCAACCGTATTGATTGCGTTGCATTCCTCAGGTCTCAACGGCTCGATTGCAACGGGAATATCATATTTTTCTGCGACGGGCACAACAAGATTTTTAAGGAAATCAACAATTTCCGCTCTGCCCTGTTCAAGGCTCATTCCTTCGGGAATTCTTCTTGCCGCCGATGAGCCGAAAACGAGATATAAAAGTCCGAGACGCTTTGCTTTTGAGAAAAGCTTCTCAAGATAATCCGCAATCGCCGCTCCATCCTTTTCTTCGCCTACAACACGAAGGGAGATAAAGCAGTTTGCGGCAAGAATCGGAAGTCCGACTGCTTTGAGTGACTCTATTTTTTCATCGTCGGCCTTTGCGATTTCCTGGCAATGCGATTCCGCATAATCATAGCCGACGGCCTTGATATATTTCATTTTTTCAACATCAGTACCGCAGCATACACCTATCTTCATACCGATTCACCTTTTCCTTTTTCTGCCGTTTCAAGCATTTCTCTTGCCGTTTCAAGTTGGAGAGCCGTCAGGGAGTCACCTGCGGTAATCCTTGCAATTTCAGCCGCCCTCTGCTCCTTATCAAGCGGAGTGATGCTCGTATAGGTTTTTGAATCCTCAACGGATTTCGAGATTTTCATATGTCTGTCCGCCTGTGCCGCAATACGTGCAAGGTGGGTTACGCAGATAACCTGCCTTCCCCTTGACACCTGCCAGAGCTTGAGCGCAATTTTCTCTGCCGCCGAGCCGCTTACACCTGCATCAATTTCATCGAAAATGAGCGTACCGATATCATCTTTATCAGAGAGCACGTTTTTGATTGCAAGCATAATTCTTGACAGTTCGCCGCCCGATGCGATTTTTGCAATGGGCCTCGGTTCCTGACCGGGGTTTGCGCTGATGAGAAATTCAATTGCATCAGCACCCTTTGAAGTAAGCGCTGTTGCCTTGCGGTCAACAACAAACTCAACCTTAGGCATATCAAGGAATTCAAGCTCCGCCTTGACGGCTTTCTCAAATGCCCTTGCGGCAGTCATTCTGCTTTCGGTAAGCTCGGCTGAAAGCACCTTTATCTCATCGGAGAGAGCAAAAAGACGCTCCTCAAGCTCACCTATCCTTTCATCCGAAACTTCAATTTCGGATTTTTCTTTTTGTATTTTTTCGAGGTAAGCGAGAATATCGCTTTCCTCTGCACCGTATTTCATTGAAAGTCTGTAGAGGAAATCAAGCCTCTCATCAATCTCCGAAAGCCTTGCAGGGTTATAATCAAAGCTGTCCTTGAGTCTGCCGAGCTCTGCCGAAAAATCTGCGAGCTCATAAGATGCCCCTCTGATTCCGAGAGCCGTTTTTTCAGCCTCGGAATAATATTTTGCGGCTGTTTCCGCATCACCTGCGCATTCCTCAAGCAATGCAAGAATACCGCCGTCAGACGAAAGAGCCGCATAGGCTCTTTGCAACGCCTTGACAACCTTGCCGCTGTTAGAGAGCAGTGTTTTCTCCTTTGTAAGCTCGTCCCTTTCACCGATTCTGACGTTGGCGGCGGTAATCTCCTCAATCTGGAAATTCAGATAATCAAGCCTTGATGCCTTTTCGTCACGGGAATCATAGAGCGCATCAAGCTCCTTCTTGACCGAAACAAGAGAAGTAAATACCCGTCTGTAATTCTTGCGGAGCTCCTCGTTTTCGGCAAGCTTATCAATGAAACCGCAATGCTTTTCGGGCGAAAGAAGCGACTGATTATCGTGCTGACCGTGAATATTTATCAGCAGCGAGCCTATCTCCTTCAGCATCGAAACGGTTACGGCACAGCCGTTGACTCTGCACGAATTCTTGCCCGACGCACTCAGCTTGCGGCTGAGGGTCAGGGAATTATCGGGCATTCTTTCGATTCCCGCTTCATCGAGAACAGCCCCGACGGCGGGCGAAACGTCGCTGAATTCGGCATAAACCGAGGCATTTTCCGTTCCCGTGCGGATAAGCTCCCTTGAGGTACGCTCACCGAGAACGGCGTTGATTGAGTCGATTACAATCGATTTACCTGCACCGGTCTCGCCCGTCAGAATATTAAGACCCTTATCGAAAGCGATGCTTGCGCTCTCAATAACGGCGATGTTCTCAATTTTTAAACCGACTAACATAGTTTTATTCCTTAACCGATGATTTCATTGATAGCTTCCTGCATTTTTGCGGCAAGCTCGGGTGTTCTGCAAAGAGCAAAGATGGTGTCGTCGCCTGCGAGAGTACCGACAAGACCCTCCCAATGCATTGAATCAAGAGCCGCACACGCAGCCTGAGCCATACCCGTATAGCACTTTACAACAAGAGTGTTGCCTGCATAATCGGCAGAAATGACCGAATGACCGAAAATGCTCTTATATTTGCCGAGAAGCTCACCCGAATCTCCGCTGTCAACCGCATAGCGGCTTCTGCCGAGCTCATCAACCTTTTTTATAAGGCGAAGGTCCTTGATATCCCTCGAAATGGTCGCCTGCGTGGTATCAAAGCCTTCTTCCCTGAGCTTTTCGAGAAGGTCGGTCTGCGTCGAAAGGCAGTATTGCTCAATGAGTCTGATTATCGTTTCGTGTCTTTTCTTTTTCACTTTAATTCATCCTTTCAGATCAGCGGCGCTGAGCCAGCTTTCTATATAAAATATCAATGAAATTTTCGGATTTGATTCTGATGAAGTTTGCTGTGAATTCCGCTCTTGAAATCTCCGCTCTGCAGCCCTTTTCGATTCTCTGCGGTATTGCGCCGTCAGCCGAAAGGCAGAGCGTTTCACCCTCCGCTGACGAAACCCCGATAACCGCATCGGGTCTGAATGCAAGTGACCTGTCCACAAGCGAGTGAGGACAAATCGGGGTCATAAGAATACTTTCAAGCTCGGGGTCAACAATCGGACCGCCTGCCGAAAGCGAATATGCCGTTGAGCCCGTCGGCGTTGAAACGAGCACGCCGTCGCACAGATAGCTGTTGAAGCAGCTTCCTGCAAGTGAGACGTCGATTTCGGTCATACGCTGCTTTTCTTCGTTTGTTATGAGGCAATCGTTGACGCAGTAATCGGTGCTGATTACCTCGTCCCCCCTCATAATGCTTGCTTTGAGCATCAGGCAAGTCGGAGG
>JAZNUD010000001.1:0-4693 GCA_045592085.1 Acutalibacteraceae bacterium | reverse complement strand
ACTCGGAACGGTCAGAATAAAGGACATAGCGGTTAAGGAAAGCCAGCCTAAATCAAGTTTTTTTCGTTCACCCATAACGGTTGTGATAAAGAGCAGGTAAACAAAACCAACATTAAATACGCCTGCCTCCGAACCCCAGCCGCGCGAACCGCGAAGACGCCATAAAAATCCAAGCAGAAGTCCGCCGATAAGAATAATCAGAATTTTTTGCCATAAATTTTTTTGTGTTGTTTTGACCATTGTTTTTCCTCCTGTTATTTTTTCTTTCGCTTTGTGTTATAAACTAATGTTGATTTCATATTTATCATCGATAAGAATATAATTCACATTATGAATCTTTGCCAGTTTTAAGAATTCTGCATTGTCTTCCAATACATTTTCCAAAGCACACCATTCATCATCTAAACGATTTTCAATGACATTTGCATATCTCTTAATATCAGCAAAGTTGTTTCTGATATAATCTTCACTCATCACAAGGCAGTAATACTTGATGTTTTCAAGGTGTTCGGAGTCAAAGTTCTTTTGCCAATCGAACGGGATATAGCAACCTTCAACAATTAAGTTTTGCTTATTTTCAATAGCGGTTTTTATTATTTCACGTATAATCGGCCACAGGTATGAAGTCAAATCGCTATCATCACTTATCGGTGTGAGTTTTGTGTTTCCGCTGCGGATTAACCCCATCTTCAAGTGGTCAATGGACAAGTATGGATATTTATATTTTTCAAGCAGTTGTTGGGCAAGTGCTGTTTTGCCTGTATGCGATGCTCCGGTAATCAAAACAATCATTATCTCACCTATTAATTCTTATTTGTCAATCTCATTATAATTCCCTGTGATTATTTTTGCAACACTTGAATTGACCATGATAATGATATATAATTTCATTAACAAAACTGAAAGCGTGATGAAATGAAAAAGCTTAAAATTGTTCTTTTAATTATTCTGATACTTGTAATTATCGCAGGAGGTTACGTCGGCAATATGCTCGGAGTTTTTAATGAAGGCAATTATGGTGATTATTCTTTGAAAGATACGGCATCAGTTTCCGACAGTCTGATAAACGGAAAGACGGTTATCTTCCTCGGCAGTTCGGTAACCTTCGGCTACGGTTCGCTTGGTGTCAGCTTTGCGGATTTTCTTGAAAAAACCGACGGAATCACCGCTGTCAAAGAAGCCGTTTCGGGCACAACTCTTGTTGACATCAAAAGTAATTCTTACGTTTCACGAATGAAAAATATTGATAAGAACATCAAAGCCGATGCATTCGTCTGTCAGCTTTCAACCAACGATGCAACTAAAGAAATGCCGCTCGGCGAAATCTCCGACAGCTTCAGTATGAATGACTTTGACACACAGACCGTTGCAGGTGCAATTGAATATATTATTGCTTATGCAAAAGAAACGTGGAGCTGTCCCGTTGTATTTTACACACAGGCAAAATATGACAGCGATCATTACGCAAAAATGGTTGACCTTCTTTTGAAAATTCAGAATAAATGGAACATAACCGTAATTGATTTATGGAATAACAGTGAGATAAATTCAATTACCGATGAGCAGCGAGAGATTTATCTTGTTGACCGTATTCATCCCACAAAAGCGGGGTATAAAGAATGGTGGCTGCCCGAATTTCAAAAATGCTTTTATAAAATTTTAAAGTGACGGAAGTGACTGAATGACATTTGAAAACGCCGAGGTGACGGTAATAAAAAGCAAACGGAAAACAATTTCAATTCAGATAAAATCCAATGAGGTTATCGTTCGTGCGCCGACAAGAATGAAGCAAAACGACATTGAAAAATTCGTTGAATCAAAAAGAGTTTGGATTGAAAAGCATCTGAAATCACTTTCTGAAAAACAAAAACTTCTTGAAAATATTGAGCCGTATTCAAATGAAGAAATCAGAAGTTTTATTGCAAAAGCAAAAGAGATTATTCCGAAAAAGGTTGAATTCTATGCCGACAAAATCGGTGCGACTTATAATAAAATCACAATCCGATGCCAACGAACCCGTTGGGGAAGCTGCTCGTCAAAAGGCAATCTGAATTTCAACTGTCTGCTTGTTTTGTTGCCCGATGAAATCATTGACAGTGTTGTTGTTCACGAACTCTGCCACAGAAAACAGATGAATCATTCCGCAAAATTCTATGCGGAAATCGAAAAAGTTTTTCCCGATTATAAGCGTTGCCGTCAATGGCTTAAACAAAACGGAAATGAATATATGAGCCGAATCCCGAAATAATTCAAGGGATTTGGCTTTTTGTTTTCCTTAAATCGCGCAAAAAAACGGAGAGATTATTTAAAATCTACTCTCCGAGCAGCGCCACAGCGGCATAAAATTTTGTTGAATTCTTTGTTTGATGATTATATATCAGATTATTCTGCCGAATTGCTGCTCGAATCAATTAAAATAACGCAGTATATTTGACATAATATGAAATGAGAATTATAATTATCTTATATTTAAAAGGCGGTGTCGGTATGAAGTATATTGCAGACCACGATTTTCATATTCATTCAACTGTTTCGCGCTGCTGCCGCGACGAAAATCAGACTCCCGAAACTATACTTGACTATGCGAAAGAAAACGGATTAAAAAGAATCTGCCTTACCAATCATTTCTGGGATGAAAATGTCGAAAGTGAGGCGGAATGGATTGACGAACACGGCTTTTCTTACGTTTCATCCGTTTTGCCTTTACCTGAAGATGAAGACGTTGAATTCCTTTTCGGATGCGAAACCGATATGGATTTCAATAACGTGCTCGGAATAAGCAAGGAAAGATTCGATGCGTTTGATTTTATTGTTGTTGCAACAACCCATTTGCATCTTGACGGCAATACCGTCAGAACAAAAATCACAACTCCCGAAGAAGCAGCTTTTCATTGGACCGATAAAATTGAAAATCTGCTTGTTAAGGATTTGCCTTTTCATAAAATCGGAATTGCACATCTTACTACAGGTCACATACTCAAAAATCAGACCGCAGAAACATTGTCTTTGATTTCCGATGCAACTTTGTATTCGATTTTCGGCGAATGCTCACGCAAGGGTGTCGGCATTGAATTGAATGTTAAAACAATTAATATGAGCGATGAACAAAAAGAAATTTTTCTGAGACCTTATTTTATTGCAAAAGAATGCGGATGCAAATTCTATCTTGGAAGCGATTCACACAAAACTTCTGCATTGGCTTGTGCCAAAGAAAATTTTGAGGATGTAATTACAAAGCTCAATTTGAAAGAAAGCGATAAATTTTTTATTACAAACAGGAGCTGACGCTATGAAAAAGTTTGTTTCATTTTTGGTATGTATTCTAATTGCAATGAACACGGTCGTTCCCTGTTTCGCTGAAAACGAGGTACATACACCGCAAATAATTGAAACTGTTTATCCGACAGATGATGTTATTATTGCCGATATTGTTATCAATGCCGATTCAAGCGGTGAGAGCGATGTTACTGCGATTATTCAGCAGGCGATTGATGACTGTGCGGTAAACGGCGGCGGTACGGTCTGGCTTCCTGCAGGCAGATACAGAGTAACGGGCAATATTTATATCCGCCAGTTTGTAACGCTGATGGGCGATTATCAGGACCCTGATGACGGAGGGGACTACGAAACAATAATCATTGCCGACGTTGAAAGCAGCGATGCAATGAATCCTGCTTTATTTACTGTCGGTGCAAGTGCAGGTGCAGTGGGTCTTACCGTCTGGTATCCCAACCAGAGCATTGATAACGTAAAACCTTATCCGTTCACCTTTTACGTGGTCGGTAACGACGACTATATGCTTCAGACAATAAAAAACTGCACCCTCATCAATTCCTACAGAGGAATAGGTGCGAGTGCGGAATGCGAAAACGGTATTTATGAGTGCCACGAAATGCTGACGGTTGAAAACGTCAAAGGAACCTGCCTTTATCAGGGATTGAATGCGCATAATTCAGCCGATGTTGATACCGTTAAAACTCTTTATATATCAAACGAATATTGGTGCGAAGCAGGGGAGGCGTTTAATGCGCCCGAAAGACAAAAACTTGATGAATACACACGCAAAAACGGCTGCGGTCTTGTAATAGGCGACCTCGAATGGCCCGAATTTGCCGATGTCAGAGTTTCCGATATGCTTTACGGAATGTTTGTCAAAGAAGGCACTCGATACACCTTCAGCGGAGAATTTACCGATTTTTATATAACCGATTGTGATTACGGTATTTATATTCCCGAAGGCAACATAATTTCAAGAAAATATTCCTGGGGTACAGGCATCAGCAACGGTGTTATCGAAGGCAGCGAATGTGCAATATATGACCCCGGCGAAAATGCAATGATTCTGACAAACGTAAAAACCGAAGGCAAAATTAAGGGCAAAAATATCCGTATCTATAATGCAGATACAAGCGCATACACGCCCGATTACGAGCATAAGCACACAAAGCCTGCCGAAGTTTTGTATGTTGTTTCAGTAGATAAAACGGGCAAAACCGATGCATCCGTTGCGGTTCAGAATAAGCTTAATGAAGCGGCAGAAACAGGCGGAATTGTTTATCTGCCTGCAGGTCTTTACCGCTTTGAAAATCCCGTAACTGTTCCTGCAGGTGTTGAATTCAGAGGCTCATCATCTGTTGCAACCCGTTGCCAGAGTGAGAACAGCAGCGGAACTCTCATTCTTTCATATTACGGG